>NZ_JAHKRK010000122.1 GCF_019396355.1 Pseudonocardia nigra
GAGCTGTTGCGCATCTCGCGCGACACGCGGTCAAGCACGAATTGAGACCGACTCGTGATCAAGTGCTCGACGTACCCCTCATGTCACGAAGAGCAGTCACCATTCAGACTTGTGAATAAGCCCCCGGGCGGGAGGAGTTGGTCGGCGGGATCGACGCGGTCATGGTGGTGGTTCCTTCCTCCGAGGCGATGAACCGTCTTTTCCCATGACCCAGGATCCGGCCGGAGGTCCTTTCCGGGAATGGGGCCGCCCATACCGCACCGGAGGTCGACCCTCCCGGCGCCGAGGGGTCACCCCACGCTGCCGCCGGGGTCAACCCTTCCGACGCGCCGGCTCGGCCCGCCCGGCGTTCCCGGATCGCCTCCGCCGCTCGGAGGGCCCTTGACAGGCTTCGTGCCGTCGGTCACAGTTCCCAAAACGATTTGGGATGCAGTCGTCGGCCACCACCGTGCGCCCTGCGGCCACCCCCTGCACGAGCAGAAGACGTCTCTGCGGACCGTCCTGTCCGGCCCCGGCGACCGCGCGCTGCACCGGCGTGCTCCACGTCGCCCTCCGAGCCACAGAGGAGCTCGGCAATGTCCACACCGTGTACCCGTCATCCCGTCGACGAGATCCTGCCGCTACGTCGCCTGCTGCCGCTGGGTGTGCAACACGTCCTGGTCATGGCCGCCGCACCGATCTCGTCGGTGTTCCTGGTCAGCTCGGCGCTCGGCCTGTCGGCGGAGCTCACCGCCAACCTGATGAGCGCGACCTTCGTCCTCAGCGGTCTGGGAACGTTGCTGCAGTCGTTCGGACCGTGGAAGCTCGGCGCCCGGTTGCCGTTCGTCATGCTGCCCGGGGGCGCGCCCGTCGTGCTGTTCCTGATGATCGCGAAGGAACACGGGCTGCCCACCGCCTCGGGCGCGGTGATCCTCACCGGCGTCTTCTACTTCGTCGTCCTCCCGGTCTTCGCGCGGCTCCTGAAGTACTTCCCCACGGTCGTCATCGGGACGATGATCGTCATCATCGGCGTGAACCTGATCAAGGTCTCTGCGGTGCTGGTCACCGGCCAGCCGGGCAGCCCGGACTTCGCCGGCGCGGGGAACATCATGCTCGCACTGGGCACGATCGCGTTCACGGTGCTGTTCTTCCGGGTCCTGACGGGGGTGCTGCGCCAGCTGGCCGTGATGCTCGGGCTGATCGCCGGCACCGTGATGGCGGTGATCGCCGGGGCGGCCGAGTTCAGCAGTGCCGCCGACGGGCCGCTCGTCGCGCTGCCGCAGGTGATGCCGTTCGGGACTCCGCAGTTCAACGTCCTCGCGGCGCTTCCGCTGATGATCTTCAGCGTCGCGTCGATGGCCGAGGCAACCGGTCAGACCGTGCTCAACGGCGAGATCGTCGGGAAGGACGTCGTCGCCCGCCGGGACGCACCCAGGACCATCCGTGGTGACGCGATCATGTCCGTGCTGGGTGGCTTCTTCGGCACCTCGCTCATGGTCACCAGCGGCGAGAACATCGGGATCGTCCGGGCCACCGGCGTCCGGACCCGGTTCGTGACGGTCGCGGCGGGTGTGGTGCTCATCGCCATCGGGCTGTTCAGCCCGATCGGACGCCTGATGAACGGCATCCCGCACGCGGTCGTCGGCGGCACCGCCCTCATCGTGTTCGCGATCATCACGGTGCTCGGCGTGCAGATGCTGCGCCGTGTGGACTTCACCGACCACGCCAACCTCGTGATCGCGGCGACAGCGCTCGCCGCCGGGTTGCTGCCCATCCTGGCACCCGGCGTGTACGACCAGTTCCCGGACACCGCACGCATGCTGCTCGGCAGCGGTGTGGCCATGGGTGCCTTCGTCGCGGCCGGCATGAACGTCCTCTTCCACCACCTCCGGCGGCGCCCCGCGGAGGACACCGCACCGCGGACCGCCGCCGAGCACGCGACCCCCGACGAGTCGAAGTGAACGGAGCCATGCACACCGAACTCTCCCCCGAGACCCTCGCCGCCCCCGGCGAGCTCCTGCTGCTCCCCGAGATGCTGCTGCTGCCCGAGGGGCCGGTCCGCGAGCACGCCGTCGTGGTGTCCGACGGGGTCTTCCGCCAGGTGGGCCGCGCGGTCGACCTGGTCGCACGGAACCCGCAGCTCACCCCGATCCGGCTCGACGACCACCTGCTCATGCCGGGCTTCGTCGACACGCACCACCACCTGACCCAGAGCTTCGGCAAGCCCCTGGCCTTCGGGGAACCGTCGGAGATCTTCCGGCGGGTGTGGGTGCCGCTCGAACAGAGCCTCGACGAGGACGCGGCCTACCTCGCGGCGAAGCTCGCCGCGCTCGAGTCGCTGCGCGGCGGGTTCACGACCGTCTGCGAGGCCGGAACCCGCGCGGACGTCGACCTCGCCCCGCTCGCCACGGCGACCCGCGAGGCCGGGATCCGCTGCGTCCTCGGGCTCATCTGCAACGACGTCGCCCCCGACGGCGCCACCCTCGATCGCGTTGGCGTGATGCGCCGGGCGCGGGACCATCTCGCGCGGTTCGACGCCGACCCGCTGATCCACCCCTCGCTCGCGGTCTCGGTACCCGAGGCCGGGAGCGACCCGGTCCTGCACGACGCCTCGCGGCTGTGCGCGGAGGCGGGAACCGTCTTCCAGATCCACGTCAACGAGCACCTGGCCTCGGTCGAGCGGTCGATCGAACGCCGAGGCGTACGGCCGCTCGAGCACCTGCACGAGGTGGGAGCGCTCGGGCCGCAGGTGCTCGCCGCACACGCCACGCTGCTCACCCCGCAGGAAGTACGACTGCTCGCCGCCACCGACACGGCGGTCAGCTACAACCCGGTCGCGAGTGCGTGGAAGGGGAACGCGGTCGCGCCCGCCACGGCGATGGCCGCCCACGGCATCCGGTTCGGCATCGGCACCGACGCCACGCGGGGCGACGCGTTCCGGCTCCTCGACGCCGCCGAGACGGCCCAGCGACTGACCAGCGGACTGCAGTCCGGTGACTCGTCCTGCGGCGCGGGCTGGACCTGGCTGCACCACGCCACGGCCGGCGGCGCCGACGCGGCCGGCCTCGGCGGGACGACCGGCGAGATCGCGGTCGGGCACGCGGCGGACTTCCTCGTCGTCGACCTCGAGGTGCCCGAGATGCAGCCGTCCCGGGACCCGACCTGGGAGCTGGTGCGCCTCGCAGGCCGCGACCAGATCACCGCCGTCGTGGTCGCCGGTCGGCTGCGCCTGTGGCGCGGGTGGCCGCCGGACTGGGACGGCAAGGCGCTGGTCCGGGAGGCGGCGAAGGTGGCCCGCGACGTCGTCGACGCGGCCCCGATCCGGCGGCTGCACCCGCCGTCGGTGGAACACCGGCGCCGCCATGGCTCGCCGCGACCGGCACGGGACGCCGGGTGAGCACGGGCCTGCTCCTGCTCACGGCGGTCGTGGTCGTCGTGGCCGCCTTCGTCCAGGGCAGCACCGGGCTGGGCTTCGCCCTGATCGTCGCACCGGTGGTGGGGCTGATCGAACCGCGCCTGCTCCCGGTCCTGCTGCTCGTGCTGATGATCCCGCTCAACGGCTACGTCGCGTGGCGCGAACGCCACGCGATGGACACCGGCGGCGCGAGCTGGATCACGGCCGGACGGGTGGCCGGGACCGCCGGGGGACTGTGGGTCCTGTTCGCGGTGCCGGCCAGCGGGCTCAACCTGCTGATCGGCGGGTCCACCGTGCTCGCCGCGCTGGCCTCGCTGCTCGCCCCGTCCTTCGTGCCGGGCCGCCGCTCGCTGATCGCCGCCGGGGCCGTCACCGGCGTCACCGAGACGGCCACCGGGATCGGCGGCCCGCCACTCGCGCTGGTCTACCAGCACCGGCCGGCACCGGAGCTGCGCTCCACCATCGCGATCTGCTTCCTCGTCGGCGAGGTGATCTCCCTCGGACTGCTGGCCGCCACCGGGCAGGTCGACGGCGAGCAGCTCCGCACCGCGCTGATGCTCGTGCCCGCCCTCGGGCTCGGCGCGCTCCTGAGCCGCGCGGTCCACCACCGCGTCGACGGCCCCGTCATGCGGACGCTCGTGCTCGGGTTCGCCCTGGTCTCGGGTGTGGTGGTGCTCGTGCAGGGCTAACCGGTCGGGGTCGGCAGCATCGAGGACTCGCGCGGTATCAGCACCGGGGGCGGCCCCGCCACGGCGGGCCGCGAGGAGTCGCCGCGCAGGCGCTCCAACAGCAAGCCGACAGCGAGTGCGGACAGCTCGTCCAGGTGCATGTCGACCGCGGTCAGTGGCGGCCGGCAGGTGCGCGCCCGCACCCCGCTGTACCGGGTGACGACCCGGACGTCGTCCGGAACCCGCCGACCCTCTTCGGCGAGCGCGCGGACCGCTCCGACGGCGAACGCGTCCACCGGCGCGCAGAGGCCGTCCAGCCCCGGGTGGTCCCGCAGCAACGTCCGCATCGCCGCGTACCCGCCGTCCTCGCCGGCGTGTTCGTCCACCCGCGCCACGACGGCGTCGAGCCCGCGCTCGGCCACGAACCCGTCGTAGACCGCCGACATCTCCACGTACGAATGGCGGCGGCCGGCCCCGGTCAGCAGCGCGATGGACCGGCTGCCCTGGTCGTGCAGGTGGTCCAGCAGCAGACGCCCGGTCAGCGACGCCTGTGCGTCGACGTAGGGCACCTCGGCCTCGGCACCCGGCTGGCGCCCGATGCTGACCACCGGGATGCCGAGCTCGCGCAGCTGAGCGGTGGCCACGTCGTCCTGCTCGGGCTCCACCACGATCGCGCCGTCGATGTCGAACTGCGCCAGCGACGGCGTGGACTCCAGCGGCGGCACCAACACCATCGCGAACCCGTGCGTCAACGCCGCCTCGGCGGCTGCCGCGGCGACCTCCATGAAGAACCCCAGCCGCGACGCACCGCCGGCCACCGCCACCGGCATCGACGAGACCAGCCCGATCGTCCGGGCCGACCCGGCCCGGAGCCGCTGCGCCCGCAGGCTCGGCCGGTACCCCAGCTCCTGCGCCGCCGCGACGACCCGCTCCCGCGTGCGCGGATCGACATAGCCGCGGCCGTTCAACGAATGCGACACCGTCGTCGGTGACACCCCCGCCGCACGAGCCACGTCAACGATCGTCGGCCGCTTCCCCGACCTTCCCGCCGTCGCCAGCATGTCCTCCCGAGCTCGACCTTTGTGCCCGAACAGTACTTCGTCCCCGACCCGGGCCGACCCGTGCGAGTGGACCTTCGCCACCGGCGACCCGGAGCCCGGGTCATGGGCTGTGCCGCGTCCCGGGGTGCGCCGCGTCCGTCGTGCGGGTGCCGCTGCATGCCGCCGGCAGGTTGCGCCCGGGCCCACGTCCCGGCGCCGACCAGACGGGTGGCGTGTGACGCCGGCCGGGCAACCAGATCCGCGGTCCCAGATCCCGGCTGTCCACCGAGGTGCTGCCTGGGGCCGGGATCGCCGGCTCGATCGGCGGGGTCAGGCGGGGATCTCGCCCGATCCGCGTGGGATGAGCCGGGTGGGGAGCACATCGGTCCGGGCCGGGGCGTCGTCGCCGTCGATGCGGCGGAACAGCTGCTCGGCCGCGCGGCGCCCCATCTCCACGATGTCGTGCGCCACCACGGTGAGGGGCGGATCGAGCAGATCGGCGAGCTCGAAGTCGTCGAACCCGACGAGCGCCACGCGGCGCTCGGCGCCGGCGCGGCGCAGCGCGACGGTGGCGCCGATGGTGCTGACGTTGTTGGTGGTGAACAGGGCGGTAGGGGGAGCGGCGCCGGCGAGCAGGTCGGTGACCGCCTGCTCGGCCGCGGCCCGCCCCTCGCGGTCGAGCAGCACGAGCCGCTCGTCCGGCTCGACACCGGCAGCCCGCAGCGCGCTGCGGTAGCCGCGGACCCGCTCCCGGACGGTGTGCAGATCGGCTCCCGCGCCGATGACGGCGATGCGCCGATGCCCGCCCCGGACGAGGTGGTCGACGGCGGCCCGGGCGCCACCGTGGTCGTCGGCGAGGATCGCGTCGGCGGCGAGGTGGCGCGGCGGGCGGTCGACGAACACGAGCGGCATCCCGGTGGCCTGCTCGGCGGCGAGGAACGAGTGGTCGGCCCCGATGGGAACGACGAGCAGCCCGTCGAGGCGGCGCGAGGACAGGGCGAGCAGGGTGGCGCGTTCGCGCTCGGGGGTGCGGGAGCCCGCGGTGATGACGAGCGCGCCGTGGTGCTCGGCGACGTCCTCGATGCCCTGCACGAGCCGGTCGTGGAAGCGCGTCGAGGAATGTCGGAGGACGAGACCGATCGTCCCGGTCCGATCCTGCTGCCGGAGGTTGCGCGCCAGGTCGTTGCGGCGGAAACCGAGCTCGCGGGCGACCTCGAGGATGCGCTCGGCGGTGGCCGGCGAGACCCCCGGTTCGCCGTTCACCACTCGGGACACGCTCTTGACGCTCACCCCGACCCGGCCCGCGATGTCCTTCATCGTCGGCCGGGTGGGGCCTGCCTGCAGGGGCCGACCCCGAGCACCGTCCCTTGACAACGTCACCCCGGCGAGTGTGCACTACGTCAACGTTGACCGTCATCGTTGACGTACGTCGCTTCAGGAGGTCCTCATCACTGCCGCAGCCCAGGAGCGCCCGACGCAGCACCGTGTCGGCGTCGTCGTCCCCCATGTGCACTGGGACCGCGAGTGGTACGCGCCCTTCGAGGTGATGCGGTTCCAGCTCGTGCAGTTCTTCGACGAGCTGGTCGACACGATGGAGGCCGAGCCGGACCTCGCGGTCTTCCTGCTCGACGGCCAGGCCGTGATCCTCGAGGACTACCTGGAGATCCGCCGGTCGCAGCGCGACCGGGTCACCGCGCTCGTGCGGGCCGGGCGGCTGCGCCCCGGGCCCTGCTACGTCCAGCCCGACGAGTTCCACGTCTCGGGGGAGTCCCTCGTCCGCAACTTCCTCATCGGCTGCCAGGTGTCGCGGGAGTTCGGCTGGGTCATGCGCGAGGGGTACCTGCCCGACACCTTCGGCCACGTCCACCAGCTCCCGCAGATCCTGCGCGGCTTCGGCATCTCGACGTTCTACGCGATGCGCGGGTTCTCCCAGGACCTCGACGAGACGGGCAGCCAGTTCTGGTGGCAGGCCCCCGACGGGTCGCGCGTGCTCGTCGAGTGGCTGCACGAGAGCTACTCCAACAGCGCGGTGCTCAGCGACGACGCGGCCACGATGCAGCTGCACCACGGCGCGCTGGTGCGCTACGACTCGCTGCCCGAGCTGCTCGACCGGCTCGGCTCCCGCGCGCCCACGGGCGTGCTGCTGCTGCTCAACGGGGGCGACCACCTGCGCGTGCAGCACGGCGTGGCAAAGATGGTGCGCTCGCTGGACCGCGCCGTGGAGCCGGAGCTGCGCCTGGGCGGCCTCGAGGAGTTCTCCGAGCTCGTCGCGCAGCGCCCGCTGCCCGAGCGGGTGGAGACGGGCGAGCTCCGGTACGGGGTCAAGCACGACGTGTTCGACGGGATCGGCTCCACCCGCACCCCGATGAAGCGGCACAACGAGCGCACCGAGGCCGCGCTGGGCGTCGCCGAGCGGCTGGACGCGCTCGCCACCGCGACGGCGGGCGGCCGGTCGGCGCACGACTCCCTGCACCACGCCTGGCGCGAGCTGATCAAGAACTACGCGCACGACTCGATCTGCGGCTGTTCAGTGGACGAGGTCCACGCCGAGATGGAGACGCGGTTCACCAAGGTCGCCCAGATCGCGGGGGCGGTGACCGAGCACGCGCTCACCCGGCTCGCCCGGGCCGCCGCGGGCGACGGCGAGGGGATCCCGCTCGTGGTGGTGAACCCCAGCGCCTTCGCCCGCACCGGCCCGGTCACCGCCGAGGTCGTCCCGGACCTGGACGCCCCGCTGGGTACCCGGCGCTTCGGGTGGACGCAGGGCGCGGGCACCGACTGGTCGCGCTACCGGCTGCTCGACCCGGCGGGCCGCGCCGTCCCGTTCGCGGTGGAGCCCGCGCGGCAGGTGACGGTGGTCGACGCCCTGGACCGGCGCAAGGAGGTGCTGCGCGACCGGATCTCGTTCGTCGCCACCGACGCGCCACCGCTCGGCACGGCCGGCTACCGGCTGGTTCCGGGGGCCGGGGAGGCCGCCGAGTCGCCGTCGTCGACCCGCCGCGGGCCCGGCCTGCTCGACAACGGTGTACTGCGGGTCGAGGTCGCGCCGGACGCCACGGTGTCGCTGACGCGGCTCGGGTCGGGCGACACGTTCACCGGCCTCCTCGAACTGCTCGACGACGCCGACGCAGGCGACTCCTACGGCTTCGGACCGCTGCCCGACGACAAGCCGCTCTCCTCGCGGGACGTCGACTGGTCGGCCCCGGAACCGGCGGGGGAGCACGGCGTGGCGCTGCGCGGGGTCTGGACGGTGCCCGCGGCGCTCGGCCCGGACCGGCGCTCCCGCAGCGAGGACCGCGCCGCGCTCGCCGCGTCGGTGCTCCTCACACTGGCGCCGGGGAGCGACGTCGTCGAGGTCGCGGTGACGATCGACAACGCCGCGCGCGACCATCGCATCCGGCTGCGCGTGCCGACCGCGACCGGCGCGGGGGAGTCGCTGTCCGAGTCGGCGTTCGGGGTGGTCCGCCGCGGCGCGCTTCCCGACGGCACCGGCTGGCGCGAGGCCCCGTCGGGCGTGTTCGCGCTGCGCCGGTTCGTGGCCACCGAGGACGGCCGGCGTGGCCTGCAGATCCTCACCGAGGGACTGCACGAGTACGCCTGCGACGCCACCGGGACCGTGGACGTCACCGTGCTGCGGTCCGTGGGCTGGCTCGCCACCACCGGCCACCCGCTGCGCCCGCACAAGATCGGCCCCGAGCTCGCGACGCCGGCCGCCCAGTGCCCGGGCACGCACACCTTCCGGGTCGGTCTGCGGCCCTACGCGCCGGAACCCGGGTTCGGCCACCTCTACCGGGCCGCCGAGCGGTTCGCCGTGCCCCTGCTCGCCGTCGCCGTGCAGGGCGAGGCGCCCGGTCCGGTCCGGGAGGCGGCGGCCGGGCTGGCCGTCGAACCGGCCGACGTGGTGCTCTCGGCCGTCAAGACCGCCGAGGACGGCGAGGGGATCGTCGTCCGCGTCTTCAACAGCGCCGTGGCGGACCGCACGGCGGTGCTGCGGCCCGGGTTCGCCGTGCAGGGCGCGTGGGCGTGCGACCTCGAGGAGAATCGGGTCGCGCCGCTGCCCTTCGACGACGGGGCCGTGCGCCTTCCCCTGCGGGGCGACGAGATCGCGACGGTGCGGCTCGTGCCGTCGGAAGGAGGGCAGCGATGGAGCTGACCATGAGCCGGCGGCAGCTGCTGCGGCTGGCCGCCGCGACGGGGGCGGTGTCACTCGTTCCCGCCTGCGGGGGCGGCGACGCGGGCGCGGTGACCTGGCAGGCGATTCCGTCCTACTCGCTGCAGGGGACCGACCCGGACCGGGTCGAGTACCTGCAGCGGACGCTCGCCGCGTTCCAGGCGGGGGCACCGCTGCCGATCGAGCCGCAGGTGAGCACGGCCGACACCGCGGCCGCGATGGCCAAGCTGCTGCTGCAGGCGTCGCAGGGCCGCGCACCGGACGTCGCCCAGGTCGACGGGTACGTCTTCGACCGGATGGCCGAGTACGCGCACCCGCTGGACCGGCAACTCGCGGACGCCGGACTGGTCGTGGACGACTGGTTCCCCAGCCTGCAGCCCGTCATGACGTCCGAGGACGGGAGCGTGCGCTCGTTGCCGTTCACCACGGACGTCCGGGTGCTGTACCACCGGCTCGACGTCGTGCCGACGCCTCCGGCCACCTGGGACGAGCTGATCCGGATGGCCAAGCCACTGACCGAGCAGGACCTGTACGTGTTGTTCCCCGCGGGCCGCAGCGAGGGCTCCGTCGCCACGACCGTGTGGCCGCAGTACTGGGCGCAGGGCCTGGACCTGTTCGCGGAGTCCGGAGATCTCACGTTCGACGCGGGTGCCGGCTATCGGGCGATGCAGGACACACTCGGGGTGGTGCAGCGCTGCGTCGCAGAGGGCGTCACGCCCACGCGCGTGGCGACGTTCGGCAGCGAGGACAACATGAACGCCGACATCGTGGCCGGGCGCGTGTCGATGTTCCTCGGCGGGAGCTGGCAGGCCTCGTCGCTGAACAACGCGCTGCCGGAGAAGAACTTCTTCGAGACCTGGGGCGTCGCGCCCCTCCCGAGCATCTCGGGGGAGCGGCACGTCACCACCGCGGGCGGCTGGGTGTGGGCGGCCTTCGCCGAGCAGCCGCGGCAGGTGGACGTGGGGATCGACTGGGTCGTGGAGGCCTACGTCGGGGACGAGGGGATGGCCGCGTGGTGCACGGCGGGCGGGTACCTGCCGCCCCGGCAGAGCGTCTACGACAACCCGGCCTACGAGCAGAACCCGTTCACGCCGATCTTCCGGGACCACCTCGCCGAGTACGCCCGGACCCGCCCCGGCAACCGCAAGTACCTCGACGTGTCCAACAGCATGCAGATCGCCCTGTCCAGCGTCGCCTCGGGGACGGCCGGGGCCGAAGAGGCGCTGGAGCAGGCGCTCTACCGCATCGTCTGACCAGGTGAGGACCTCAATGGCCACATCGCTCGCTCCGCCGACCACCAGTGGGCACGAACCGGACACCCGTGCGCCGCGGCTGCGTGCCTGGCCGTACCTGCCCTGGCTGCTCCCGCTGGGTCTGCTGCTCGCGCTGGTGCTCGTCTATCCGCTCGTCGAGATCATCCGGCTGAGCTTCACCGACGCGAGCCTCGTGTCGGGCGAGCCCTACGACGTCACGGTCGATGCCTACCGGTCCCTCGTGCAGGGCAGCGACTTCCGGGAGACGCTCGGCACCACGTTCGTGTTCGTGCTGTTCAGCACCGTGTTCCAGATCCTGCTCGGGTTCGCCGCGGCGCTGCTCGTGCACGGCGCGGAACGCCGCGGGCTGCGCGGCACCGTGCTCACCCGCACCACCGTGATGACCGCGTGGGCCGTGCCCGGCGTGATCATCGGCGTGATCTGGAGCCTGCTCTACCAGGAGACCGAGTCCGGGATCCTCAACTACGGCCTGTCGCTGATCGGGTTCTCCGGGCAGACACCGTTCCTGTCCGATCCGGAGCTCGCGCTGACGTCGGTGATCGTGGCCAACGTCTGGCGGGGCACCGCGCTGTCGATGATCCTCTGCTACGCGGGGTTGAAGACCATCCCCGAGGACGTCTACGAGGCCGCCCGCATCGACGGGGCGGGTGCCGTGGCCGCGTTGTTCCGGATCACCGTGCCGATGATGCTGCCGATCCTGTTGACGAACCTGGTGCTCGTCACCGTCGAGACGTTCAACACCTTCGACATGGTGCTGTCGCTCACCGGCGGGGGCCCGGGCAATGCGACCACGGTGCTCGCGCTCGATCTCTACGACCAGATGTTCCGCCAGCTCAACCTCGGCCGCGGCGCGGCGATGGCCGTGGTCCTGATGCTGATCAACGTCGTGATGATCGCCCTGTACTTCCGGCTGGTGGAGCGGACCGAGAGGACGGCTTCCCGATGACGCGCAACCGCCTCACCGACCTCGCCTACTACGCAGGGCAGGCGCTGTTGGCCCTGGCGTTCGCCTTCCCGCTGCTGTGGGTGCTGTCGCTGTCGCTGAAGAGCGGCCCGGAGACCCTGCAGTCGCCGCCCACCCTGCTGCCGCAGGACCCGCAGTGGGGCAACTACGGTGTGGTCCTGGATACCACGCCGATCGGGCGGTACCTGCTGAACTCGCTGTTCCTGGTGGTCGTGACCGTCGGGGGCGCGCTGCTCGTCGCGGTCCCGGCGGCCTACGGGCTGTCGCGGTTCGTCTTCCCGGGCCGCCGGGCCTACTCGCGCGGGGTGCTCGCGGCGCAGCTGATCTCCCCGCTGATCATCGTGGTGCCGCTCTACCGGCTGTTCGTCGGGGTGAACCTGGTGGACAACTACCTGGGGCTCGTCCTCATCCTCGTCGCGATCATCGCGCCGTTCCTGACGTGGTTCCTCAAGACCTACATCGACACGGTGCCGACGGCCCTGGACGAGGCCGCACTGATCGACGGCTGCTCCCGGTTCCGGGCGGTCGTCTCGGTGATCGTGCCCGCGATCCGGCCGGGCATCGCCTCGGCGGCGGTGCTCGGCGGGGTCACCACCTGGTCGCAGTTCGCCGTGCCGTTCATCCTGCTCGACTCACGCGAGCTGTTCCCCGTCTCGGTCGGGGTGGTCAACCTCCAGCAGACCGCGGGCGAGATCACCACGCAGTACCTGGCGGCCGGCAGCATTCTCGCCGTCGCCCCGGTGATCGTCCTGTTCGTCGTACTGCAGCGCCAGATCGTCGGCGCGCTCACCGCCGGGGCGGTGAAGGGCTGACCGACGGCTCGGGGCTACGCGAACACCGCAAGCGCGCTCAACGTCGCAGACACCGGGTCCTCGGAGGGAAAGAAATGCGGACCCGGATATGACGAGAGCAGACCATTCAGTCGTACTACTCCAGGTGCGGAGGAACCAGCAGATGTGATGGCGACGGCGGCGACCGGCGAGTGAGCGTTACCAGGTGGCTGGAAGGGATCACCCAGGTCGCACCCGGAAAGTGCAGGCAGCAGGATCCGCCGAATTCATGATCGCAAGTCGTCATCCGGGGGAACAGTGGCACCGCGGCGTGGACCAATTGGGTGCTCCACTTTGCCGTCCTGGGCATTTCCGGTGGCGCCGGGTAGGCTCGCTCGAACTGTGCGACGGACTCCGAGGCGGGAGTGGAGGAGCGCCGATGCCGAGGTGGCTGTGGGGCCTGATCGTTCTGATCGTGATCCTGCTCTTCATCGTTCCGGATCCCTCGGGAGCCGGAACCGTGCTCGGTAATGCGATCACCGCCCTGGTCACCTTCATCCGGGAAACCATCAACAACATCGATGCGTTGCGGCTGGTGTGAACCTGCGAGCCGGTTGCGCGCTTTCGATCCCCTCTGATTCCGACGATCTGCCGATCGGGAGCGGGTGCACCACCTCGTGAATGTGGACACCGGCGCGAGCGTGTCAGCGACGCGGGTGGCCACGGGCCGGAACAGCGCGGTGGCGACCTCGGTGGCGTTCCTGGAATCCGGCTGACGCGATGTAGCCGAGGTGGACGGCCGCGCCGGAAAGGCCGACCGTCAGCGCACTGGCCGCGGCGGCGATCAGCACGAGCGCGGCGATGTTCTCCCCGAGCTCTTCGAGGTGGTAGAGCAGCGCGAACGCGAGGCCTTCAGCACCGGCCTGCATCAGCAGCCCTTGGGCGAACTCCAGGCCGAGTGCGCAGGTCAGCAGCGTGCCGATCCCCAGGACGAGCAGGACGCGCGGTCGTCCCCGGGTACGGACGGCGAGCCGCACCACGGCCGCGGCGACGGCCGCGCCGACGAGCAGACCCGGTACCAGCCAGGCGAACGGGTAGGAACCCGTGTCGACGACGCGCCGGGCGAGTACCTCCGTCCGCTCGTGCAGGGCGGTGTGGTCGTCGAGTGACAGCGCCGCCAGCAGCAGGGCCGTGACGACCCATGAGAACGCCGCGGGTGCGGCCGCGGCGTGAGCCACGGCCGCGACGACCAGGTGGGCGAGGGCGGCGAGCAGGAGCAGCGTGGAGCTCCACCAGGTGGGGAGGTTGTCCTCGACGAGTACGTCGAGCAGCACGCGCATCTCGTGGAAGCCCGGTCCGAGAGACGGAGCGCTCAGGACCGCGACCAGACTGGCCGCAGAGAGTGCCGCGGTCACGCCGACCAGCACCGCGGCGGCGCGCCGAGCGGGCGGCAGGTGCCCGGCACCCGAGGGCGGGCGCCGCCCGCTCACACGCAGCCCGCCGCCCACGCGGTCGACCGCGATCGCGGACATCGCGGCGGCCAGGACCAGCAGCGCGCCGACGTTCTCCCCGAGCTCCGCGGCGTGGGTGACGGCGACGTGCTCCACGCTGCCCACCGGAGTGCGGTCGGAGACGCGCTGCACGAGGAACGTCCCTCCCACGGCGGAGAGCACGAGCAGCACGACGGCGGCGCCGACCAACGCGCCAGCCGACCCGCCCAGGCCGACGGCGACCGGGATCATCACGCCGAGAGCTGCGCCACCCATCACCAGCAGCAACCCGTCGAGCGGTCCGGTGGACCCGAGCAGCAGAGCGAGCCGTGCGTGTACCGCAGTGTGCTCCACGAGCGACATCACGAGCAGCACGACCGCACCCACCGCCCACATGACCGCGTCCCGCGCCCGCGACGCGAGCGAGACCAGGCACGCGGCGGCGAGCCCGGCTGCCGACGTGGTGAGCAACGCGGTGCTCCACCACGTCGGCAGGTTGGACTTCCGGGTCGCGTCGAGATAGGCGCCGCCCAGCAGCCGTTCGCCGCCCGGTACGCCCGTCACCGCGCTGAGGACGACGATGGCCGCGCTCGTGACTGCGGCGGCGATGACGCACCACACCGCGGCGGTGAAGCGGCGCGCACCGGGCATGGGGCAGCAGGCTACGGGCGGAACATGAGAGCAGGTGCTGATCGGCCCGTCCGACTTCGGGGCGTGTCGGGCGAGGGCGAAGCTGCCGCCGGTGTTGCACCGCGAGGTGTCGCGCGCTGACAGCGGCGGGCCCTACCTGAACTGGCTGACGCCGCAATGTTGAAACTCGTCATCAACATCCTGACGACCATCGTCACATTCCACGGCATGGGAGCCCGCAGCCCGCTGGTGCCGCTTGCCTTTCGACACCCCGGCGGACTCCGCGCGAGCTCCGACTCACCCGTCGCGCCCTGCGAGCGTGCTGAGGTACTCCCGGGCCGCGTCCAGCGTGGGCACCCTCGTGTGGCCACCGTCGGGCGACCGGATGGTCCACATGTGGCCTCGACGGATCACGTGGTAGGTCGCGCCGTTGACCTGGGCCGTGTAGCCGTCCGCGGGGTTGCTCGGGTACGGCTCGAGCTGGATCACTGCCACCTCCCGAATCACGTTCGGGCGGGAAGGTGCGAACGGATCGCGCCGGTGGACCGGTCGAGCGTTGCAGCGCGGCCTGATCCCGCCCGTGAGCGGCGCCGTCACCACGGCGGGTGCGGCCTGCCACCACGTCGGCGCGCTCGGAGTAGTGATGTCGTCGGTACCGTCGACGACCGCGCGGGCCAGGTCGGTGAGACGGAGGTGGGTTCGCGCGGTTACCGGGCTGAGGCTGCCGGCGTCGACCTGGAACACGTTCATCCGACGAACCGGCGCCGTCGACCAGGACCGAGGGTGGCATCGGCCTGTAGCAGGGCGTGGTCGTGCCGATCTCGAGCGCGGCCGAGTGGCGTGGTCCTGTCCGCAGCTCCACCATGGGCACTCATGTCTCCGACCAGCGCCGCTGATTCGGCTCTCTGGCACCCGTTCGCCGATATGGCGACGGTGCGGGAGCAGGAGCTCGTCATCGTGTCGGGCGATGATGTCTGGGTCTGGGACGACTCCGGCCGACGCCTTCTCGATGGCACGGCGAGCCTGTGGCATGCCAACGTGGGGCATGGGCGGCGGGAGATCGCGGACGCGGTCGCCGATCAACTCCGCCGGATCGAGACCTATCAGGCGTTCGGTGACCTCGTCACCGAGCCCGCCCGCGCGCTGGCGGCGCGGCTGGCCGCGCTCGCCCCGATGCCCGAGGCCAAGGTGTTCTTCGGCAGCGGAGGCAGCGACGCGATCGACACCGCGGCGAAGCTGGCCCGGGCCTACTGGATCGAGCGGGGCCGACCGGAGCGGACGCAGCTGATCGCGCGGACGGCGAGCTTCCACGGCGTCCACGGGTACGGCACCAGCATCGGGGGAACGGGCATCGGTGCCGGGGTCGGCGGCCTGGTGCCGGGCGCGTCGCTGGTGCCGCACGACTCCGTCGGGGCGTTGCGGGCCGAGCTGGAGCGCATCGGAGCGGACCACGTGGCCGCGGTCTTCGTCGAACCCGTGATGGCGCCCGGCGGGGTGTACCTCCCACCCGAGGGCTATCTGGAGGCTGTGCAGGCGCTGTGTGACGACACGGGCGTCCTCCTCGTCGTCGACTCGGTCGTTTGCGCGTTCGGGCGTCTCGGCACCTGGTTCGGCACCGAGCGCTGGAACCTCCGGCCGGACATGGTCTGCTTCGCGAAGGGCGTTACCAGTGGGTATCTGCCGCTCGGTGGGGTGGTGGTGTCGGGGCGGGTGGCCGAGCCGTTCTGGTCCCGTCCCGGCGGTCCGATCTTCGCCCACGGCGTCACGTATGCGGGACACGCCACCTGCTGCGCTGCCGCGATGGCCAACCTCGACCTGCTCGAGCGCGACGGGCTGCTGGCCAGGGGGCGAGATCTTGAGCGCCCGCTGCTGGAGGCGCTGACCGGGCTGGCCGACCATCCGCTGGTGGCCCGGATCCGCGCCGGGGTGGGGCTGCTCGGCGCGGTTGCACTCGCCCCCGATCTCCTTCAGCGGGAACCTTCCGCGCCGGCGCGGTTGTACGAGCTGGTCCGGGACGCCGGTGTTCTGGTGCGACCGGTCGGTGACGGGGTCGCCGTGGCACCGCCGCTCACCGTCCAGGTGGAGCACCTCGAGCAGATCGGCACGGCCGTTCGGGCGGGTCTCGACGGCCTCTGAGACGTCGGGCGCCGGTGTGAGCCGGCGGACCTCGGGAGAATCCGTCAGCGCTTACTCATTCCGTCGGAGGTCGATGTGCCCATGCTGGACGTGACGGTCGCGCTGCGGCCCCGGAAGGTGCCGCTGTACCCCGGCGACACGCCGCTCGAGCTGGGGCACGTGC
Source organism: Pseudonocardia nigra (assembly GCF_019396355.1). Lineage (GTDB taxonomy): Bacteria > Actinomycetota > Actinomycetes > Mycobacteriales > Pseudonocardiaceae > Pseudonocardia > Pseudonocardia nigra. The sequence continues at coordinate 16,701 of NZ_JAHKRK010000122.1, forward strand.
AGTCGTTCTCCGCGGGTGACGGGCGCAACGTGTCCCGGTTGCAGTGCTCGGTGCACGCCGGGACGCACGTGGACGGGCCCGCGCACTACCTCGACGGGGCGCCGGGCGTCGAGGCCGTGCCGCTGAACGCGCTGATCGGGCGCACCTGGGTGGCGGACGCGACCGGCGTGGAGCAGCACGTCGACGTCGCCGTCCTGGACGGCCTCGACATTCCTCCCGACGCCGAACGGGTCCTGTTCCGTACGCGCAACTCGCGCCTCTGGGACGAGCCGCGCTTCACCCCCGACTTCCTCGCCCTGCGCGAGGACGCGGCCCAACGCCTCGTCGAGCGCGGCGTGCGCCTGGTCGGCATCGACGGCCTGTCGATCGCCCCGTACAGCGACCAGACGCCCACCCACGTCACGCTGCTGAGCGCCGGCGTCGCCGTGGTCGAGACCCTCGACCTGCGGCGCGTCGAGCAGGGGTGGTTCGACCTCGTGTGCCTGCCGCTGCTGCTGCCCGGCGCGGACGGTGCCCCGGCCCGCGCGGTGCTCACCCCGAGCGCTCAGGCCCGGTAGACCGTGACGTGGTTGCGGCTGGTCGCGGTGTAGGGGCGGCGGCGCCAGTCCTCCCACCGGTCCTCCCGGCGCAGTCCCGCCAGCCGCGCCATCAGGTCCAGCTCCGCGGGCCAGGCGTAGCGGTGGTTGGCCGGGAAGGCCTGTAACCCGTCGGGCCCGCAGAACAGCTTGGTGGTGCGCATGTGCTGCTCGACCGGGTCGAGCTCGGCGGCCTCGAGGACGACGCGGCGGTCGTCGATCGAGATGATCCGCAGCGCCCGTCCGGCCCGGAAGTCCCCGACGTCGGGCACCCACGCCTCGACGACGAACCGTCCGCCGTCGCGCAGGTGCGCCGCGGCGTTGCGGAACGCCTCGACCTGGGCGTCCTGCGACGGCAGCGCGTAGACGGTGTTGGCGGCGAGCACGACGAGCGCGAACTCCCCGGGGACGCGGGTGTCGGCGAAGTTCCCGACGGCCACGGGGAGCTCCGCGCCGCCGGGCTTGCCGCGCAGCTGCTCGACCATCTCCGGTGAGCCCTCGATCCCGTGCACGTCAGCCCGCGCGCGACGAGCGGGAGGGCCAGGCGCCCCGTCCCGATCCCGAACTCGAGCACCGGCTCGCCCGCTGCCAGCTCGGCGAGCACGGCGACGGCCGCCTCGGTGTCGGTCGGGAACGCCGACGCCGCAAGCGTGTCGTACACCGCGCCGATGTGGCGGCCGTACTCGCCGGGGTCGAAGTCGGGCTCAGACATGCGCGGGCACGGCCTCGGGTGAGGTCGCGGCAGCGGTGGACACCTGCCCGGCGAGCAGTCTGCGGCGCAGCTCCCGCGGTGACGTCGCGGCCCGGCGCAGCCTCCGTCCGGCGTAGGGGACGCCGCCGCGCAGCCTCCACCACAGCGCAACCCACATGCAGACCCCGCGTTCGAGCACCCACAGCGGCGCGAGCAGTGCGCTGGACGCCGGGTACACCTTCGTCCCCCCGCCGCGGCGCCTGCCGATCTCCGCCCACGCGATCACGGCGGCGAGCACCGCGAGCAGCGGACCACGCCTGCGCTGCGCGACCGCCGCGGCGACCAGGGGAAGCAGAGCCAGCGCGGCCATCAGGTGCGCGGGGCGGGCGAACTCGTCGTAGGCCTGGCGTACCCGCTGCCCCAGGAAGTGGCGGGTGTCGGGTGCGCGGCGCAGGACGAAAAGGTCCAGCGGCCACACCGCGCGCCCGCCCGCGGCTTCGACGGTGCGCACCAGCTCGAGGTTCTCGAACAGCACGTCGCCGTCGTAGCCGCCGCCGACCCGGGTGAGCGCGGAACGCCGCAGCGCGAGCGTCCCGGGCCAGTCGGCGCCGAGCGCCCGGTGGATCAACGTGCGCGCGGTGTCGTAGCGCGCGTGCCAGGGCATCGGGTCGTAGTGGTTCGCCGGCGCGACGAGGTCCGCGGAGTTGAGCAGCGCGAGGGCGCGGCGCAGCCCGGGGAGGTCCCAACGCACGTCGTCGTCGGCGACGACCACCCCATCGTGCCCGGCGAGCCGCAGCCCGGTGAGGACGCCCCACACCTTGCCGTTGGCGCACTCCCGGGCGGGGTCCGGCCGCACGTGCCTCACGGGTGGCCCCCACCAGGACCGGTGGAGCGCCCAGATCGGCGGGGCGGACCCGTCGACGACGATCACCTCCGCAACCCGGTCCGCCAGCCACCGGACGTGGTCGCGTAGCTCCGGGTCGGCGACGGCGGCCTTGAGCGGCAGGACGTAGCTGAGTGGAAGCCGGTCCGTCATGCCGGCGGCCCGGCGGTCGCCGTCGTCGACAAGGGCGCGCGCAGCGAGGTACGACCCTGCTGCCAGGCGTCGAGCAGGGCGTCGGAGACCGCGCCCTCCGCGGCCATCGCGGAGCGCGCACCGAACAGGATGTCGCCGGACAGCCGCGGGTCCTGTGCGGCGAGTCCGCCGGCGAGGTCGCGGGCGGCGACGCGTTCGTGGTGGGCGTCCGCGACGACGTGGACCTCGAAGAAATGCCGTGCCCCCGGCCCGAACCCCAGCCGTCGCAGCGCCTGGCTGTAGCGGCCCATCGGCTCCACCGACGTCATCTCGAACAGCGCGAGGTGCCCGACGAGTGCACCCCGCCACCGGCGGTGCAGCCCGAAGAAGGAGATGACGTTCACCGCCGCCAGCGTCGGCGCGGGCAGCACATCCAGGTAGGCGCCGTAGCGGCAATCGAGGCCCAGCGCCTTCATCGTGAGCGCGAACAGGTTCTGGTGCATGTCCCGCTCGCGGCCCTCGCCGTACTCGTCGGCCTGCACCTCCACCATGGCGGCCTTGGCGCTGCCCACGAGCCGCGGGATCGCCCAGGTGTGCGGGTCGGCCTCCTTGAGCTGGTAGGCCGATCGGTGCACCGCGAACTCCCGCATCTGCTCGAGCGTCCCCTCGACGGCGAGGAACGCCGACAGCGAGCGTCCGCCGGCGCCGTCCGCCATCGCGTACAGCCCGGCCACGACGTCGTTCGGGCCGTCATCGCCCCCCACGGCGGCGCGGAGCCCGGCGAGCTGGGCGTCCTCGAGGTCGCGGCGTACGGCGAGCAGCGACGGCTCCCACTCCCACTCCTCGTCGACGCCCTCGAACCCGCGGTAGTGCAGTTCGTAGAGCGCGTAGAGAGCCAGTGCGGCGTCCTCGTCGGTCAGCGGGTCGCCGGGTGCCCCGCGCGGCCGGACGACGGCGTGCACCGGCCGGTCGAGCACGCTGAACAACCACTCCGTCAGCGGACCACGCGCCGACGGCGGGCGTCCCGGCTCGAGGTCGGCGGGTTCGGCGACCGAACCGTAGGCCACTGTCATCCGGCACCTCCTGCTCCGAGGCTGTGAGCCATCTCCGCATACCCCGGGCGTCCCGCTTGATGCCCAGGACTGCCGTTTCACCGACCGGGTAACGGTTCGGCATGCAGGGGGAGGCGTCGGCAGCCGGGCTGGTGGCAGGCGCGTGCGTCCGCGGGAGCGCCGGCATGCTCTGTCACGGTGCCCGCTCCGAGCGCTGCGACTCCGCGGGGCACATCGGGGGCACACGCACGAGAACGGCGGTTGACGCCGCGAGACGCCCAGAGGCGTCACCGCAGGTCAACCGCCGTTTCCCCGATTCCTCAGTGGAACGGGTGGATCACACGTCGTAGTAGTGGGCACCGCGCCGCTCTGACCAGCGTAAACAAGGGCTGATGTGTGGCTCGGGGCACATTCGGGGCACATCTGGCGACGGCGTTCGGCTGTCGCTTGTCCACGTCTCTGTGCTGATGCGCTCGCCGCGACCACGCCTCCGGCGAAGGCACGTCGGCCGACGTGCGCGGGAGTTCTCGGCCCGGAGCGCTACGTTGGAGCGGTGGCCAGAGCTGTTGCCGTTCGGAGTCCAGGCCGGCGGAAACAGGAGCGCGGGGTGGAGGGACCGTATGCACGACTATCCGCTACATCGACCGGTCCAGGCTCCTTGCCTATGCTGCCAAGTGGAATCCGACTTCCGCTTCACCTCGGCGCACAACCAGGTTGTGTGCCGAGGCTGCGAGCGCCACCAAGGTGACTCCGTGTCCAAGGCGATCCAGCGCGACCGTGATCACGTGACCCTGTGGCGATCGGAGCTCGCCGTCCACGAGGAAGATGCGGCAGAGCGCGAGAGTTCACTTCGACGGAGCGTCGCTGATCGCGAAGCTGCCCTTGCGCAATGCCGTGTGGAGAACCGCGACCTCCGCGAGACGGTTCGGCGAGGATTTGAGGAGGCTCCGCTTCCGGCTGTCGAGCGGTGGCTTGTCGGTGAGGAGATCCAGGAAGCAAGTCGGCGCCGCGACGCGGCGTACCGGTCCCGCGACTACGCTTTCCAACTGATCTGGGCACTGGCTCGGCTTCACGGTCCCGACGATAATCGGGCGTCGTTCTGTCGCTGCGGCAGCGTGCTTGGGCGTTGTTCTGAGGGGCGTGCACTCGCGCCGGGGATGGAGATGCTGCGCCGGTGGGAAGCGCAGCAAATCGATCGGCTGGACCGCGGGCTGGAGTGCGGGTTGCCGGACGACCACCCGGAGGTGCGTAAGCGCGGCTGTAGGCCGCGGAGATGGTGGCAGACGGGCTAAGGACTCGCCGGTGGGGCCCGGCGCTGAGCTGGTGGCAACTGTCGCCAGCAACGCGGGCAGTGCGTCAGCGTTGGGGCCCGAAGTCCTCAGGGGAACGCCTGACTCTGGTGGGTCCGTTGGAGCGGCCACGGTCGCCGGCAGCCGGGGTTGCGCGGCGAGTAGGTGGTTGGAGCGTGGTCGGTGCCGGGAGCTTGCGGAACGCGGCGTCGATGATGTCCTTGGTGCGGCTTTTGTGGTCGGGCAGCAGGTGGGTGTAGGTCCGGAGGGTGAAGCCGGGATCGGAGTGGGCGGCCCTGCATTTTCCGGACAGGTGTTATGGGTCTTGATTACGCTGCGAGCTGCTGATTCAGGTATTCGTCGTGGACCTCTTTAGGGGTCCGGTAGCCGAGCGCGGAGTGCAGACGCTTGGTATTGTAGCGGAACTCGATGTACCTGGCGACATCTGCGCGGGCGTGTTCGCGTGTTGGGTAGACGGTGCGGTTGATTCGCTCGACCTTGAGTGCGGCGTTGAACGATTCGGCCTGGGCGTTGTCGAAACACGATCCGGTGCGGCCGACGGATCTGCGGATTCCCAGTGTTGCGGTGGCTGCCGCGAACGCACCGCTCGTGTATTGCGTGCCGCGGTCGGAGTGGAAAATCGCCTGATCGGCGAGCGAGTAGTTGCGGGCGGCCATCGCGAGGGCGTCGATGACCAGGTCCGCGCGCATGTGGTCGGCGAGGGCGTAGCCGATGCAGGCCTTGGTATGGCAGTCGATCACCGTGGCCAGGTACAACCAGCCCTCCCAGGTCGGTAGGTAGGTGATGTCGCCGACCAGCTTGGTGCCCGGCGCTGTGGCGCTGAAGTCTCGGCACACGAGGTCGGGGATCGGGGCGGCGTCGCCGGCGATGGTGGTCGTCGGCCGCCAGGGCCGGGGCTGGCACGGGACCAGGCCCAGCTCGCGCATGATCGCGCGGACCAGCTCGGGACTGCACCGCTCGCCCTGGCGGGCCAGGGCGGCGTGGATCCGGCGGTGCCCGTAGGTCTGCTCGGAGTCGTGAAGATCCATTCGATGAGGGTCGCGAGGTGGTCGCGGCGGAGCGTGGTCGCCGAGGCCGGCCGGTCGCGCCACTCGTAGTAGCCCGACGTCGACACCGCCAGCCAGGCGCACATCGTGTAACCATTCACGTCCCGAGGCCGGGATCTCATGGCGTGTCGTTGCGTGATCTCGCCGCCGCGGTGTGCTGATCATGTGGGGTGTCCCGGTCGGAGCAGCCGTCGCGCGAGGAGCTCGTCGCGTTGGTCGAGCAGCAGGCCCGGCTGATCGCTGAGCAGGCCGCGCGGATCGAGGCGCTACAG
>NZ_JAHKRK010000123.1 GCF_019396355.1 Pseudonocardia nigra
CGCCGGCCACTGATCGGGGCTGACCCGCCCGGCGTCAGCCGGCGACGGCGGGCGGCTCCCGCCGCAGGCCGTGCCGCCCGTCGCCGGTGACACCGAGGTCGGGGCACACGACCACCGGGCCGCGTGCCCGGTAGAGGACGCGGTGGGTCACCGAACGGATCCCGGCCAGGAGGTGCGTGCGGGCCGGGGCCCCGACGACGCTCAGCGCGGCGCCGTCGGAGGCCTCGACCAGCGCGCGGGCGGGGTCCGCACGGACCACGCGGGAAACGACGGGAACCCCGTCGAACTGGCGCCGCCACGGGGCGAGCGCGTCTTCCAGCACCTGGTGCGCGGTGGCCTCGGCCTCGTCCCGGCATCCGCAGACGGCCTCGAGGTCGGCGGGCACGTCCGGCGTCCAGGCGTGCACCGCGACGAGCGGGACGCCGCGCTGCGCCGCCGCGTCGAAGGCGTGGCGCAGGACGCCGCCCGCCGATCGGGCCACGCCGATGCCGACGACCACCCGGGGCCCACCCCGGGCGGCGCCGGCGTCGCCGCGGGCCCGGACGACGGCGACGGGGCAGGCGGCCTCCCCGGCGACGGCGGCGGTGGCGGAGCCGGTCAGCAGGGCGCGCACCCGGCCCCGGCGACCGCCCAGTACGAGTAGCGCGGCCGGGTGGGCCGCGGCGAGCAGGGCGGGCACCACCGGACCCGGCACCGCCTCGGCGGAGACGACGAGGTCGGAGGCGACCGCGCGGGCCCGGTCCGCGGCGGCGGTGAGGACGTACCGGGTCGCCTCGTCGGTGGGCGGCAGCCCGCAGGCCGGGAGGGCGAGGTCGAACGGCGCCGCCGGCACGCCGCAGTCCGGCGCGTGGACGATGCACAGGGGGCGGCCGCGCACCGCGGCCTCCGCGGCGGCCCAGTCGACCGCGTCCGTGGCCGAGCGCTCGTCCGCACCGACGGCGACGACGACGGGGGCGGCCCGGTCCCGGCCGCTGCTCACGGTGTTCCGCCGGATGCGGGTTCCTCCCACATGCGCCCCACGAGCCAGACGACGGTGGTGGTGGAGGCGACCGCGATCGCCGCGCCGGGCGAGCCGGCGAGCAGCAGGACCGCGCTCAGCAGGAGCGCGACGACGGCGGCGATGCGCGCGCCGCGGCGATGGCGGCGGTTGTGGAGCAGCCGCCGTTCGTTCACGTCGAAGGCCCGGACGAAGGTCGGGTCGTCGGCCGTGAGCCGGCGCTCGACCTCGTCCAGGGCGTTCCGTTCCCGGTCGCTGAGCATCGCGCACCTCCCGGACATCGCCGACAATATGTATCGTAACACGATATAAATGCGATGGGAGGGGTCGTGGGACGAGGACACGTGGTCTGATGAGCCCGTGACGGGGGACGAGGACGCGCAACCGCCGGCGCCGCTGACGAAGCAGGACTTCGAGGCACTCGCGAGGTTCCGCTTCGGGATCCGGCGCTACCTGCGCTTCAGCGAGGAGACCGTGCGCCACCACGGCCTCACCCCGCAGCAGTACCAGCTGCTGCTGGCGCTCAAGGGCTACCCCGACCGCGAGTGGGCGACCGTGCGGGAGCTCGCCGACCGGCTCCAACTGCGCCATCACAGCATCGTCGAGCTGGTCAACCGCGCCCAGGGACAGGGGCTCGTGGAGCGCACCGCGCACCCCGACGACGGGCGCGCCGTGCGGGTGGTGCTGACCATGCAGGGCGAGGAGATCCTGGGGCGGCTCAGCGCCCTGCACCGCGACGAGCTCGGCCGGATGCAGGCCGTGCTCGCGCTCCCGCGGTGGCAGGGGCGGGCGTGACGGCGGCCCACACCCTCCCGGTCCGACCAGCCCGAGCGCGAGCATCGCCTCCGCGACCCGGGCGTACCCGGAGATGTTGGCGCCGGCGACGTAGTTGCCGGGCATCCCGTACTCCTCCGCCGTCTCGTAGCAGCGGGCGTGGATGCCGAACATGATGTCGCGCAGCCGCTCCTCGGAGTGGGCGAACGACCACGAGTCGCGTGAGGCGTTCTGCTGCATCTCCAGTGCCGACGCCGCGACGCCGCCCGCGTTGGCCGCCTTGCCGGGGCCGAACGCCACCCCCGCCTCCTGCAGCACCCGCACCGCCGCCGGGGTCGTCGGCAGGTTGGCGCCCTCACCGACGGCGACGCAGCCGTTCCGCACCAGGGCGGCGGCGCCGTCCTCGTCGAGCTCGTTCTGCGTGGCCGAGGGCATCGCGACGGTGCACGGCACCTCCCAGACCGAGCGGTCGGCGACGAACATCCCGTCCGCGCGCTCGTCGGCGTAGGCGCTGATCCGCTCGCGGCGGACCTCCTTGACCTCCTTGAGCAGCTCGAGGTCGATGCCCTTGGGGTCGTGCACGAAGCCGGAGGAGTCCGAGCAGGCCACGACCCGCCCGCCGAGCTCGTGCACCTTGCCCGTCAGGACACCGGACTCGTACCGGTTGGTGATGCGCTTGTACTGGCCGAACAGGTAGCCGATCTCCCGGCCGCCGACCCCGACGTCCCCCGCGGGGACGTCGGTGTACTCGCCGATGCGCCGGTAGAGCTCCCTCATGAAGCTCTGGCAGAAGCGCATGACCTCGCGGTCGGAGCGGCCCTTCGGGTCGAAGTCCGACCCGCCCTTGCCGCCGCCGATCGGCAATCCGGTGAGCGCGTTCTCGAACACCTGCTCGAAGCCCAGGAACTTGACCGTGCCCAGCAGCACCGACGGGTGGAACCGCAGCCCGTCCACATGACGACCGGGCGCTGTCGTCGTCGATCGTCGCCCGCGTAGCGGCACGGGTGATCCGGGTACCCGACGGGCGACGCCGAGCACAGGAGGACGCGATGACCGAGCAGCGAAGGACCCCGGGTGCCCCCGAGGAGACCGCGGGCGAGCAGGAGGGCGAGAAGCGCCTGCCTCCCGAGGTGCAGGGCGAGAGCGAGATGGGGCAGGAGCCCACCGTCGTGCCCGACGCCGGCGCCCCGAGCATCCCGATGGAGCAGCCGGAGGAGCGCGAGGGCTCGACCGGCTGACCCGGCCGACGACGGACACGGCCGCTCCGTCCACCCATTGGTCGGCTACGTCGGCGGTGCCTGGCGCTGAGCGGCACCGCCGACGGGGGTGGAGTCGGGTGCTCGTGCGGTGTTCTCCTCGAGGGCGCGCAGCATCGCCTCGGTGACGATTCCGAGCACGACGTGTCCGACGACCCCACGCAGGTGCGCCTGCCAGGGGTAGTTGCGCTGCGGCCCCGTGATTCCCAGCAGCCTGCCGGCGATCTCGTCGTTCGCGATGGCCAGCAACAGGCCGTAGACGGCGCCGCGACCTGCCCGCAGCCATCGCCGTGACCGCCGCTGCCGGACGTACACGGCGGCAGGGACGATGCCCAGCGCGTAGTGGATGACGAGCCCGGCGGCGTTGGGCTCATCCCGAGCGGCGTCGCTGCCGACGAGCTCGGCCAGCCGACGGGCTGCTGCGTGCGCCGTGTCCTTACCGCGGACCCTCGTCTGCTCCTCGCGGCGCAGGGCGGCCGGATCCTGGCGGCGGTACATCCACCAGGTCACGACGTCCATCGCCCAGACGCCCACCGCGCCCGCGCTCACGGCCTTCACCACATCGCTCTTCACGCTGCTCCTCGGCTCGCACGACCTGCACCCAGCGCATCGCGGTACCCGGTGCGCGTTCGGCCAGACATGCGGGGGACCGCCGGTGGACCTGCTCGGGGCTACGGCAACCGCCTGCTGAGGGCGACCGCGGCAGCCGCGGCGGCGGCCCCTCCTGCCGCCGTCGGGAGGATCGTGGCGACGAGCCGGTGGTCGTGGCGGCGCCATCCGTCGTCGACGCCGTTGCTCGCGGGATCAGGAGCGAACACGGTGCCGTCGTGCACGGGGACCGGGACGTCCCGGAGGGCGGCTCCGTTGACGACGGGCACGACGAGCCGGTCGTACAGCAGGGGAACGAGCCGGTGCGCCCACGCTGCGAGGTGGTGCGCCCGCCCGACGACGATCTCGCGCCGTGGGTGGTCCACGGCGCGCACGACCGCGGCCACGACGCGCTCCGGAGGTATCACGGGCGGCAGCGGCCGCACCTGCCGGCCGACGTAGTTGGCCGCGTGGCGGTAGATCGGGGTGTCCACCGCGCCGGGCAGGATGGTGCAGACCGCGACGCCCGGTGCGTCGCGCAGTTCCTGGCGGAGGACATCGGAGAAGCCGATCAGCGCCCATTTGGCTGCGACGTACGGCGCTACGTAGGGGGAGGAGAGCCTCCCGTACAGAGAGGAGATGTTGACGAGTACGCCGTGTCCCTGGGACCTGAACTGCGGCAGCACCGCGCGGGCGGCGTGCACCTGCCCGAACAGAGTGGTGTCGACGACCTGCCGGAACACGGGGCCGGGAGTGTCCTCGAACCGCCCGTAACTCCACACCGCCGCGCCGTTCACCCAGGCGTCGATGCGCCCGAACGTCTCGACGGTGCGGCGGGTGAGGGCCTGCACGGCGCCCTCGTCGCTGACGTCGGTGGGCACGGCCAGCGCTCGTCCGCCCCGCTGCTCGCACTCGACAGCGATCTCGCCGAGGGTCTGCGCGCTGCGCGCGGCCAGCACGACGGTGTCGCCGCGGGCGGCGAAGGTGTGCGCCGCCAGCCAGCCGATACCGCTCGAGGCACCGGTGACGACGACCACCCGCTCACGTGCGGCCGGTTGATCGCCCGTCCCAGCGGCACGCCCGAACCCGCGGACCGCGCAACAGTAGCTTCCCGCCCCACCCTGACAACCCGCACCGACCTCGGGGCCCCGCCCGGGTGGGGCGAGCTCGGCGCGGTCCGCCGGCACGGATTGACCGTGAGCGAGGTGGGGTACGCGCCGGGGAACCGAGGAGGGTGCGCTCGTGGTTCTTCCCGCTGTGCCGGCCACGCCGTCGGATCTGCTGAACGTCCCGGTGGCGGCGCGACCCCGGATCGATCCGCGGGACGTGGTGGTGCCGGAGGGCTACGAGGTCGACGTGGTGCTCGCCGGGCTGTCGTTCCCGACGGGGATGGGCTTCGCGCCGGACGGCACGCTGTACGTCCTGGAGGGCGGCAGCACGTGGCCCACGCGTCCGTATCTGCCGGCCCGCGTGCTCCGGTTGGCTCCGGATGGCGACCTGCGGAGCGTGGGGGAGGAGACGCTGGGCGGACCGCGGGGCGTGGCGGTGCACGACGGGGGCGTCTACATCGCAGACAAGGGCGGGCACGCCTCGCGGATCGTGCGCTACGACGTGGCGTCGGGGGAGCGGACGGTGGTGGTCGACGGTCTGCCCGACGGCGGGTGGCACGAGCCGGGCGGCCCGGTGTTCGGCCCGGACGGGTTGATGTACTTCGGCCAGGGCTCGGTGTCGCAGCAGGGGGTGGTGCTGCCGCAGGGGTTCACCGTGGACATGGCCAAGCACCCGGACGCGTACGACGTCCCCGGCCAGGACGTCACGCTCACGGGCAACAACGTGCAGAGCTACGACCCCACCTCGCCGTACCCCTACTACGTGGAGACGGGGGCGTTCAAGCCGTTCGGGACTCCGGCACGGGCGGGCGAGGTGGTGCGCGGCCAGGTCAAGTGCAGCAGCGGGATCTGGCGCTCCCGGCCCGACGGCAGCGACCTGGAGCTGCTGGCGTGGGGTGTGCGCAACCCGTACGGGATGGCGATCAGCGAGGACGGCGAGCTCTACGTCTCCGACAACGACTTCGAGGAGACCGGCGACCGCGCGATCGCCGATGATCCGGACCGGATCTGGCACATCCGCAACGCGCGCGAGCCCTTCGGCTCGGTGAGCACGCCGGACTGGTACGGCTTCCCGGACATCTGCGGTGACGGCCTGCCGGTGTGGCACGAGAGCCACCTGCCGCGTCGGGGGACACCCGCGAAGCCGCTGCTGGCCGACCCGCCGCCGTGGGCCGGGCCCGCCGCGTTCCTGGAGAAGCCGCACTCCTGCATGACGAAGATGGACTTCTGCCGCTCGGACGAGTTCGGTCACCGAGGCAGGCTGTTCGCGTGCGAGTGGGGCACGCTCGCGCCGATGAACTCGCCACGGAGCGAGGACCTCGAGCACGGCTTCAAGGTGATCAGCGTGGACACCGGCGCCGGCACCGCAGAGGACTTCGTGCGCAACGCCCGGCCCGGCCCGGCGTCGGCGCTGGGCACGGGCGGGATCGAGCGCCCGGTCGACTGCACGTTCAGTCCCGACGGTCGGTCGCTGTACGTCCTGGACTTCGGGGTGGCCCGCGTGGAGGAGACGACCATGATGTCCTTCGCCCGAACCGGCGTGCTGTGGCGCGTCACGCGGCGGTGAACCCGATGACCGGACCGCGCCCCGCGCTGCTGCTCGAGCTCGACGACGCCACCCGCTCGGCCCGGCTCGACCGGGTGTCCACGTGGCTCGCGGCCACCCGGACGTTGCAGACGGCCTACCGCAGGCTGCTCGACGACACCGTCGACGGGGTGGCCGAGCCGCACATCCGCGAGTACCTGACCGGGCTCGCCCGGGACGCGCGCGACCACGAGGTCGCCGCGCTGAACCTGTACCGGGCGTTCGGGCGCGAGCCGCAGGGTGTGGCCGTGCAGACGGTCGTCGGCGCGGCCACGGCGAAGGTCCGCGCGGTGGTCGGCACGGTGGAGGGCGCGTTGGCCGGCGCGCACGGCGGATCGTGGCGCAAGCTGCGCGAGCTGCTGCTGAGCAACCTCGACGCCATCAGCGGCTTCGCCGTCACCGAACAGCTCGGCCTGGCGCTCGGCAACCCCGCCGTCGTCGACATCACCTTCCCGGTGGTGCGCCGCAAGACCGAGCAACAGCTGCTGCTGCAGGAGTACCTGCTGGAGACGGCCTCGATCGCGATCCTCTACGAGCGCGACACGTGATCGCACGCACCTGGGAGGTCCACCGGCGCCGCGGAGCGGGGCGCTATCTGCTCGTCCTCCTCGCGGTGCTCGTGATCCTGCTGCTCGCCTTCCTCGCCGCGGAGGCGCTCGGGGTGCCGCTGCTCACCGACCCGACGCCCGCGATGTCCGCCGCGACGCCTGCCGCGGCCGCCGTCGGGGTCGGGCTGTTGCTGGTGGACGTGCTGCTGCCGGTGCCTGCCAGCGCCGTGATGATCGGGCACGGGCTGCTGTTCGGCGCCGTCGCGGGGGCCGCGCTGTCGCTCGTGGGTGGGGTGGGCGCCACCCTGCTCGCGTTCCTGCTCGGACGGCACAGCCGAGGACTGGTGCGCAGGCTGGTGGGGGAGCGCGAGCAGCGACGCGCCGACGCCTTCCTCGCCCGCTACGGGTTGCTGGCGCTGGTGGTCACGCGGCCCGTCCCGATGGTCGCCGAGACCGTCGCGATCGCCGCCGGGGCGTCCACCGTGAGCTGGCGCCGGGCGGCGCTCGCCGCCGTGGTCGGGACGTTGCCCGCGGCGGCGGTCTACGGGGTCGCGGGTGCGACGGTGGCGACCGTCGACAGCGGGCTCGTCGCCTTCCTCACGGTCATCGTGCTGGCCGCGATCCCCTGGCTCGTGCTGCGGATCCGCATCGGGCGTTCCCCGGATGAGAGGCGCGGTCGCGGGTAGTCGGGGGACGGGTCGCGAACAGCGGCCGGCCGCTGTGCCCAGACAAGGAGGAGACGCGATGAGCGAGCTTGTGAGCGAATCATCTATACAGCGCCCGCGCGAAGCGCCGGGCGAGCGCCAGCGAGGCCGAGCATGAGCGTCGGTGGAGGCGACACGGACCTGCCCCGCCCGCCCGGACTGCCCGAGGACGCGGGCGACTACGAGGCGGCGGTGCGCAAGCAGGAGCAGCGCGAGTCCGACGAGGGCTCGGCGGAGTCCGCGGCGGGCGCGGACGAGTCCGGCCAGCGTCCGCAGCGCGGGTACAACGAGCCGTTGGACCCCGAGGACCAGCCGGGGGAGTTCGGCGGATCGCAGACGGTCACCCCGCCCGCCGACACCGGGGGCAGGAGCAACACCTGACGTCGGCGCCACCCGGCCGGGTTGCGCGCGGCGCGCGTGCGGCACCGGTGTCGGGGCCGGGTGGCCGAGCAAGGTCGCCGCGCTCGATGACCTGCATCTGTGAAACTGCCGGCATGTTGCTGAGAGTCGTCACCGAACCGCAGCAGGGCGCCTCCTACGACGACCTGCTCGCGATCGCACGGAAGACGGAGGAGTGTGGGTTCGAGGCCTTCTTCCGGTCCGACCACTACCTGGTGCAGGGCGAGGGTGACGGCCTGCCCGGCCCGACCGACGCATGGATCACACTGGCCGCGCTGGCCCGCGAGACGAGCCGGATCCGCCTCGGCACCCTCGTCAGCTCCGCGACCTTCCGCAACCCGGGCGTACTCGCCATCACCGTCGCCCAGGTCGACCAGATGAGCGGCGGCCGGGTCGAACTCGGTCTCGGGGCCGGCTGGCACGAAGCCGAACACCGGGCCTACGCCATCGACTTCCCGGACACCGTCGGCCGGTTCGACCTGCTGGAGGAGCAGCTGGAGCTGATCACCGGCCTGTGGGACACCCCCGTGGGGGAGCGCTACGACTTCTCCGGACAGCACTACACGATCGCGGACTCCCCGGCCCTGCCCAAGCCGGTGCAGACACCGCACCCGCCCGTGATCGTCGGTGGTTCCGGCAGGAAGCGCACGCCCGCACTGGCGGCCAGGTACGCCGCGGAGTTCAACGCCGGCTTCAAGCCGATGAACGAGACGGCACAGCTGTTCGCCCGCGTCCGGACGGCGTGCGCCGTCGCCGGGCGTGACCCGGAAACACTCGCGCTCTCGGTGGCACACGCTGCGGTCGTCGGCAAGGACGACTCGGAGGTCCGCCGCCGCCTCGAGGTGTACGGGCACGATGCGGACGAGGTGAAGGCCCACGCCCTTGTCGGCACTCCCGCCGAGGTCGTCGACAGGCTCGGCCGCTACGCGGCCACGGGTGCGGACCGGGCTTACCTGCAGATCCTGGACCTGGCCGACCTCGACCACCTCGACCTCATCGCCTCCGAAGTCCTACCCCACGTGACCTGACCCGGCCCTCGAGCCACTGCGCGTCACGGAGGCCTTCGCGCAGCAAGAGGACCGATCGCTGTCCGGTCTTCCGCAAGCCCCGCGCTGCGGTGAATGCGCGCGGACGGCGGGGGAGCGGTCCAGCAGGGCAGCGAGCCGCTCGTTCCCCGCCTGCACCGCGGCGGCCGCGGCCGGGATGATCGACCGCCGGCCTGCGTCGGCCGCCCGCGCAGCCCGTGCCGGCAGCGTGGGGTGAACGTCCAGCAGCACGCGCACGGCGCGGCGGATGCCACCCGCCGTCGGCCGCTCGGCTGCGGGCGCGCGCAGGATGCGACGGGTTCGTCGGGCTCGGCATGCAGCGCCGCGACATCGGCGGAGTGCTCGCGGGCGCGCAGCACCGCCGTGCGGCCGAGGACCACGGCGACGAGCCCCAGGTGTGTTCAGCTGGCGGCGGCATCGCTGTTTGCGGCGCGTCACCGCTTCGGGAGGAGCGTGTCCGTCCACAGCGGACGACAAAGGCAGGTCACACACTCCGTGCCACTCTCAACCTATAGCGAACCGGGGGCCTTACGGCAAGACCCGGGTCGTCCCGCAGAATCTCGGGCCGAAGCCAGGACCTGCGGAAACCAGGGATTCGTAAAGTACGTGTGCTCTTGTCGACGAATGGTCTCGCGGGACCTCGAACCGCCGGTGGGACTCGCGGTGCGGTTGCGGGCACTCGTTGCGGCGGTGCGGGTGTGCGCGCCGCCGGACTGCGCGGAGCAGCTGGCCGAAATGCAAGCTTGTCGAACAGGGGCGCTCATGATCGACCTGATCGTTGCCGGCGGCGGACCGACCGGCTTGATGCTGGCCGGCGAACTGCGGTTGCACGGCGTGCACGCGCTCGTGCTGGAGAAGGAGGCGGAGCCGACCAGGATCGTCCGCGCGCTCGGCCTGCACGCGCGCAGCGTCGAGGTGATGGACCAGCGCGGTCTGCTGGAGCGGTTCCTCGCGCACGGCCAGAAGTACCCGGTCGGCGGGTTCTTCGCCGCCATCCCGAAGCCGTCGCCCGAGCGGCTGGACACCGCGCACGCCTACGTCCTGGGCATCCCGCAGCCCACCGTCGATCGCCTGCTGGCCGAGCGCGCCACCGAGCTCGGCGCCGAGATCCGGCGCGGCTGCGAGCTGGTCGGGCTGAGCCAGGACGACCACGGGGTGACCGTCGAGCTGGCCGACGGCGCGCGGCTGCGCTCGCGCTACCTGGTCGGCTGCGACGGCGGCCGCAGCACGGTGCGCAAGCTGCTCGGCGTCGGCTTCCTCGGCGAGCCCGCCAGGGTCGAGACGCTGCTGGGCGAGGTGGAGGTGACCGCGCCGCCGGAGACGCTGGCCGCCGTGGTGGCCGAAGTCCGCAAGACCCACAAGCGGTTCGGCGCCATGCCCCTCGGGGACGGGGTGTACCGCGTCGTCGTGCCCGCCGAGGGGGTGGCCGAGGACCGCTCGGCCCCGCCGACCCTGGACGAGCTGAAGCAGCAGGTGAGGAGGCTCGCCGGCACCGACTTCGGCCTGCACTCACCGCGCTGGCTCTCCCGCTTCGGCGACGCCACCCGGCTGGCCGAGCGCTACCGGACCGGCAGGGTGCTGCTGGCCGGCGACGCGGCGCACATCCACCCGCCGACCGGCGGGCAGGGGCTCAACCTCGGCATCCAGGACGCGTTCAACCTCGGCTGGAAACTGGCCGCCGAGGTCGACGGCTGGGCACCGGAGGGGCTGCTGGACAGCTACCACGCCAAACGGCACCCGGTGGCCGCCGCCGTGCTGGACAACACCCGCGCGCAGATGGAGCTGATGTCCACCGAGCCGGGCCCCCAGGCTGTGCGCCGGCTGGTGTCGGAGCTGATGGACTTCGACGAGGTGAACCGGTACCTGATCGAGAAGATCACTGCGATCGGGGTCCGCTACGGATTCGGCGAGGGGCATGAACTTCTCGGCCGGCGGATGCGGGACGTGGGGCTGAAGCGGGGGCGCCTCTACGAGCTGATGCACCGCGGCCGCGGACTGCTGCTCGACCAGACCGGCCGGCTCTCGGTGGCGGGCTGGGCGGACCGGATCGACCACGTCGTCGACGTCAGCGAGGAACTGGACGTGCCCGCGGCGCTGCTGCGGCCGGACGGCCACGTGGCGTGGATCGGTGAAGATCAGCAAGATCTGCTCAGCCGGCTGCCCAGGTGGTTCGGCGCTGCCGTCAGCTGAGCGCGCAGTCAGCGTCTGCGATGAGTGCCTCGACGTGCCTCACGAAATCCTGACCGATGCACCTGCGCGATCATGACCCGTGACGCTCGCCCGCGGGCTGATCGAGTGCGGGTAGTCGCTCCCGGGGCCGTGGGGGGTCCCACCTGATCACCGGGGCGGCGGTGTGCCCGTGGGCTTGCTGTTCACGACGGCGTGGTCGGTGGTGGCCCGGTCCAGGCCGGCGGTGAGGCCACCGGGCGGCGACTCCGGCAAGACCGAGGCTGGATCTGGATCGGTGGGGGAGTGCGGCATGGCGTCCTCCAGTGCTCGAAGACGGCGCGGGAGCCGGACGGAGCTCAGCGATGGATGAGCTCGCGGAACCGCCCGCAGCTGTCGTCGACGGCCGTCCGGGCGGCGGGCGAGACGGCCCCCATGTCGAAGAAGCCGTGGATCAAGCCGTCGTAGCGGCGCACGTCGGTCGGCACGCCGGCCGCCTCGAGGGCCTTGCCGTAGGCCTCGCCTTCGTCGCGCAGCGGGTCGAACTCTGCCGTGACGACGACCGCAGGCGGCAGACCGGTGAGGTCAGCGTGGTGCAGCGGCGACAGCCGGGGATCGAGCGCATCCTCCCATGCGCCGACGTAGTGGCCGTAGAACCAGTCCATCGTGTTCTTCTCGAGGAAGTAGCCCTCGGCGTTCTCGATCCGCGAGGGGTACTCGCCCTCCGAGTCGACTGCCGGGTAGATGAGGAACTGGCCGACCAGCGGCGTGCCGTCCGCGTGCAACTGCTGTGCGACCACCGCCGCCAGGTTGCCGCCGGCGCTGTCGCCGGCCACGGCCAGCCGGTCGTCCCCGCCGAGCCCGTCGAGGTGCTGCGCGACCCAGCGGGCTGCGGCCACCGCGTCCTCCACCGCGGCGGGGAACGGGTGCTCCGGCGCCAGCCGGTAGTCGACGGAGATCACGACCGCCCGGGTGCCCCGGCAGACGGTGCGGGCCATGTTGTCGTGGGTGTCGAGGTCGCCGATCACCCAGCCGCCGCCGTGGAAGAAGACGACGGTCGGGAAGGGCCCGTCGCCCTCCGGCCGGTAGACGCGGGCCGGGAGCTCGCCCTCGGCGCCGGGGACGGTGCGGTCCTCCGTGCTCGCCACGGGGGCGAGGTGCTCGGGCGTCCGGGCGCCGGCGGTGAGCTGCAGGTACGCCGCCCTCCCCGCCTCCGGTGTCCCGTCGTAAATCGGCGGCAGACCGGCCTCCTTGATCGTTGTGAGCATCGCGGCGATGTGGGGGTCGACCGGCACGAAGGGCTCCTCTCGTCGGGGCAGGTGGGCAGATGCGGATCGGTGGTCAGGTGAAGACGAGGCTGCCGTCGTCGAGATCCGCGGCGGGGAGAGCTCGGTGTTCCTCCGCGTACTCGTGCATGTGTGTCCATGGTTCCCGGTCGCCCTGCTTGAACAGCCGGTGCATGGAGCGCATGACGTACCCCGGGTTGAAGTTCTCCGGGTCCGCCCATGGCAGCAGCGCCATGTCGGCGTCCTCGGGGCGCAGCGTCGGGACGACGACGTCCGCGTCCTTGCCCTCCATGTGTGCGAGCAGCCGGCAGACGAAGTCGCTGACCAGGTCGGCGCGCAGTGTCCAGCTGGAGCGGAAGTACCCGAACACGTAGGCCATGTTGGGCACGCCGCTGATCATGATGCCCCGGTAGGTGACGCGCTGGGTGAAGTCGACCGGCTCGTCGTCCACGGCGAACGCGACGTCGCCGAACACCGACAGGTCGAAGCCGGTGGCCGTGACGACGATGTCGGCCTCGAGCTCCTCGCCCGAGGCCACGCGGATCCCCGACTCCGTGAACGTCTCGATCGTGTCCGTGACCACCGATGCGCGTCCCTCGCGCAGCGCCGCGAACAGATCGCCCTCGGGCACCACGGCGAGCCGCTGCTGCCAGGGCCGGTACCGCGGGTTGAAGTGCTTGTCGATGTCGAAGCCCTCGGGCAGCAGCGGGCGCATCTCCTCGATGAGGAACTTGCGCAGCTCGTCGGGCGACTCGAACGACATCCGGGTGATCTCGGCGCCCTGGGCGATGTAGGCGCGTCGCAAGATCTCGTGCGTCCATTCCTCGGGGACGTCCAGCGCCCGCAGCGTCTCCGCCAGCTCGTGCGTCTTCGGCCGGGCGAAGAAGAACGTCGGCGAGCGCTGCAGCATCGTGACGTGCGCCGCGGTCTTCGCGATGGCGGGGATCAGCCGCGGTCGCTCCCGAACCGATGACGACCACGCGCTTGCCGCTGTGGTCGAGGTCGTCGGGCCACCGCTGCGGGTGCACGATCACGCCCTGGAACCGGTCCATGCCCTCCCACCGCGGCTGGTAGGGCTGAGCGTGGTCGTAGTAGCCCTGGCACATCCACAGGAAGTCGGTGGTGAAGCACACCTGCTCGCCCGTGTCACCCCGGGTGACCTCCACGGTCCACCGGCGGTCCGCCGTCGACCACCTCGCCGCCGTGACCCTGTGCCGGTAGTGGATGTCGCGCTTCAGGCCGTTCTCGGCGATGACCTCGTCGAGGTAGGCGAGGATCTCGTCGGACGTCGCGATCGACGGGCCCCGCCAGGGCTTGAACCGGTAGCCGAAGGTGTGCAGGTCGCTGTCGGAGCGCACGCCGGGGTAGCGGTGGGTCCACCAGGTGCCACCGTGGTTGTCGAGCGCGTCGAGGACCACGAACGTCCGATCGGGGAACTGTTTCCGCAGGTGGTACGCGGCGCCGATCCCGGAGATTCCGGCGCCCACGATGAGGACGTCGACGTGCGAGGTGTCCACGGCGGGCTCTGCCGGGTCGGTGATCGTCACGATCAAGGCCTCCGTTGAGTGGGACGTGTGCTGTCGAACCCGTGGTGGCACGGTCGAGGGCGGCAGGATCGGCGCCGGCCGGGCGCGACCCCCCAAGAGACGCTGACTCCAATCCTAGAACGGCATTCCATGTGGTTCATGTCATAACCCGGCCCGACCGGCGGTGTCAACAACGCCGGACGTTCTGCGGCAGCGGGCCCGTTCGCGCCGAGACCCTGCGCCGGATCGCGGCGCTTGTCGGCAAGTACTTGATACGTTTCAGGTGCCGACCGAGGGAGCGAGGACGATGCCGTCAGCCGAGTCGATCGCCCGGACGTTGCGAGCGGGCTTCGCCACGCCGCCGCCGGACAGCCGCGTGATGATGCGCTGGTGGTGGTTCGGCCCCTTCGTCGAGGAGGCCGAGCTCGCCCGTGAGCTCGAGGCCATGTCGGCGGCCGGCATCGGCGGCGTCGAGGTGTGCTCGACGTACCCGCTGTCGACGTCGGAGGCGGGCCGGGCACCCGAGGGCTTCCTCTCCGAGCGCTTCCTGTCCCGGCTGCGGTTCGCCGCCGAGACGGCGTCCCGGCTCGGCCTGCGCTTCGATGTCACGATCGGCAGCCGCTGGTCGTTCGGGGGACCGCACATCACCGACGAGACCGCCGCCCGGCGGCTGCGGTGGGACGCCCGCGAGGTGCCGCCGCGCGCCGCCCGGATCTTCGTCGCGCAGCCCTGGCCCGGTGACCGGCTCGTCGCGGCGTACATCGGTGACGGGTCGCTGCAGGAGCCCCCCGCACAGCGGCGGCAGCTGCCGGTGCGCGACGACGCCGTCGAGGTGCCGCAAGGATCCGGCCCGCGTACCGTCCTGCTCGCCGTCTCGAGCCCGACCGGCCAGAACGTCAAGCGGGCGTCGCTCGGCGCGGAGGGCCCGGTGCTTGACCATCTCAGCCGGGCGGCGACCGAGGCGCACTTGCGGGCTGTCGCCGACCCGATCCTCGCGGCGGTCCCGGGCGAGCTCGTCACCGCGGTGTTCTGCGACAGCCTCGAGGTGTACGGCGCGGACTGGACGCCGGCGCTGCCCCGGGAGTTCCGCGCCCGCCGCGGATACGACCTCCTGGCCGAGCTGCCGCTGCTGCACACGCGCGGTGAGGGCTGCGAGCGGGTCCGCGCCGACGTCGCGGCGACGCTCGGGGAGCTCTACGAGGAGAACTTCGTCGCCGTGGTGCACGAGTGGGCGCAGCGGCACGGCGCCCTGTTTCGCATCCAGAGCTACGGTCAGCCGCCCGGCACGCTGAGCGCCTACCGGCACGCGGACCTGCCCGAGGGCGAGGGCTGGGGGTGGCGGTCGGTCACGCAGACGAAGTGGGCGACGTCGGCGGCGCACCTGTACCAGCGTCCGGTCGTCTCGTCGGAGACCTGGACCTGGGTGCACTCGCCGTCGCTGGCCGCGACGCCGCTTGACCTGGTCGGCGAGGCGCACGAGCACCTGCTCCTGGGCGTCAACCAGCTCATCGGGCACGGCTGGCCGTACTCGCCGCCCACCGCACAGCCACCCGGCTGGATCTTCTACGCGGCCGGTGCGCTCAGCGACGTGAACCCGTGGTGGCCCGCGATGCCCGCGCTGACCGGCTACCTGCACCGCCTGTGCTGGCTGCTGCGGCAGGGCCACCCGGTCGTCGACGTCGCGCTCTACGCACCGAGCCGCGACGCCGCGCAGCGCTTCGAACCCAGCACCCGCGGCCACCTCGACCTGTGGCACTCCACCCGGGCGCACATCGGCGAGGCGCTGCCCGCGGCGCTGCGGGAGGCCGGGTACGACTACGACCTCGTCGACGACACAGCGCTGGGCGAGGCCGACTGGAGCCGCTACCGGGTCGTCGTCCTGCCGTTCGTGCGGGACCTGCCGGCGGAGACGGCGCGCCGGCTCGAGCAGCACGCCGCGGCGGGCGGCGCCGTCGTCACCGTCGGCGGCGCGGTGCAGCGGGACGGCTGGATCGCCGTCGACGACGTCGACGCGCTGCTGCCGGCGCTCGGGGCGCTCGTGTCGCCGGACGCCCCGACGAGCCCGGCCACGCCCGACGTCGGCGTCGTGCACCGCCGTGCCGGCGACGTCGACGTCTACTTCGTCGCGAACACGGGCCCGCACCCGCAGTCCTTCACGCTGCGCCCCCGCGACGACGCGGCGGCGTTCGAACGGTGGGACGCGCGCACGGGACGGGCCCACCGGGTCGAGGTCGCCGGCGGCGGGGTGCCGCTCGACCTGCAGCCGTACGAGGCGGCCGTCGTCGTCGCGCTGCCCACGCCTGACGACGACGTCCCGGCCGCACCGCCTGTCCGCCCGGCGGACACGATGGAGCTCGCCGGGCCGTGGACGGTGGCCTACGCCGACAGCCCCCTTGCCCGCGGGGAGGTGGCACTGCCGCACCGGTGGGAGGACGACCCCGGGCGAGCCGACTGCTCGGGAGCTGCCACGTACGAGACGACCGTGACTGTCGACGGCGACCGCCTCGACGGGCGCATCGTGCTCGACTTCGGTCCGGCGAGGGCCGACGCGCACGACGTCCGCGGCGAGTCGGGGCTGCGCGGTGCGTCGTACCGCGCCGAGGTCACCGCCCCGGTCGGCGAGGTCGCCCAGGTCGTGGTGAACGGCGTCGGCTACGGCTGCGCGTGGGCCCCGCCGTACGCCGTCGACGTCACCGACGCAGTGCGTGCCGGCGAGAACACCGTCGCCGTGCGCGTACTGAACACCGGGCTCGGCGCGCTGCGCGCCAACACCGAGCTCGCCGCGACCGTCGACGCGGCGACCGCCACGTACGGCAAGCGGTTCACCATGCAGGATCTGGGTCTTGCGCACCGGCCGACGGTGTCCGGGCTGCGCTCGGTGCCGTCGCTGCGGTTCCAGCAGGAGTAGCTCCTGTCGTGCCGGGACCGGCCGTTCGGCACGGGCCCCTTCCGCCAGCGCCGGGTGCCCGGCTCCCACCTCCCCTGCTCGCCGAGAGAGCGAGGCTCCGGTACTCCGACGGCGACACACCGGACCTGCGGCGGAACGTGTGCGCCAACGGCTGGTCCAGCTCCTCGCCTCGCCGCGCTCGTGGCGCGGGACGGCAGGCTCCCGCAGTGTCGGGGTGGCGAGCAGGGCGCCCACCCGCCCTGCGGCCTGCGTCGCGCCGCGCAGCTGCATGAAGGTCTGTCCGATCGCGAGCACGGGCGCGGTGAGGCCGAGCCCGAGCAGCGCGAACGGGAGCACGTCGGCGGCGGGGGTCCAGCCGGCCGTCACGAAGACGGTGCCGGCGGCGAGCACCCACACCAGCACGAGCACCGGTGAGAGCAACAGCTCCATCACCGCCGAGGACCTGCTGCCCGGACCCAGGACAGGAAGAACGTCGCGAAGTCGTCGGCGGCGTCGAGGAACCGCCGATGCGCGCGCCTGCCCTGGCCGAACGCCTTGACGACCGCGATCCCGTGGGAGAACTCGACCGCGCCCGCCATCACGCGCCCGGTGGCGCGGTCGTACTCGGCGAACCCCTCCATTGCCGAGGCCATCGTGCGGACGTAGCTCGCGAGCCCGGCGACCAGCGGCACCAGCGTCACCAGCGTGAGCCGCCAGGTGACCATCGCCAGGTAGACCAGCGAGACCGCGGGCACGACGAGCGCGCCGGTCGCATCGGTGATCGTGTAACCGACCAGGTGGTGCATCGCCGCGACGTCGTCGTTCACCGCCTTGCGCACCAGCCCCGAGTTGCGCTCCGTACCGTTCGACGGTCGCGCCCTCGTCGAGCACCGGATCGGAGCTGACCCACGTGACCAGGTACGTGATCGGTCCGGACGTTGCTCTTCGCCTGGCTCACGGCCGGGCCGTGATCCCCGACGAGCACCGGCTCCTGGCTCCGACGCTCCTCCGCTCCCAGGTGCTGTCGCTCATGTACCGAGCCGTACGGCGCGGCGAGCTGAGCAGGGACGAGGCCGAGCATCAGCTGAACCACGTGCGCGGGCTGCGGATCCGACTGCTCGGCGACCGCGTCCTCCAGAACGTCGCGTGGAAGGTCGCCGACCAGCTGGGGTGGCCCGACACGTCGGAGGCCGAGTACGTCGCGCTCACCCAGCTCCAGGCCGATGCGTTCATCACGCTCGACGCGAGGCTCGCGCACGCCGTGGAGCACCTCGTGGCGATCGCGCCCGTCGAGGCCCTGTCCTGATCGGCCGGTTCTTCCAGTCGTCACGTGCGGGACGGGCCGCCGAGGTCGGTGTGCGCGCCCGGACCCGGCCGTGCCGTGTCGTGGTCGCACCCCCGGTCGCCCGGGCCACCAGCTACCTGAGGTCGTCGGTGAGCAGGCCTCGGCGCCTACTCCCGAACCCGCCTGACACGCATCGGAGGACAGCCATGACCCGGCTGATCGCCACGACCACCACCGACGGGATCCCGTCGGCACAGCAGCAGAAGGCTGCCACCCTGCGGGCGCTGCACGCGCCGGGTGATCCACTCGTACTGCCCAACGCCTGGGACGCGGCGTCCGCGCGGATGGTCGAGTCCGCCGGGTTCCCGGTCGTGGCCACGAGCAGCGCCGCGACGGCGGCGGTGCTCGGTCACGCCGACGGAGAGGACGCGCCGGTCGAGGAGGTGCTGGCCGCGGCGGCGCGGATCGCCGGCGCGGTGAACGTGCCGGTGACCGTCGACTTCGAGCGGGGCTACCGGCTCGCACCTGCCGAGCTGGTCGAACGGTTCGCCGCGACCGGGGCCGTCGGACTGAACCTCGAGGACTCCGACCCCTCGAGCGGCGAGATGGTCGACGCCGCCGAGCAGGCGGACTTCCTGGCGGCGATACGTGCCGAAGCGGTCTCGCTCGGCGTGGACCTGGTGATCAACGCCCGGACCGACTCGTTCCTGCGCCGCGCGGGATCGCCCGGCGAGCAGCTCACCGCCTCGATCGAGCGTGGCGCCCGGTATCTGACGGCCGGCGCGGACTGCGTCTACCCCATCGCCGCGAGCGACCCCGCGGTGATCCGGACCCTCGTCGAGCAGGTTCCCGGCCCCCTCAACGTCGCATACGGGCAGGGCCTGCGGTCGCTGGCCGAGCTCGCGGCGCTCGGGGTCGCCCGGGTGAGCTTCGGGCCGGCGCTGCAGCGGCACCTGTACGACGAGTTCGGTTCTGCGCTTCTGTCCGCCGTCGCGTCCGACGAGAACCCGTTCGCGCTCGGCACGGGCGATGTCCCGCGTCGCCACCGCTGACCGCCCGCGTCCGGGGCTACCTGGCACAGGATGGCGCGTGCCGGCGGGCGCAAGGGTGCAACCGGTTCGGCCCGAGTTCGTCGACGCTGGCGCCGGGTGGAGCGACGACGGTCGTGCCGGCGCCACGACAGCATGCGTTTTGCGACCCGTCGGTTCAGTGGCGGTCCAGCGCTCCGTCCCGCCGGGACCGTCGCGGCCCTCCGGTCTTGCGGCACCGCGTCCGTCACCTGCCGCAGGTTCTCGTAGCGCGTTCCGCCTCATGCCGCAGTGGGCATTTCGCTCGGGTCTCGAGCGGGGCGGCCCAGCGCCCGATACCGCCAGCCCGCCTCCACCCAGGCGTCCGGGACGAGGGCGTTGCGGCTGTCGATGACGCAGCGGGTGCGGACGCACGCTCCGAGCAGATCAGGGTCGAGCGCCCGGTACTGGTCCCACTCGGTCGCGAGCACGACGACCTCGGCGCCCCGGCATGCCGCCGCGACGCTGCCGGCGTAGTGCAGCTCGGGCCGGACGCGTGCGGCGCTGTCCATGGCCTTCGGATCGTGCACGCGCACGACTGCGCCGCCGTGGTGCAGCGTGGCCGCGACGTCGAGGGCGGGCGAGTCGCGCACGTCGTCCGACCCCGGCTTGAAGGCCGCGCCGAGTACGGCGACGGTCCGCCCGGCGAGGCTGCCGCCGAGTTCCTCACACACCAGCTCGACGACGCGCCGGCGACGGCGCAGGTTGACCTCGTCGACCTCCCGCAGGAACGCCACCGCGTCACCCGCCCCGATCTCCTGGGCCCGGGCCATGAACGCGCGGATGTCCTTGGGTAGGCAGCCGCCGCCGAACCCCAGGCCGGGCGCCAGGAACCGGCCGCCGATCCGGTCGTCCAGCGCCAGCGCTCCGGCCAGCACCGTGACGTCGGCGTCGACGGCCTCGCACAGCTCCGCCATCGCGTTGATGAAGGAGATCTTGGTGGCGAGGAAGCTGTTGGCGGCGGTCTTCACCAGCTCGGCGGTGGGCAGGTCCGCGAGCACCTCGGGCACGCCCGCGGCGAGCACGTCCGCGTACACCGCCCGCAGCACCGCGAGGTCGTGCTGCGCGGCCGGATGTTCGGGCCCGCCGTCGAGCCCGAACACCATCCGGTCCGGATGCAGGGTGTCGGAGACGGCGTGCCCCTCGCGGAGGAACTCCGGGTTCCACGCCAGCCGGACGCCGTCGCCCGTGGGCGCTGTCGCGCGCAGCGTGGCGGCGAGCTCGGCGGCGGTGCCGACGGGCACGGTCGACTTGCCGACGACCAGGCACGGGCGGTGCAGATGTGCGGCGAGCGCCGCGGTGGCCGTTCGCACGGCGGTGAGGTCGGCGCCGAGACCGTCGCGGCGCTGCGGGGTCCCGACGCACAGGAAGTGCACGTCGGCGTCCGCGGCATCGGCCATGTCGGTGCTGAACCGCAGCCTGCCGTGCTCGACGTGCTTGGCGACGAGGGGCTGCAGGTCCGGCTCGAAGAACGGCAGCTCGCCCACCGCGAGCGTCGCGGTCCTGGCGGGGTCGGTGTCGATGCCGATCACCTGGAAGCCGAGGTCGGCCATGCAGGCCGCGTGAGTGGCGCCGAGGTATCCGGTGCCGATGACGCTGATCGTCGTGACGGTCGTGCTCACGGGATCCTCCAGGTGGACGGGACGGGGTCGGTGGTGGCGGCGGCGAGCCGCGCCGGGAGGTCGAGGGGATCGGGCCGGAAGGTGTAGACGGCGGCCAACCGCAGGAGCGCGGCCGCCGTCCAGGTCCGCACGGCACCGGGGTCGAGGCCCGGGTCGTGCAGCGCCAGTGCGCAGTCCCGGGCGGTGTCGGGCCCGCACCGGCCCTGCAGGGTGCGCAGGTGCAGGTGCGCGAGCAGGTTCGCCGCGTCCAGCGCGGGATCGGCGGAGCACAGCGTGTCGAGGTCCAGCAGACCGACCGTGGGCGCGGGCGGTGTGTCGACGAGCTGCTTGTCGTGCAGGTCGCGGTGGCACGCCACCCAGCGCGGCTCGGGGAGGGCGCGGAGGGCGGCCGTGACGGGCTGCGCGGCCTCGGCGAGTCGGACGTCGCTGTACGCCTCGGCGTCGGCGATCCACCGGTGCAGGAGGTCGACCTCGTCGCCCGCGTCGTGGCGGGCCAGACCCCCGACGGGCGCCGCGCGCAGGGCCGTCGACGCCGTGGCGACGGCGCGGCAGAACCGCGCCGCGTCCGCCGGTGCGTCCTGCAGCAACGTGTGCAGGCTCGGACCCGGGATCTCGGCCAGCCGCACCCAGCCGGCGGCCGGGTCGGCGTCGAGCACGGCCGGGACGAGCGGGGCGCCCGGGATCCCGTGCAACCGCCCGGCGGCCTCGCGCAGCCCGTCGGCGACCCGGTGCCCCCGACCGGCTCGGACGATCTTGAGGTAGCTCCCGTCCGCCTCACGGAGCACCGCGCGCCGCCCGGGGCGGTGCCCGAGCAGCACGGTGCCCGGCCGGGCCAGCGCGGGGGCCAGCGCGGGCAGCGCCGGATCCTCCGACGCGAGCACCCGCACCTCGTCGTCGGTGATGAGGAGCCCGACGATCAGGCCGTCGGTGGCGGTGGCCTCCACGGCGAGGCCGTCGCGGTGCGGCCAGGAGCGCCGGACGGTCAAACCGGCCGGAACCCGGCGCAACGCCCGCAGCCCGGTCATGGCGTCCTCCCGGTGAGCTCACCCGCAGCGCTCTCGGCGAAGGCGAGCAGGTCCCCCACGAGCCGTGGCCACCCGGGCCGGAGCCTGCGGAACGGCTCGGGGGCCCGCTGCAGCGCCGCCGCGAGCAGCACCACGGGGGTGGCGGCGGCCGCGAGCGGCGCCGGGACCGGCAGGTCACCGGTGGCGATCTGGGCGGTCGTCCACTGCGCGGTGTCCCAGCCCGGGGGGCCGATCGCGGCGCGGTCCAGGTCGAGCAGCACGACCCGGTCACCGGTCACCACGACCTGGTCCGGGCTGAAGTCGCCGTGCACCGGTGACACCGCAGCCGGCCACCACTCGGCGTGGGCGCGCAGCACGGCCAGCAGCCGACGCACCCTGCTGCGCTCCCCGGGCAGCGCCTGGACCACCGCCTGGCCCGCGTCGCGCGCCGCGCGCACCGCGGCGGCCGCGCCGAGCACCGGCAGCCCGGCGGGAGCGGGCGCGGCGTGCAGCGCGCCGAGGGCTTCGCCGACCCCGGGGAGGTCCGCTTCGCGGGGTCCGGTGCCCGCCACCCAGTCCGTGCGCACCAGGCGCCCACCGTGGCTGATGATGGCCGGCGGCAGGTGCCCGGCCAGGCGCGGTGGCGGTGCGGTGAGCAGCGCGGCCACGCCCGGTGGTGGCGCGACGGCGTGCGCCTTGACCACGTGGCCCTCGACTCGCCCCACCCAGCGGCGCGCGGGGTTGTAGGACAGCGCGGCGCCGGCCGGGACGAGCCTGTGCAGGTCCGGGTCGGGGGGCGCCCGGCCGG
>NZ_JAHKRK010000124.1 GCF_019396355.1 Pseudonocardia nigra
GCTACCGCCTGCACCTCGACGACGACGGTACCGACGCCGCGCGCGCCCGCGCGCTGCTCGCCACCGCGGCCCGGTCGGCGCCCGCGGCCGCCAAGGAGATGTTGGGCGAGGCGCGGTCGCTGTGGCGCGGCGAGCCCCTGGCCGAGTTCGCCGACGTGGCCCCGCTGGCGGCGTTGGCGCCCGCCCTCGGCCGGCTGCGTCGGACGGTCGAAGTCCTACGCCGCGGCCGCGCTGGATGCCGGGGCGCCGGACGAGGCCGCCGACGTCGCCGGCTCGCTCGTCGCCGACGACCCGCTGTCCGAACCCGCTGTGCTGATCCTGATGCGGGCGCTGCACGCGACGGGCCGGTCCGCCGACGCGCTCCGCGTGGGCTACGACCACCGCCGCTGCCTCCGGACCGGGGCCGGGCTGGATCCGACTCCCGTCCTCGCCCGGCTCGAACGCGACATCGCGTCCGCGGCGACGCAGCGCAGCGGCGCCCGCCGAGCACCCGGTCCGCTGCGCGGCCGCGACTCCGAGCTCGCGGCCCTGCACCGACTGCTGGCCCGGGAACGCCTGGTCACGGTGCTCGGGCCTGGAGGGGTCGGCAAGTCCCGGCTGGCCGCGGAGATCGCGGCCAGGATCGGACCGGTCACCGAGCTGCGGCTCGCTCCGGTCACCGCCGCCGCCCTGATCCCGGACACGCTGGCGGGGGCGCTCGACCTACGCGTCGTCCAGGGTGGCGTCCTCGCGGCGTGCGCTGCGCTGCTCGCCGCCGGCCCGCAGCTCCTCGTGATCGACAACTGCGAGCACCTGCTGTCCGCCGTGCGGGACGTCGTCGCCACGCTCCTCGACCGGTGTCCCCAGCTGACCGTGCTGGCCACCAGCCGCGAGCCGCTCGGGCTGGCCGGCGAGCAGCGGCTCCGGTTGGCCCCCCTGACCCTCGCCGGGACACACGACGTTGCCCGATCGCCTGCCGTGGCCGTTTCGTCGACCGGGCGCGGCGGGTCCGTCCGGACTTCATGCCCGGCGCGGGCGAGCTCGGTCTCGTTGCCGAGATCGCACGCCGGCTCGACGGGCTGCCGCTCGCGATCGAGCTCGCCGCCGGGCGCCTCTCGTCACTCGGGCTCGCCGATATCCACGCTCGACTCGACCGCGCGCTCGACCTGCTCGCCGACGGTGGCATGACCCTCCGGCAGACGATCGCCTGGTCCTACGAACTCCTGCCCGACCACGAGCGACGGCTGTTCCGCCACATCGCCGTGTTCCCCGACGGCCTCGATCTTCCGACCGCCGAGTCCATCGCCACCCGGTTGCGCCTTCCCGGCGACGCCGCCGGTTGCATCGCGCACCTCGTCGACGCATCCATGGTCGAGGTCGCCCTCGACGGACCGGCTCGCTACCGCATGCTCGACGCGATGCGGACGTTCGCCCGCGATCGGCTCAGCGCCGAGGGCGAGGACCACGCGGCGACCGAGGGGTTTCTCCGATGGGCGCTCGAGCTCGCGACGTGGATCGACCGCACGATCGACACCGCCGAGGAAGGACGGGCGGACGATGTGCTGCGCCGCGAGACCGCCAACCTCCGCGCCGCCTGGGGGCTGTTCCGCGCGCAGCACCGGCTCGACGACGCCGTGCGGCTGGTCCGCGGGCTCGCCGGCGCTGCAAGCTGGCGCGATCTCACCGAGATCTGGGCCTGGGCGCTGGAACTCTCGGACGACCCGGCCATCACGACCCACCCCGACGCCGCGTTGATCCTCGGCATCGCCGCCGAGAGTGCCTGGGCCCGCGGCGAGCTCGAGCGCACCGAGCGCCTGGCGCGGCGGGGGCTCGGGGCGGCGGGCGACGGCGGGTGGCGATGCACCGCGGCACTGGCGCTCGCGGCGCTGAGCCGCGGCGATATGCCCGGTGCCGTCGCCCACGGCACGGCGGCCGCCTCACAGGCACCGCGGCCGGAGCAGAGCCTGGGGGTCGCAGCCCTCGCGTCCGCCTACGGCGGTGACCTCGGCGCCGCGAGGGCGCTGAACGGCCCGCTTGCCGAGATCGCGGTGTCGCCCACCCTCGACGCAATGCATCGGTACGTTGCCGGCGAGATCGACACGCTGGCCGGCGATGCGAATCGCGCCGAGCAGCACTACGAGCAGGCGATCGCGCTCGCCCGCAGCAGCGGCGCCACTTTTCTCGGCGGCATCGCCTCGGTCGGCCTCCTCACCGTCCGTGCCGGTTCCGGGCGCGTCGCCGACGGGTTGGACGGGTATCGACACCTGGTCGACTACTGGGAGCGGACCGGCGGCTGGGTCCAGCAATGGACCACGCTGCGCAACCTCGCCCGGCTGCTCCACACGCTCGGCGATGACGAAACGGCCCTGCTGCTCGACACGGCCGCCGACCACGCGCCCGACGCGTCGGCGGTCGTCGACCCCGGCGAGCCGCTCAGCTACGACCTGCCGGCCGAGCGGATGTTGCAGATTCGGAGGACGGCGGCGACCGCCGGCCGGGCCCGGGTCCTCGACATCGCCCGGTCCGCGATCGTCCGCCACCACACCGCCGCCTCGGCATGCCCACCGTGGGGAGGGTCGAGTACTACCTGAGGAGCATTCCGGCCAAGCTCGGAGCGCCACGGCTGGTCGAGCTCGATGCCGAGCTCGCTGAGGCCGATGCGGGCGGGGACGTCGAGCGGTCGGCCCGGGCCGTTGTGGAGCGGGATGCGCTTGTCGGCCGCGTTCCCGCCCTTATTGGCGAACATCACGTTGCCGCAGATCTTCCCGTGCGGCCCGAACTCCTGAACCTTGATCCCGCCGCGGGCATTGTGGGTGATCACGGAACGCTGCGAGCTGGTTCGAGTTGTCTTCGGTCGTTCTGTGCGCTGGCGAAGATCAACCAGGGAGCACCCTCGGGGCAGGTCGATCACTCGGGGTCGCGCTGGCGCTGCTCCCGTAGCTGCTGGCGGACCTTCTCCAGGTCCCAGCGGTGATGACCACCAGGGGTGGTCCACTCCGGGGTGATCAGCCCCTCGCGCGCCCACTTCAAGATCGCGGAGTGGGAGATGCCCAGCTCGCGGGCCAACTCTCCGGAGGTCAACGTGGGCACGAGCCGACGGTAGTTGCGAGTTGTGCCAGTTGCTGCCCGTCGTGCCAGGTTCGGGTGATCTACCAGATGTAGGTGAGTTGCTAGTTGTGCGAGTTTGACGCGATGATGAGCGCTGCCCGTCACACATGAGACGGGCCGCCGGGGTGCTGCGAACACCACCGACGGCCCTTGATCCGCAGAGAGGCCCTGCGAACCCGTGAACACTTTCTCATCTGACACGCGCTCCCACTCGGCAGCCGGGGGTGCGTCGCGAACCACGAGCGCGAGTACCTGCGGCTCGCGGAAGCGCTGGCCGACTGGCCGTCGTTGATCACCAGGATCCTGGATCAGCACAACCCGACCGGAGTGTGCCGCGGGTGCACCATCCCCGGCGGGCGGATGATCATCAATGCGCCGTGTGCGCCGCGTTCCCTCGCGGTGCGGGCACAGGTGATCAACTACGAGCCCGCCGAGTTGATCGGCCGCGCCCAGTGATCCGCCGTCGTCTGCTGCGGCTGCTGCTCGTTCCCGTCGGGGTGCTGCGGGTGCGGGTGTGCGAGCTGTGCGGGGCGCTCGTGGTCGCGGAGGCGCGGGAGCAGCACGAGCGCGCGCACGGGATGACACGCGGCGACCGCTGACGGCGCGTCTGCCGCGACCGATCACAGAGCCCGGAGTGCAGCGGGTGGTGCCGTTGACGATCGCGCAGGTGCAGCACTTGGCCGATGCGATGCCCGCCCGCAACCGGGCGATGGCGATCACGCAGGCCGGGTTGGGGCTGCGGATCGGGGAACTGCTGGGGCCTGCGACCACCGGCCCAGGTACATGCCGATCAGCACCCCAGGGCCGGGGATCAGCGTGCGCATCCTGCCGAACGAGGTCGTCCCGGCGCATGGCCGAGGAGCACCACCTGGCGCGGTGCCTTCAGAGGGCGACGAAGCCCAGGTCCGGCGGCAGGCCGAGTTCGACCTGACCCACCGTCTCGAAGCGGCTCTCGGAGACGAAGCCCTGCTGGCGCAGCACGCTCGCGTCGCGGAAGTGCTGCTCGATCCGGCTGTGCTTGTAGACGGCGCTGGTGCCGGCCGCCGAGTAGACGAGGTCGACGGCCTGTGCGGACGCCGCGATGGCCTGCACGCACGCCAGCAGCATCTCCGACCGCTGCTCGAGGGTGAGCTCCACCCCGGCGACGGTCTGTTCCCAGCCGAAGGCGAGCAGGTCGTAGAGGTAGCTGCGGGCCGATCGCACCAGCCCTTCGGCCCGGCCGAGCTTGGCCTGCGCCGTCGCCCGCTCCCGCAGCGTGGTCGCCGATGCGAACGGCGTCTTGCCCTGCGCGAGCGCGACGAACTCGTCGATCGCGTCCCGCGCGATGCCCAAAGCGACGGCGGGGATGTACGACCCGGCGACCACCATCGCCGGCACCCGGTACAGCGGGTCGTCGTAGAGCGGCCCCGGGGTGTGATCGATGCCGATCCGGAACGTCCGCCGCTCGGGCACGACGAGGTTCTCCACGGACACGTCGTTCGAATCCGTGCCGCGCATACCGAGCGTGTCCCACGTCCTGACGATCTTCGCCTCGGACGCGGGGAAGAACGCCGCCCGCACCATCGGGGTCCCCTCGACCCGCACCGGCTCGCCGTTGTCCATGGTCAGCGAGGTGACCCAGATCCAGCTCGCGTCCGACACGTTCGACGCGAACGGGCGCTGCCCGGACAGCCGTAACCCGCCGTCGACCTGTACTCCCTCGTAGGGGAACGCGAAGGAGACCGAGAGCGTCCGGTCCGGATCACTGGCGTAGATCTCCTGCGCGGTCTCGGTCGGGAGCCTCGAGCACCACCACGCCGACGAGGACGTCGCCTGAAGCATCCACCCCGCGGCGCTGTCGTGCCTCGACAGCTCCTCCTGGACGCGCGCGTGCGTGACTGGGTCGACCTGCAGCCCGCCGAGGCTGCGGGGAACGTACATGCGCAGCAGGCCGGCCTCCCGGAGGGCGTTCACCGACTCGGCCGGGAGCCGTGCATCACGGTCGGAGCGTTGCGAGTTCGCCCGCATGACCGGGGCGAGGTCCCTCGCCACGGCGACGAGGTCCCGCTCGACGAGCGTGGTCATGCCAATGCCTCCTTCCGCTCGATCTTGGGTGCCTCGGCCTCGATCTGTCGCACCGTCGCCTGGTCCCACTCGCCGCAGCAGTAGTAGCGGTGCTCGGCGATCCGGCCGTCGCGGAGCTCGAAGAAGTTGGCGATCCGGCACAGGAGCGGCTCATCCGCGTGGAGAGTGCCTTCGAGTTCGACGACCACTGTGTCATCCGTCCGGATCACCGCCGGCTCCGGAAGGCTCCACGTACCCTTGATCGTCCACTCTTCGCGGTACGCCTGCACGATCCTGGCCGGTCCCTCGTACTGCACCCGCCATTCCGGCATCGAACCGTCGTGGATCGCGTCCGGCGTCAGGTGCTGCTCCATCCCGTCCCAGACCCCGGTGCGCAGCCCGTCCAGGAAGCGTTGCACCGCGTTCGGCAGCTGTTGCATGTCCTGTCCTCCTTGATCGATGGGCCGGTACGGCCCGCTCGATTGACAGGGCGGGAAGGATGACGTCACATCGTGAAAGGTCGCGAAACGGACGAACATCATGAACACGCAGATCCCGGTCCTGGCCGGCGCGCTCGTGGGGAGGCGGCGCGAGCTCGGCAACGCCCGCAGAGCGGTCGAGGGCGCGCTGGCCGGTTCGGGTGTGCTCGTCGTCGTGACCGGGGAAGCCGGGATCGGCAAGACCAGGCTGGTCGACGAGCTCACGAGTACGGTCGCGGCCCGAACGCTGTGGGGCTCGTGCTGGAACGATCCTGGTACTCCGGCGTTCTGGCCCTGGACCACGGTGCTCAGGGAGTGCGCGGCCGCCACGGGAACCGCACTGGGTGATGATCTCGCGCCCGTGACGGGTACAGCGGAGCCGATGGTGGGGCCCGGCCGGCAGCTTCGGCTCAGTCTCTTCGACAGCGTCGCAAGGTACCTGGTCGCCGCCGCGAGGGTGCGGCCGCTCGTGGTCGTCCTCGAGGACCTGCACTTCGCCGACGAGGCGTCCCTCGACCTGCTGCGCTTCCTGGCGACCGCGCTACGCGGCCGGCCGGTGGCGATCCTCGGTACGTACCGCGACCCCGACCTGGAACCCGGGCTGCCGCTGGCGGGCGCCGTGATCGACATCCTCCGCGCCGCGCGTTCCGTGCCGCTGTGCGGGCTCGACGAGGCCGAGGTCGGTGACCTGATCCGTGCGACGACGGGGAGCGGCCCGAGCGGGGGGCTTGCCGCCCGCGTGCGCGATCGAACCGGCGGCAACCCGTTGTTCGTCACCGAGGTCGCCAAATTGCTCGCGACCCAGGGGAAACTGGACACCGAGCACATCCCGATCCCGCCCAGTGTGCAGCAGGTGATCGCGCACCGGCTCGGCTACATCCGCGGCGACACCCTCGATGTGCTGGCGCAGGCCTCGGTCCTCGGTCAGTCGTTCAGCGCGTCGCTGCTGGCGCGGGTGGTGGATGTCCCACCCGCCAGGATCGCCGATCTCCTCGACGAAGCCGGCGCCGCGGGCCTGGTGCGGCCACGACCCGCGCTCGGCGAGTTCGGCTTCACCCACGCCCTGGTCCGGGACGTGCTGTACGCGGGCATACCGGTCGCGGCGCGTCGCACGCGTCACCGGCTCATCGCCGAGGCCATCGAGTCGGTGCACGCCGGCGACCTCGACGACCACGCGGACGAGCTGGCCGATCACTACGTCCTCGCTCTACCGGATGCCGACACATCGCGCGCGTTCGACTACACCCGACGCGCAGGCCGGCGATCGCTCCGCATGCTCGCCCACGAGGACGCGGCACGGCGGTTCGCGCGGGCCGTGGAGCTCGCCGCCTCCGGACCTCTCGACGAGGACGACCGCATCGAGGCGCTGCTCGAACTCGGGGACGCGCGGATGCGTGCCGGTGACTGGCCGGGAGCGGCCAGTGCCTACCAGGACGTGGAGGCCTCCGCGCGGAGACGCAACCGCGCCGACGAGCTCGCCCGGGCCGCGCTGGGGTTCGGCGCCGGGCCGAGCGGGTTCGAGGTGCGGCTGTACGACCACCGCCAGCTCGACCTGCTGCGCGAAGCTCTCAACACACTCGACGACTCCGATGCCGAACTGCGGGCGTGGGTGCTCGCCCGGCTGTCGGTCGCCGAGTCCTACCTGGCGGACTCGGGCAGCAGGCTCGAGCGCAGCAGGCTGGCCGTCGACGAGGCGCGCCGCGTGGGTGAGGCGAAGCTGCTCGTCTACGCGCTGAGCAGCTACTGCGACGCGATCGCTGGTCCCGGGCACACCGAGGAGCGCTTGACACTCGCCGACGAGATGGTGCAGCTCGGTGTCGAATCCCACGACCCGGAGAGCGAACTGCTCGGGCGCAGGTTCCGCGTCGTCGCGCTGATCGAGTCCGGCGATCTGGGCGGCGTCGAATCCGAGAGCGAGGCATTCGCACTGGCCGCGGAGCAACTGCGATGGCCGCTGGTCGAGTGGTATCCGCCGGTGTGGCGGGGCATTCTCGCGCTCGTCGAAGGGCGCCTCGACGAGGCAGAGCGGCTGATGGGGGTCGTCAGGGACGTCGGGCGGCGAGGAGGTTCGGTCAACGCCAGGATCGTCGCCGACGTCCAGCAGCTCCAACTGTCGCTCGAACGAGGACGTCCGGAAGACGCCTACGAGCTGCTCCGGCCGTTCATCGAGGACCCCGAGGGCGGACCGAACGCGGAGGCATGGCGCGCGCTTCCGCTGGCGCGGATGGGACGGCGGGCCGAGGCATCCGCGATGATCGACCGGCTGGCGGCCGCGGGGTTCCCGCTCGTGATGGACGCCGCGTGGCTCGAGGTGATCGCAGCTGTCGCCGAAGCCTGCGCCGAAGTGGGCCACCGAGAGGGGGCGCGACGTCTGCTGCCGATCATCGCGCCGTTCGCCGATCGCTTCGCCACCGGCGCCTTCGGAGCCGTCTGTTTCGGCTCGATGCACCGGCACGCCGGGTTGCTCGCGCAGTGCCTCGGCGACTTCGACACCGCCGACGAGCACTTCACGCGTGCTCTGCGCGCCAACCGCAGGGCCGGTGCCACGCTCCTGATCGCGCACACCCAGCGGCAGCACGCGGCGTTGCTGCAAGCACGCGCCGGTCCGGGGGATGTCGCCGCGGCCGAGTCGATGCTGGCCGAGGCGGACGAGACCTACCGCCAGCTCGGGCTCGCCCACTGGGTGCCGGCCGAGCATCCGCAGACGGTGGATGCCGCCTTCCGGCGCGACGGCGATGTGTGGACGGTCGGATACCAGGGCCGCGAGACGCGCGTACGTGACATCAAAGGGATGGCTGTGCTCGCGCGGCTGCTCGCCGAGCCGGGCCGGGAGTTCCACGTCCTCGACCTGGCCTCGCCAGGCGGCGGCGCACGCCGAGCCATGCCGAGCGACACGGGCGAGGTGATCGACGCGCAGGCGCGCCGGGCCTACCAGCACCGACTCGTGGAGCTGGATGCCGAGATCGACGACGCGACGGAAAGCGGTGACAGCGGCCGCGCCGAGCGGGCGCACGCGGAGCGCGACGCCTTGGTCGAGCACGTGACCGCTGCCTATGGCCTGGGCGGCAGGGCACGGCGTGGGAACGACCCGAACGAGCGAGCCCGGTCGACGGTGACCAAGCAGATCCACGCCGCCATCTCGCGGATCGGCCACCAGCATCCCGCGCTCGCGCTGCACCTCACGAACTCCGTGCGCACCGGCCGCTACTGCTGCTATCTCCCCGAACACCCCGTCACCTGGTCGCTCTGAGCGGGGGTGACGTCGGCACGGTGATCTGGTCGACGGGCCCCTTGCGCAGTCCACCCAGCCCGGCTACGTGCCCCGGTCGGTTCGAGTCCGGTCGGAGGATCTTCCTTCCCAGGCCAGAGGCATGTCGCTCCGCCGGTCTCGACATCGACGTGCCGGTCACCGGTGGGTTTCCTCGCTCGGTGCCGCCTGCGCCCGGCTCCGGATCTGGCGCAGCTGCTCGGCCACGGCGCGGGCGTCGCGTTCGGGGATGCCGTCGGAGTGGCGGTCCGGGCGGGCGAGGAACAGGTAGATCAGCCCGGTGCCGCCGACCACGCAGAGCCCGATGAGGACGATCCAGCGGTCGAGGAAGGCGTCGGCGTCCGCGGGCTGCAGCAGCAGGATGATCGCGAACACCCCGTAGGCCAGTGCGACGACGTTCACCGCCGTTCCCCAGCGGCCGAGGTTCCACAGGCCCGCCGGGCGCCAGCCCTTGGCGCGTTGCCGCAGCGCGGCCAGGACGACGGCCTGGAAGGCGACGTAGATGCCCAGGACCGCGAACGCCGTGACGGGGGCCAGGGTGTCCGGGCGCCAGAACACGAAGAAGGCGATCAGCATCGGCACCACGCACACCACGAGAAGCGCGTTGGTGGGGACCGCGTGCCGTGCGGAGATGTGGGAGAGCCACCCGCTCGCCGGGAGCATCCGGTCGCGGGCGAAGGCGTAGAGCAGGCGGCTGCCCGCGGCCTGCAGCGACAGGACGCAGGAGATGAACGCCACGACGGTGACGACCAGGAAGACCTGCGAGCCCGCGGTGCCGAGCGAGCTCTCCAGGATCGACGGGATCGGGTCGGTGTCCTCACCCGCCACGATCGCCTGCAGGTCGGGGGCGGCGAGCACGTAGCCGGCGTAGGACAGGAAGCCCGAGACGCCGCCGACGAGGATCGTCAGGATCATCGCCCGGGGGATCCGGCGGGTCGGGTCGGCGACCTCCTCGGCGACGTCACCGCAGGCCTCGAAGCCGTAGAACAGGAACAGGCCGCTGAGCGACGCGGCCAGGAACGTGGCGACGTAGGGCTGGTCCCCGACCGCGCCGAGGGGTCGAAGAAGACGGAGAAGGGCTCGGCGCGGCGGAACAGCAGCAGGTAGAGGCCGGGCGCGATGACGCCGATCAGCCCGGCCGCCAGGCCGATGCGGGCGATCCGCGCCAGCGTGCGGGTCGGCGACGTGCACGCCGCCGTGGTCGCGGCAGCGGCCAGGAGAAGGTCCGGGACTGGGCCGAGGGAGCCCATGAACGGTATGGCCACCTGGCGCAGCCCGTGACCCCGGGGTGCGAGGGAGGCGATCTCCCACAGCCGCAGGCCGACCGTGAACCGGCCGTCGTCCCCGCGCTCGAGTGCTCCCCAGGCCAGCAGCCGGTTGGCCAGCCGCAACGTGGAGCTGGTGGGGATGCCGCTGCGCCTGCTCAGCTCGCCGAGGGTCAGCGACCGGTGGACGGCGTCGAAGGCGGCGAGCAGGGACAGCGCCCGGTCGACCACCGGGTCACCCTGCGGTGGCCGATGCCCACGGACCCGGGCCGGTGGCGGGGAGCCGGAAGTCATGGAGGCGGGTCCGTTTCGTCACGATCGAGGCACAGCCGGGAGTTGTCTTCCATTGAGCGGCATTGTGCCTGACGTTCTTGTGACCGCCACCGCATCGTTTCCGGCCAGCCGGGCGGACTCGCCCGCACGGCCCCCGGTCGGCCCGCCATGACCCCTCGTTCTCCGAGGCGAAGGAGCCTGAACAGGATGAATGTCTTCACGATGCCGCTGCGGAAGCGCGGCACGCGGCGGCCGGTGGCCGTCCGCCTCGGGGCGGTGGCGGTCGCCGCGGCGCTGGCCACGGTGCTGGCCGCCTGCGGCGGCTCCCCGGATGCGGCCGGGTCGGGCGGCGGTGCCGGCAGCACCCTCACCATCGGCTACGACAGTGACCCGGCCCCCACCGGGTACGACCCGCTCCGCTACAGCCCGGGGCAGCGCCAGTTCTACGAGTCGCTGTACGACAGCCTGTTCGTGCAGACGGCTGACGGTGGCGTCGAGCCCGGTCTGGTCGCCGACTTCAGCTACAGCGCCGACAACACCCAGCTCACGCTCACACTGCGCGACGGCGTCACGTTCGCCGACGGCTCGCCGCTGGACGCCACGCTGGTGAAGGCGAACCTCGACCGGCGCGCCGACCCCGAGCTCACCTCCTACACCGCCTTCGCGCCGGGCGGCGAGGCCGAGATCGTCGACGTGCAGGCACCGGACCCCCGGACCGTGGTCATCACCACCGCGACGCCGCAGGCGTCCCTGCACATCCTGCTCACCGGGGTCCCCGGCATGATCGTCGGACCCACCGGCGTCGCCGATCCGGCGAGCCTCGCCACGACCCCGGACGGGTCGGGCCCGTACACGCTCGACGCCGACGCCACGATCAAGGGCAGCTCCTACGTGGTGGTCGAGAAGCCCGGGCACCCCGACGCCGCCGGCCATCCGTTCGACACCGTGGTCCACAAGGCGATCCTCGACGGGCAGGCCCGGGCGAACGCGATGGTCTCAGGCCAGGTGGACGCCGCACTCCTCACCCCCGACGCCGTCGACCTCGTCGAGTCGCGCGGAGTGGCGATCGAGCGGGTCGGCGGCACGGTCGTCAACCTGGCCGTGTTCGACAAGACCGGCGCGATCCACCCCGCTTTCGGTGACGTCCGCGTCCGCCAGGCGATCCAGCACGCCATCGACCGCGAGACGCTGGTCGCCACCCTGCACGAGGGGGACGAGCCGACGGCGAACGCCTTCCCGGCGGCGGCCGAGGGCCACGACCCGGCGCTCGACGCGCAGTGGGGCCACGACCCGCAGCGGGCGCGCGAGCTGCTCGCCGAGGCCGGCTACGCCGACGGGTTCTCCTTCGACGTGGTGACCTCCCCGCCGACCATGACCGACATGCAGGCGATCCAGGCCCAGCTCGCCGAAGTCGGGATCACGATGAACGTGCGGACGGCGGCCTCGACCGAGGAGCTGTTCGCCTCCGTCGAGACGCAGCCGCTCGGCTATTTCCCGCTCTCCTGGACCGACCCGCTCGGCATCGTGCAGGGCGTCGTCGTCGGCGGGTTCCTCAACCTGCAGCAGGCCTCCGACCCGGCGATCTCCGACGCACTGGGCCGGGCCGCCGCCGCCACGGGCGACGCCCGCGCCGAGGCGCTGACCGACCTCAACGCCGCGCTGGTCGCGCAGGGCTGGATGATCCCGCTCTACGAGTCCTACTCGTACTGGGCCTACGACGCCGACACTCTGCAGAAGGTCACCTTCTCCGGCACCGACCAGTACCCGCTGCTGGCCGCGTTCCGGCCGACCACCTGACGGCGGCCCCGACCCCCGGCCGGTGACCGGGCGCCTCCCACCCCGGTCACCCGCCGCCTCTCCCCACCTCGCACGCGGAGGATCCAGTGCTCTCGTTCCTCGCACGCCGGCTGGCCATCGGGGTGGCCACCGTCCTGGCGGCCATGGTCATCAGTTTCCTGCTCGTGCGGGCGATCCCCGGCAGCCCCGGCGCGGTCGTCCTCGGCCCCGGTGTCGACGACGAGGC
The DNA here is from genome assembly GCF_019396355.1 of Pseudonocardia nigra. Taxonomy (GTDB): domain Bacteria; phylum Actinomycetota; class Actinomycetes; order Mycobacteriales; family Pseudonocardiaceae; genus Pseudonocardia; species Pseudonocardia nigra. The sequence continues at coordinate 12,439 of NZ_JAHKRK010000124.1, forward strand.
CATCCGGGCCGTCAACGAGCGGATCGGCTGGTACGACCCGCTGCTGCACCAGTTCTGGAACTGGTTCGGCCCTGCGGTCCGCGGTGACCTCGGGGAGTCGCTGATCGACGGCCGCTCCATCGGCGCCGACCTGGCGGCGCGGCTGCCGGTGACCGCGGCCGTCGCCACCGTCGTCAGCGGGGTCGTCGGAATCGTCCTCGGCGTCACCGCCGCCGTCCGCGGCGGCCGGCTCGAGCGGGTGATCACCGCGGGCAGCGGGGTCGCGCTCTCGCTGCCGGCCTTCTGGGTCGGCATCCTGCTCGTCTACGTCGTCGCCATCCAGGGCGGCCTGCTGCCCGCCACGGGCTGGGTTCCGCTCGCCGAGTCGTTCTCCGGCTGGCTGCAGGGGTTGGTGCTGCCGGTGGCCACGCTCGCCATCGCGGGGTCGGCGATCATCGCCCGTACCGCCCGCGGCGGCATGGTCGAGGCGCTGCGGCAGGAGCACATCCGCACGCTGGAGGCGACCGGCACCCCGCCGTGGCGGCTGCGCTACGTCCACGCGCTGCGGTTCGCCAGTGTCCCCGTCGTCTCGGTCCTCGGCGTCCAGTTCATCGCCCTGTTCGGCGGCACGATCGTCATCGAGCAGCTGTTCGCCCTGCCCGGCCTCGGCCAGGCCGCCCAGAGCGCGATCGTGTCCCACGACTTTCCCGCGGTGCAGGGCGTGGTCGTCGTCGCCACGGTCGTCGTGGTCGTCACCAACCTGCTGCTCGACCTGGTCGTCGCCGCCCTCGACCCCAAGGTGCGTACCCCATGACCGCGATCCAGCGGGACGTCCCCGCCGCCCGGCGCCGCCTGCTGCCGGCGTTCCTGCGGACGCCCGGGGGCGTGCTCGGGGCCCGATGGTTGCTGCTGGTGACGGCGCTCTCGCTCACCGCCCCGCTCTGGCTCCCGTATCCGAACGAGCAGCAGGACCTGGCCCACCGGCTGTCCGGACCCTCGGCCGAGCACTGGCTGGGGACCGACGAGCTCGGCCGCGACATCCTCAGCCGGATCTTCGCCTCGGGTGCCGAGACGCTCGCGGCCTCGGCCGTGACCGTCGTCGTCGCCTTCGGCATCGGCCTGCCGCTCGCCCTGCTCGCCGCCGAGCACGGGCCGCGGGTGGAGCGCGTGACGAGCCGCGTCGCCGAGGTCATGCTCGCGCTGCCCGGCACCGTGATCCTGCTCGCCGTCATCGGCGTGATCGGGGTGAAGATCTATCTGGTCATGGCGGTGCTCGGCCTGATGATCTCCGCGGCGGTCTACCGGGTGCTCCTGGCCGTCGCCCAGTCGGTGCGTCAGCGGCTGTACGTGGACGCCGCCCGGGTCGACGGCCTCGGCTCGGTCGCGGTGAACGTGCGGCACGTGGTACCCGGGATGGCGACGACCATCGCCGTGCAGGCCGCCCAGCTGTTCGGCATCGGCTTGCTGATCCAATCGGGGCTTGCGTTCATGGGCTTCGGCCCGCCCGCCCCCCAGCCCAGCTGGGGCGGCATGATCGGCACGGCATCGCAGTACGTCTTCGAGGGCCCCTGGCTGATGGTCCCGACCGGCGCGGTGCTCGCCCTCACCGTCATCGCCGCCAACGCGATCGCCGACTCGCTCACCCCGGCGGTGGCCCATGCCGGACGGACGCGGCCGCGACGCGCGCAGCGCCCGGCCCCCGCACCGGAGCGGGCCACCGCCCCGGCCGGCGAGGGACTGTCCGTCCGGGGACTCACGGTCGGGGTGGACGACGGCCCCGCGCTGGTCACCGACGTCTCCGTCGACGTCGCGCCCGGCCGGGTACTGGGCCTGGTCGGCGAGTCCGGCTGCGGCAAGACGATGACCGCCCGCTCCCTGCTCGGCCTGCTGCCCGGTGGCGTCTCGATCACCGGCGGATCCATCCGCTGGCAGGGCCGCGACCTCGCCACCCTGTCGCAGAAGGAGCTGCGCGCCGTCCGCGGCCGGGAGATCGCGCTCGTCTCGCAGGAGCCGATGGTCGCGCTGGACCCGATGTTCTCCGTCGCCTCCCAGCTGACCCAGCCGATCCGCCGGATGCGCGGTGTCGGCCGCCGCGCGGCCCGGGGTATCGCCGCCCGGCTGCTGCGCGACGTGGGCATCGTGGACGCCGAGCGGGTGCTGAGGTCCTACCCGCACCAGCTGTCGGGCGGCATGGCGCAGCGCGTCGCCATCGCCCTCGCGCTGACGGGGCAGCCGAAGCTCCTGGTCGCCGACGAGCCCACCACGGCGCTCGACGTCACCGTGCAGGCCGAGATCCTCAGCCTGCTGCGCGCCCTCGTCCGCGACACCGGCCTGTCGGTCGTGCTGGTCAGCCACGACCTCGGGGTCGTCGCGGACCTCTGCGACGACGTCGCGGTGATGTACGCCGGTCAGGTCGTCGAATCGGGCACCGCCGCCGACGTCCTCACCGACCCGGCCCACCCGTACACGATGGCCCTGCTCGCGGCGAACCCCCAGGTGCCCGAGGACGAGCCGGTGCCCGAACGGCTGGCGTCCATCCCGGGCACCGTCCCGGCCCCGGGCAGCTGGCCGTCCGGCTGCCGGTTCGCCGGCCGCTGCCGGTTCGCGCGGGACGAGTGCACGGTGCCCGTCCCGGGACGGCCCGCGCACGGCGACGGCTCGGTCCTGTGCGTCCGGGTCGACGAGATCCACCCCCAGTTCCTGCCCGCCCCCTCCGTATCGACGGGAGTGTCATGAGCACGAGCTTCCTCGGCGACACCGCGGTCGCCGCGCCGCCGGCGCTGGAGATCCGCGACCTCGTGGTGCGCTACGGGTCGGGCCGGCGCGCGAAGCGGGCCGCCCCGGCCGTGGACCGGGTCGGCCTGGACGTCGCGCCCGGGGAGACGGTCGGGCTGGTCGGGGAGTCCGGGTCGGGCAAGTCGACGATCGGCAAGGCGGTGCTCGGGCTGCAGCCGCCCACGTCCGGCACGGTGCGGCTGCACGGCCGGGACATCACCACGACGTCGCTGCGGGAACGCCGGAGCCTCGCCGCCGACCTGCGGGTCGTCTTCCAGGACCCGTACTCCTCGCTCAACCCGGCACGGACGGTCGGCCGGACCCTGGTCGAGCCGCTGCGGCTGCTGGGCGTCCCGGCCGGTGCGGCGTGGGCCAGGGCGCGCCGGTCGCTGGAGTCCGTCGGGCTGCCGGCCGACGCGGCCGACCGGCTGCCGGGGCAGTTCTCCGGTGGCCAGCGGCAGCGGATCGCCATCGCCCGCGCGCTCGTGTGTGACCCGAAGGTCGTCGTCCTGGACGAGCCGGTGAGCGCGCTGGACCTGTCGACCCAGGCGCAGGTGCTCAACCTGCTGGCCGACCTGCGCGACCAGCACGACCTCGCGTTCCTCTTCATCGCCCACGACTCGGGGTGGTGCGCTTCCTCGCCCAGCGGGTGGTCGTGCTCTACCGGGGACAGGTCATGGAGTCCGGCCCGGTCGAGTCGGTCACCCGGCGGCCCCGCCACCCCTACACGGTCGCCCTGACCGCCGCCGCGCCCGTGCCGCGACCGGCCGAGCAGGCCGCGCGCCGCGCCGCGCGGGAGGCACTCGGCGTCGGCGCGGCGGGGGCGGCCCAGCCGTCGCCGACCGGCTGCCCGTTCGTGCCGCGCTGTCCGCTCGCGACCGACGTCTGCCGGGCCGAGCGCCCGCCGCTGCGGCTGGTCGGCGAGAGCCGCACCGCCTGCCATCACGCCGAACAGGTCCCGGCAGGCGTCGAGCCCAGGTGACGAACGCGCCCCCACCGTCTCCGGGTGGAGCACCTCGACGAGGCACTCGGCATCGCCTCGACCGCACCACGGCTGTCCTGGCGGCTGCCGGACGGCGCCCGTGAGCAGCGGGCCCACCGGATCCGCGCGGAGATCGGCGAAGACAACGGGTGGGACACCGGCTGGGTGGACGGCGAGCAGAGCCTGTTCGTGCCCTACGCGGGGCCACCGCTGGCGTCGTCGCAGCGGGTGGTGTGGCGGGTCCAGGTGGAGACCGACCTGGGGCGGAGCCCGGAGTCGGAGCCGGCGTGGTTCGAGACCGGGCTGCTGTGGGCCGAGGACTGGCAGGCCGAGTGGGTCGAGCCGGGGGAGCAAGCCGCGGGTGCGGCGGGGGAGCGGCCTGCCGCGCTGCTGCGGGTCGAGTTCGGCGTCGACCGGCCGGTGGTCGCGGCCCGCCTGTACGCCACCGCCCAGGGGCTCTACGAGGCGTTCCTCAACGGGGAGCGGGCGGGCGACGCCGAGCTGACCCCGGGCTTCACCCAGTACGACGCCCGGCTGCAGGTGCAGACGATCGACGTCACCGCCGCGGTGCGGCCGGGCCGCAACGCCCTCGCCGTCGTGCTGGCCGACGGCTGGTTCCGCGGCCAGGTCGGCATCACGCGGGCGAGCGACCACTGGGGCAGCCGGGTGGCGTTCCTCGGCCAGCTGCACGTCGTTCATGACGACGGCACCGTCACCGTCGTCGGCACCGGGCCGGGGTGGCGCAGCGGCCCCGGGCACGTCGTCGCGGCCGACCTGATCGCGGGCGAGCATGTCGACCTACGCGCGCTGCCCCGGGGGTGGGACACGGCGGGCTTCGACGACGCGGACTGGACCGCCGTCGTGGTGGGCGACCACGGCTACGCGGGCCTGGTCGACTCGCCCGCTCCGCCGGTGCGCCGGGTCGAGGAGGTCGTCCCCGTCTCGGTGACCCGGCTGCCGGGGGGCGCCCAGGTCGTCGACCTGGGCCAGAACATCACCGGCTGGGTGCGGCTGACCGACCTCGGCCCGGCCGGGACGACCGTCACGCTGGCCCACGGCGAGTGGCTCGGCCCGGACGGCGACGTCACCACCGACCACCTGCGCCCGGCCGTGCCGTTCCTCCCCGAGCCCCTGCCGGCCGGCCAGGTGGACCGGGTGGTGTCCGCCGGCGTGCCGGGCGACGTCTTCGAGCCGCGACGGACGACGCACGGCTTCCGGTACGTCCGGATCGAGGGCCACCCCGGGGACCTCACCCCGGACGACGTCCGCGGCGTGGTCGTGCACACCGACATGCGCCGCACCGGGTGGTTCAGGTGCAGCGACGAGCGGGTCAACCGCCTCCACGAGGCCGCGGTGTGGGGCCTGCGCGGCAACGCCTGCGACATCCCGACCGACTGCCCGCACCGGGAGCGGGCCGGCTGGACCGGCGACTGGCAGCTGTTCGTCCCCACCGCCGCGTTCCTCTACGACGTCGCCGGCTTCTCCGTCAAATGGCTGCGCGACGTGGCCGCGGACCAGTGGCCCGAAGGCACGATCGCCAATATCAGCCCGACCGCCCGGTCGGAGGGCCGGGAGAGCCCGATCGCACACTTGAACGGCTCGGCCGGCTGGGGCGACGCAGCGGTCATCGTCCCGTGGGAGCTGTACCGGGCCTACGGCGACACCGGCGTCCTCGCCGAGCTGTGGCCGACGATGGTCGCCTGGCTGGACCGCGCCGAGCGGACGGCGCGTGACCGGCGCCATCCCGGCCGCGTCGCCCGCCGGCCCGAGCCCGCGCCGCACGAGCGGTACCTCTGGGACACCGGCTTCCACTGGGGCGAGTGGCTGGTGCCGGGGGAGGAGATCGCGGACTTCGGCGCCTTCGTCGCCGCGGACAAGGGCGACGTCGCGACGGCGTACTACGCCCACAGCGCCCGCCTGATGGCCCGGATCGCCCGAGTGCTCGGCAAGGATGCCTCCGCTGCGCGGTACGCCGAGCTGAGCGAGCAGGTCCGAGCGGCCTGGCAGGCGGAGTACATCGGTCCCGACGGGTCCCCGACCCCGGATACGCAGGCCAACCACGTGCGGGCGCTCGCCTTCGACCTGGTTCCGCGGAAGCAGCGGACCGCGGTGGCCGCCCGGCTGGTCGAGCTGATCCGCACGGCCGGCACCCACCTGCGGACCGGGTACCTCGCCACGCCGTACCTGCTGCCGGTCCTGGCCGACACCGGGTCACCTCGACCTCGCCTACGAGCTGCTGCTGTCCGACACCGAGCCGTCCTGGCTGGCGATGGTCGACCGCGGCGCGACGACCCTGTGGGAGCGGTGGAACGGCGTCTCGGCCGAGGGCGTCCCGGCCGAGTCGCTCAACCACTACGCGAAGGGCGCGGTCGTCTCCTTCCTGCACCGCTGCACCGCGGGCGTCGAGCTGCTCGACGACGGCCCGGCCTACCGCCGCTTCCGCGTCCGGCCGCGCCCCGGCGGCGGGCTGACCGGGGCCGAGGCGACGCACGACTCGCCCTACGGCCGGATCGAGTCCGCCTGGCGCCTGGACGGCCACGAGCTGGCGCTGCGCGTCGTCGTCCCGGCCGGGACCGAGGCCGAGGTCGTCCTGCCCGACGGCCGTGCCGCCGCCGTCGGCCCGGGCGGGCACAGGTTCACCTGCCCCGTCCCCGACCCCGTCCCCGACCGCGAGGAGGCCACCGTCCGATGACCGCCACCCCAGCCGAGCCGCCGGTGTGGACCGGCCCGGCCCGCTTCCTCCCACCGCCGCCCCCGACCACCCGGGCCGACGGCGCGCGGCACTACTCCGGCGTCACCTACGCCGCCCCGGGCGGGTACCGGCCACTCCAGCTGGACGTGTGGGTGCCCGACACGGCGGCACCGCCGCTGGTGGTCTGGGTGCACGGTGGCGCCTGGATGCTCGGCGACCGGCGGTACCTGCCGGAGACGCTGCGGCCGGGCCAGGTGTTCGACGCGATGCTGGACGCCAAGCTGGCCGTCGCCACCATCGACTACCGGCACGCCAAGGAGGCGCCGTTCCCCGCGCAGCTGCACGACGCGAAGGCGGCGGTCCGGTACCTGCGTGCGCACGCCGATGAGCTCGGGATCGACGCGAGCCGGGTCGGCGTCTGGGGCGAGTCGGCAGGCGGCCACCTCGCCGCACTGGTCGGCCTGACCGCGCACCGCCCGACCTCGACGGGGATCTCGGCGTCGTCGGCCCGGCCGGCGCGGTCGACGCCGTCGTCAGCTGGTACGGGGTCGCCGACGCCGACACCATGCCGAGACTGACCCCGCCGCCGGAGATCGCCGCGCAGCTGCCGCCCGAGCTGCTGGAGCAGCCGATCGAGGTCCTGCTGGACGGCGCCGACGAGGCCGCTCGCGCCGACCTCAGCCCGATCCGGCACGTGACCACCGGCGCGCCGCCCTTCCTGCTGGTGCACGGCACCGTCGACGACCTGGTGCCGTTCGCGCAGAGCGAGGCGCTGGAGGCGGCCCTGTCCGCGGCCGGTGTGCGCGTCCGGCTGGTACCGGTCGAGGGCGCGGGCCACATCTTCCACCGCTGCGACGACGTCGAGGCGGTCGTCCGGCTCTCCGTCGAGTACCTCGCCCACGCCCTCCGCACGCCGCAGCGGCAGGCGGGGTGAGCCCCCTCCGCCGCCCCGTCGTCCCCGGCTTCCACCCCGATCCCAGCGTCTGCCGGGTCGGGGACACGTACTGGATGGTCTGCTCCAGCTTCGAGTACGCGCCCGGGGTCCCGCTGTTCCGTTCGACGGACCTGCGGTCGTGGGAGCAGGTCGGGCACGTGCTCGACCGGCCGTCCCAGCTGGACGTGTCGGCGGCGCCCGGGTCGGGCGGCATCACCGCACCCACGCTCCGCCACCACGACGGCCGGTTCTGGATGGTCACCACCAACCTCGCCGACGGCAAAGCGCACTTGTTCGCGCGAACTTGTGCCAGGCGACGGCGAAACCTCACGGGTTCGGCAGGCGCTGCTGGTCGATGTGGTCGGCGAGGTAGGGCAGGACTCCTTCGGGGTTCATGCCGAACGCGGCGGCGACGAGCTTGGCGTCGATGGTGTTGACCAGGTCAATCAGCCGGGTGCCGCGCAGCGCGCGCGCCGAGACCCCAGCGGCGTCGAGCAGGTGGCTGAAGTATGCGGTCGAGGCCGGTGCCCGGCCGGCCTTGGTGCCCCGGGTGACGATCACGTGCGGGTTGTCGGTGCGCTGGGCCTGGCGGTGGGCCAGGGCGCGCTGCAGCACCGACCAGCTCGCCGGATCCACCGGCACCGGGTGCGGACGTTCCCCGAGCCGCAGGGTCCGGGCGGAGGAGTCGATGTCGACCACGGCGAGTTGGCGGACCTCGCGGCTGGCAGCGCCGTGCAGCAACGCGAGGATCCCGAGCAGGGCCTCGTGGGGGTGCACCGCGGGGTCGACGGTCCAGCGGCGGAACAGGGTGCGCTGCTCATCGATGGTCAGGGTCTGACCGCGGAAGCTGCGTGGTTCGCGGGCGGACAGGCCGCGAGCCGGGTTGACGAGCACGAGCCGTTGGGTGCGGGCGAAGGCGAAGAACTGGCGCAGCACGATCAGCCGCCGACGGCGGGCGGCGGGCAGCACGGCGAGGAACGCCTCGATGTCGTGCACGTCGACCAGCGCCCAGTCCTGCTTGCCGTGCTCGCCGACCAGGAACCGGGCCAGGTCACGCACGATGGCCAGGGCGGTCTCGATCGTGTGGTCGCTGCGCGGCAGCGTCCCGGCCCGCCGGGCTCGTTGCCGTGCGCGCAGCATGGACTCCGCCCACGAGTCCACGGCCGGTCGCAGGCCGGCGGGGGTGGCGTCGATGCGGCGCTGGCGCCGCCCGGCCGCCAGCCGCTCGGCCTGGTCGGTGGGCAGCGCCAGGCCATGCTCGACGAAGAAGTCCTCCAGGGCGCGGGCCAGGCTGCCCATCGACCGGCCCGGTCGGCGGGCCCGCTCGAGCACCGCGGTGGGATGGTTGGGGTGGGCGTCGGCGAGCAGCCGCCCGAGCGTGCTGATCATCGTGCAGGTCCGCCCGACGCAGTGCCGGGCGGCGAGTCCGGCGATGAACTCCCGCAGCCATCCCGGCGGTTCGTCCAGCTCGGCGATCAGGTTCTCGCCCTGGACGAAGGGCCGGTCGGGGTTGCGCTGCCAGCACGCCGAGCACAACCCGAGCCCGGCATGGCGCAGCACCCGGCCGCAGCCGCGACACGGCCGGGGTGGCTTTCTGCCGGGCCGGGGGCGGGAACACGTGCCGCACCAGCCGGTGGCCTCGCGCAGCAGGCCGGGTCGCCCGCAGCGCGGGCAGGGCTGCAGGGCGGCCCGCGCGGCGTCCCTGCGTCGGCAGCGCTGACACGAGGTGTTCGTCCTGGCGCGCACCGGGTTCCCGCAGCTTGCGCAGGCCCGGGAGCAGAGCACACACCGTCCGGTGTCTGCCTGCAGGACCCGCGGCTTGCCGCAGCTCGGGCAGGGACGCTGAGCCACCCGCGCGGACCGGCGTCGCCAGCACCGACAACACACCTCGCGGCCATGTCGTCCTACGGGTGCACGCAGTCCGCGCAGTCCCGCAGGGTCGCGCCCACGGGTCAGAGTGGAGGCATCGACCGGCCGCGGGTGCCGGCAGCCTTCGGCTGCGCTGCCGGGACCGGGGCCGGCGCGGCGGGCCGTTCGACCGGGGTGGTGTCGACCTCGAACAGGTCGTTCGGGGTGCACTCCAGCGCGGTGCACAACGCCGCCAACGTCGACAGCTTCACCTGCGCGGGCTCCTTGGCGAACAGCGCCGACACCGACGCCGAGGACAGCTCGAGCCCGGCGCGCTCGACCAACAGGCGACGCAGCTGAGTGCCGGTCCACACCTCACGCTGGGCCGCGGCCATCCGCAGCCGCCACCGGATCCGCATCCTCACTCCTGCCCGGTCAGCTCGGTCAACGTGGTGGTCACCGCGCGCCGATAGGCGTCCTCGATGAACGTGGCGGACGGGCGGACATACCGCATCGTCGAGCTCACCGTCCAATGCCCGAGTAGCTGCTGGATCGCGACCAGGTCGACGCCGCGCTCGTAGTTGTGCGTCGCGCACGCCCGCCGCATCGCATGCGGGCTGAACCGCTCGACTGGCGGGCGGCCTTCGAGCTCGAGCAGATACCGCAGCCGGTTGCGGATCGTCCCCCGATGCAGCGCGCCGCCGGACTCGTCGGCGAACAGCACCGTCGAGTCCGGGAACTTCCCGCGCACATCCGTGCAGAACCAGCGCAGCACCAGGTCCAGCCCGTCCAGCATCGGCACCCACCGCGGCCGCGGCCCCGAGGTCCGCGCCCCCTTCCCGAACCGCACATGCAGCTTCCCGAACGGGCCCCGGCCGAAATGCACGTCGCAGCGCTCCAGCAGC
>NZ_JAHKRK010000125.1 GCF_019396355.1 Pseudonocardia nigra
CGGTTCCGCGGAACCGCATCCCGGCCTGGCCTGACACCTGGCCCCATCCCCACCCAGGAGCCCGCATGAACCACACGCCGACCCGGTCCCGCTCCCGAACCAGCCGTTCGACACCAGCCACCTAGGGCCGGCCCGGCGAGTGGGCCTCGGGCTCCGACAGCCGCGCGGCGAGGAGGCGCCGGGCCTGCTCGTGGGCCTGGCGCCGCGCGTCGGCGTAGTACCTCGACGGGTCGCGCAGCATGCGCGCCAGCCGGGCACGCTGGGTCTCGTCGCCGTTGCGGTGGTCCGCGGTCACGCGTCCAGGATAACTCCGGATCAGGCGTTGAGCGCCGCTGCGAGCAGCCTGGCGAACACCCGCACCACCGCGACGTCGTTCTCAGTGAGGTCGCCGACCTGCAGCCCGTCGATGGTGAGGATGCCGAACGCCTGCGCCTCCGTGGCCACCGGCACCACGAGGAACGTGCGGTAGGCGTGGCCGCCGGGCTGCCACTCCGGCAGCGGGGAGGCGCGGACGTCGGGGCAAAACAGGTCCTCGCGGCGGGCCAGCAGGTCGAGCGCGTAGTCGCCCACCGGCGTGCCTCCGACGAACGTGGTGCGTGGGGCCTCCGCCCGTCCGTGGAACCCGGCGGGAACCAGTCGCGGGGGCCGGTCCTCGGTGAGGGCGAAGTAGCAGGAACGGAGCCGTTCGGCGCCGAGCACCTCGGCCGCCGCCGAGAGCACCACGGCCTTCGCCTGCCCCTGCAGCTCCATCAGCTCGCGGCTCCGCGAGAAACGGGGCCGGTCGGTGATGCGGCCGATGAGGTAGGTGAGCGGTTCCAGCGCGTCGCCGAGTACCAGGTGCATCCGGGCGGCGGCGTCCTCGGCGATCCGGGCGGCCGTGGCCGCCTGCGCGCTCGCCCGGCGCGCGGCGTACAGCGGCAGCCCCACCGACAGCCCGGTGAGCACCGCGCCCGCGGCGACCGTGAGCGCGAAGGACCAGCCGGTCAGCCCGTTCAGCAGCGCGCCGATCACCCACGCCGCGGTGGCCGCCGTCACCGCGACGGGCCGCGCCACCCGGATCGCCCGCTCCCCTACAGCACTCATCGCCAGGGAACCGTATCGGGCGCCACCGTCGGTTCCGGGGAGGTGAGGTCCGTGGCGAACCCCACGACGGCCTGGTCGATCCGGCGCAGCAACCAGACGGCGGCGAGCAGCTCGACCCGCCGCCGCGCGTCGCCGAGCCGAGCGGCGTGCTCCTCCGCCGCGTCGACGAGCTCCTCGGCGGACCGCAGCCCGGCCGCCGCGCCCTCCCGGCGCAGCAGCAGCCGGCGCAGCACATCGAGGTCGGCCCGGACGCGGTCGGCCGCCGGGTCCAGCGTGTCCGCCCAGCCGGACTCCACCACCGAGTCCGAGAGCCGGGCGAGGCCGCGGGCGTAGTGGTCGACCCCGGTCAGCACGCGCAGCGCACGCTCGTAGCTCGACCGGCCGCGGCCGCGCAGCAGCACGGTGTCGAGCGGCTTCGCGCGCTGCCGCAGCGTCGCGAGCGCGTCGCCGGCGTCCCGGGCCAGCTCCACCGGCGGTGTGTCGGGCTCGCGGCCCACGATGCGGTCGACGGCGGCGGCCAGCACCGCGTCGGCCGCGTCGACGAACTCGTCGAGCGCCTCGTCGAAGGCCTCCCGGGTCCGCTTGGGCAGCACGAGGTAGCCGGCGAGCATGCCCATCGCGGCGCCCACGGCCGTCTCCTCGATCCGCACCACCAGCGTCGCGACGTCGAACTGCCCGATCAGGCCGTAGAGCAGGGCGAGCACGGCGGTGATCCAGAACGCCATCAGCGCCTGCGAGACCCGCATGAGGTACAACGCGAGGAACACGCACCCGAACAGCGCGGCGAGCACCAGCAGTGGGCGGTCCCCGACGAGTACGGCGAGCGCCATCCCGGCGATCACCCCGCCGATCGTGCCGATGACGCGCTGGTAGCCGCGGCTGAGCACGTCGCCCCGGCTGCTGGTGCCGGCGAAGACGACGAAGGCCGCGATCACCGCCCAGTACCAGCGGGCGGGTGACACGAGCTCCCCGACGACGATCGCGAGGCTCGTCGCGACGCCGACCTGCACGGCCTGGCGGGTGGTCAGCCGCAGCCCCTCCGGCTCCTCGGCCGCGCCGTCGCCGCCGGTGTCGCCGGGCTCGGTGCCGCCGGAGTCGGCCTCGTCGGCGGCCTCGTCCCGCGCGGACGGGCGCTGCGGCGCGGCGTCGGGCTCGCGGGCGACCTCCAGCGCGTCGGCGAGCCGGATCATCGCGAAGGCCACCCGGTGGACCCGCTCCCCGTGACCGCCCGCCCGATCGCCTGCGCTCTCGGCGGCGAGCGGATCCACGCTCCGTTTGGCGCCCGCCAGCAGGGTGGTGACGTACCCCGGCGGCGCCCCGGTGGCGGACGCGGCGCCGATCCCGCGCATCGCGGCCAACAGCGCGCGCCGTGCGTCGGGGTCCACCGGCTCGCCGCCGCCCACCAGGCGCTGGGTGGTGAGGGCGACGCGTTCGGCGGCCAGCTCGGCGTCGAGGACGCGCAGGGCGAGCTCGTCGGGGTCGTTCCCGGCCTGGTCCTGTTCGAGGGTGTCGGCCACGAGCAGGGCGGTCTCGTTGAGCCGCGTCCGGCGCCGCCGCACGTCCTCCATCTCGTCGTCGACGGCGTCCGGCGCGGCGTCCAGCAGGTCGGCCACCGCGTCGACGAGCGCGTGGACGTGGGCGCGAAACGCCCGCAGCAGCCGGTCGAGCCGCCGCTCGGGGCGCTCGGCGAACAGGGCGTCGCGCAGCAGCAGCGTCGTGCCGATCCCGGTCCCGGCCGCGAGCAGCAGCCACGGCAGCCGGCGATAGCCACGCCGAGGAACTGGGTGAAGAAGAACGGCATGACCGCCGCCATGCCGAGCGCGAACCCGCGCGGGCCGAACCTCCGCACGTAGACCGCGGCCACCATGACGGCGACGAACACGACGTCGGCGACGATCCGGTACGGGGCCAGCAGCGTGCCGGCCGTGACCGCGGCGGCCGCGGGCGCCGCCATCAGCAGGGTGGTGACCCGCCGGGCCCGCGGGTCCGGCTCGGTGACCGCGAGGTTGCTGATCATCGCGAGGACGGCGGCGAACAGCACCACCGTGACCGGCTGCCCGGTAAGCACCCGCACGCCCACCATCACGGCGACCGCGAGCACCATCGACGCCGTGGCGATCCCGGCCGTCCGCAGGCGGACCAGACCGGGGTCGAGCCCGGTCAGGGCGGTGCGCAGCTCCGCGAGCCGCACCCTCCACCGCACCGCCGCAGTCTCCCACGCGCGCCGCTCCGGGATCTTGCGTGCGTCAGCGGCGGATCCGCCCCCACGGCTTGAACACCGACAGGGCGAACGCGACCAGCAGCGCGGTGGAGGAGACGATCGGCGGGAAGGCGAGGTCGCCGATCGGCACCACGTCGGCGCCCGCGGCGATGCGCCTGCCCTCCTCCGCGGCGACCAGCACGCCGGGCCGCAGCGCGACGGTGACGAGCACGGCGAGGACGACGGTCAGCCCGAACTTCACCGCCACCCACCAGTACCGCAGCAGGCCGAACGGCGTTCCGAGCCCGAGCGCGACGCCGGTGAGCAGGGTCGCCAGCGCCGCGATGATCATCGGCCAGACCGCGACGAGCCCCAGCGCCTGGTAGCTCACCGCTACCGTGGCGGCGTCGGCGCTGGTGAACGCCGTGAACACGAGCACGGCGAGCACGACGTCGAGGCCGATCCAGGCACCCGCCGCGACGAGGTGTGCGAGCAGCACCGCCTTGCGCGTCCGCCTGCCCAGCCGCATCGCGGGCCGGGCCCGCGCCGTCGTCACGTCGCCGCCTTCGGCGCGCGCTCGGCCAGGAAGTAGTGGACGGCGAGGCTGACCCCGATCCAGAACAGCGGCCACACCGGCCAGAACCACCAGCCCATCCCCGCCGCCCAGCGGAACACCAGCAGCACCGCGAGCACGGCCGCCACGGCCGCGTGCACGGTGAGCCTGCGGCGGGCCTGCTCGGTCAGCGGACCGGCACGGTCGCCCGAGCGGGCCGGTTCCGGGGCGGGGAGGTCGGCCGTGAGCGGGACCAGGTCGTCGCGGGTGCGGGCGGCGTAGGCCAGTTGCTGGCGCTCGTCGGACTCGTCGAGCGTCAGCCTGCCGTCGGCCGCGGCCTGCCGCAGCCGGTCGGCCACGGCCTCGCGGTCGGCGTCGGACACGCGCAACGGACTGGAGGACGGGCCGGAGGAGGGCGCAGAGGATGTCGTCATGGCGTCGAGCGTGGCGGCGCGGCGCCGCCGGGGCGTCCCACCGCGGCGGGCACCTGCACTCCACCGCGCGGCGCAGCTCGGGGTGCGGGCGTACGCCCGTCGCGGTACGTGCGATCGCGCCCGCCGGGCGATGCCGCGGGCGGCGGCGCTGTCCTACTGTCCTCGCCGTGGAACTGCGCAGGCGCGACGGCGTGCTGCCCACCGTCGTCGTGCCGCTCGCCGTCGCGGTGGCGACGGTCGGCAGCGCCACCGCGATCGCGCGCGTGTTCGCCCCCGAGGCGCCGCTCGACGCACTCGCGATCGCACTGCTTCTGGTGGGGCCGGCCGCGCTCGTGGTGCGCAGGCGGCACCCGCCGCTCGCCCACGCCGTGGCGGTCGCCGCGCTGATCGCCTACTTCGGCGCCGGCTACCCGTTCGCCGGGCCGCTGGTGTTCCTCGCGGCTCTGATCGCGCTCGGCACGAGCGTCACGACCGGGCACCGGGTGCCCGCGTACGCGATCACCGCCGTCGGCTTCACCGCTCTCGTGCTGGTGCACGTGGTCCGCGACCCGTCGGACCGGCTGTTCGTGGTAGCCGCTGCGTGGTTCGCCTGGCTGGTGGCGCTCATCGCGGCGTTCGAGCTGTGGCGCTCGCGCCGGGAGCGGCTCGCGCAGGCCCGGGCCGCCCGCGAGGAGGCCGAACGCCGCCGCGGGAGCGAGGAGCGGCTGCGGATCGCCCGGGAGCTGCACGACGTGCTCGGCCACCACGTCTCGCTGATCAACGTGCAGGCCGGGGTGGCGCTCTACCTGATGGACGACGACCCCGAGCAGGCCCGCACGGCACTCACGGCGATCAAGCAGTCGAGCCGGGAGCTGCTGCGCGAGATGCGCGCCACCCTCGGCGTGCTCCGCGGCGTCGACGAGCAGGCGCCGCGGCAGCCGGAGGCCGGGCTCGCCCGTCTCGACGACCTCGTGGCCGACACCCGCGCCGCGGGGCTGCCGGTCACCGTCGAGACCACCGGCACGCCCCGGGAGCTGGCGCCCAGCGTCGACCTCGCCGCGTACCGGATCGTGCAGGAGGCGCTCACCAACGTGCGCAAGCACGCCGGGCGGGCCACTGCCGCCGTCCGCCTGGAGTACGCGGGCGACGGGCTCACCGTGCAGGTCGACGACGACGGCACCGGGCCCACCGGCGCGCCGGGCGGCACCGGGCTGGCCGGGATGCGCGAGCGGGCCGGTGCGCTCGGCGGCACACTCACCGCGGGCGCCCGGCCGGACGGCGGGTTCCGCGTCCGTGCCCACCTGCCTGCCCACCTGCCCGCCCCGGAGGCCCGATGATCGACGTGCTGCTCGCCGACGACCAGGCGCTGGTCCGCGCCGGCTTCCGGGCGCTGCTGTCCTCCGCCGCGGACATCACCGTCGTCGGCGAGGCGGAGGACGGCGACGGCGCAGTCCGGCTCGCCCGCGACACGAGCCCCGACGTCGTCCTGATGGACATCCGCATGCCCGGGCGCGACGGCCTCGCCGCCACCCGCGACATCGTCGGGGACCCGCGGCTGGCCGCGGTCCGGGTGGTCATGCTGACCACGTTCGCGGAGGACGAGTACGTCTTCGAGGCCATCCGCGCGGGCGCGAGCGGCTTCCTCGTCAAGGACACCGAGCCCGCCGAGCTGCTGCACGCCGTGCGGGTGGTGCACCGCGGCGACGCCCTGCTCTCCCCCGCCGTCACCCGCAGCCTGATCGCCGAGTTCGCGGCGCGGGCGAAGCCGCCGCAGGCCGACCGCGCACTCGGCGCACTGCTGCGCGAGCTCACCGAGCGCGAGCGCGAGGTCGTCACGCTCGTGGCGTCGGGGCTGTCCAACGACGAGATCGCCGAGCGGCTCGTGGTCAGCCCGGCCACGGCCAAGACCCACGTGAGCCGGGCGATGACCAAGCTGCGGGCCCGGGACCGCGCCCAGCTGGTGGTGCTCGGCTACGAGACCGGCCTCGTCCGTCCCGGCTGGCTCGCCTGAGCGGGCGGGAGGCGCCCGCCGACCCGGTCGTCGCCGGGCCCTGCCGTGCCCGGGTCGACCGACGCGGCGTGGGACTCGGCGTCGTCGCGGGGGCGGTAGCCGAGGCGGGCACCCGCGTCGGGCGACCACCAGCGCCGCGTGTTGGCCGACACGCCCCAGACCAGGGCCGCCCCGTCGACGGGGCCGTCGAGCGCCGCGCCGATCAGCCTGCTGAAGTCGGCGGGCGAGAGCCAGGTGCCGAGCATCCGGGTGGAGTTCGGCCGGTCGCGGCACGACCCGATCCGCAGGGTGACGACCTCGAGCCCGCGGTCGGCGTACCACCGGCCGAGGGCCTCGACCGCGGCCTTCGTGAACCCGTAGGCGCTGTCGGGCCGGGGCGCCGGGTCCTCGACGAGGTCGCCGCTCCCGCGCGGGCTGAAGCCGACGGCGTGGTTGCTGCCGGCCAGGACCACCCGCCGGACGCCCTGCCGGTGCGCGGCCTCCAGCACGGTCCGGGTGCCGGTGACGTTCACGTGCAGCAGGTCCGGCCAGTCGGCGTCGGTGGGGATGCCGGCGAGGTGGACGACGGCGGTGGCGCCGCGGCAGGCGCCGGTCATCGCCTCGAGGTCGGTGACGTCGGCGGCGGCGATCCCCTCGGCGGCGGCGAGGTCGGTCCACCGCGGCGTCCACCCCGGCGGCGGGCGGTCATGCAGGTATGTGCCCAGCCGGCCGGCGGCCCCCGTGACCAGCACGATCGGGGTCACGCCTGCGTCCGGTGCCGGGCGAGCGCCGCGTCGATCCCGTCGAGCACCAGCGCCAGGGTCGCGGCGAAGTGCGCGTCGGCCTCGCGCTCCAGGTAGGGCGTGGCGTCGTCCAGGGGCGCCGGTTCCGGCTCCGGGGCGCGCTCGCCCTCGATCCACGCCGCCGCCGGGAACCGCTCCAGGACGCCGGGGGCGACCCCCTCCAGCAGGCCGGAGCGGGCGCTCCACCACTCCTCGTCGGACACGTCGGTGGCCGCCGCGGCCTCCCGCGCCTCGGCGATCGCCTGCGCCGACCCGCGCACGACGTGGAACAGCGCGCCGAACGCGCTGCGCGCCGCCGACGGGCCGAGCCCGGTCGCGCGCAGGATGCGCGCCACCGTCTCGCGGAGGGCGAACTCGTGCGGACCCAGCACCGGTCGCGCCTGCGACACCTGCAGCACCCACGGGTGCCGCAGGTAGAACGCCCGCATGTCCCCCGCCCATGCGGTGAGCGCCGCCCGCCAGCCCGCGCCGAGGTCGTAGTCGGTGGGGACCTCGGCGAGCACCCGGTCGTACATGAGGTCGACGAGCTCGCCCTTGCTCGGCACGTAGGTGTAGAGCGCCATGGCCGTACGCCCGAGGCGTTCCCCGACCGCGCGCATGGACAGCGCCGCCATCCCCTGGGCGCCGGCGACCGCGATGGCCGCGTCCACGACCGCGTCGACGCTCAGCGCGGGTCTTGGCCCGGGCCCGCGCCGGGGCTCCCCGCCGCCGTCCCCGCGCCACAGCAGGGCCATCGCCCGCCGCGCATCACCCTGACCGGCGTAGACGACCACCCGCAGCTCCTTCGTCTCCTTACGCCGTACGGTACCGGCCGGGCCGCCGGGTCAGCCCACCTGCGCCTCGTACACCAGCAGCTCGGTCCCCGCACCCTCGGCACCGTCGTCGGGCGCGGCGAACAGGCGCAGCGTCGGGCCGTCGACCTCCAGCGCCACCGGGTTGCGGGTGACCACGTGCCCGGCCGAGGAGAAGTGCGGGAACGGGACCTGGTGCAGGATCCGACCGTCACGCAGGTCGCGCAGCTCCAGGCCGCCGAGCTCGTAGGAGCCGCCGTCCGCGGTCGGCAGGCCCGTGATCCCGGAGCACAGCTGGGTCCGGGCACCGGCGTAGTCGCAGTCCTGGATGTCGAGCACGTGGTTCGGGTTGTCCTCCCGGCCGATCTCCTGTCCCTTCGCCGTCCAGGTGTACTGCGTGCGCGAGCCCCAGCTCACCCCGTGCACCGCGCCGCCGGCGCGGTCGCGCACCACCCCGCCGACGTGGTCGTCCACCCGGAACGCCTCGTGCACCTCGTAGGTCTGCGGGTCCAACCGGTAGACGATGGACCGGCTGTTCGGGCGGTACTCGGCGACGGGCACCCACACCGACTCGCCGTCGAAGTCGATCCCGCCCGGGTGGTAGATCGTGTCCTCGCCGAGCACGACGTCGTGCAGGAGGTTCCCCGCGCGGTCGAGCACCAGCACGTGTCCCACGCCGCGGCCCGGGGTCCGGTCGTGGCCGTCGACCGGCTGCGGGAACCGCTCCGTCGGCTCGAGGATCTCCACGGAGGACATGAAGATGCGGTCGCCGACCAGCGCGAAACCCTGCGGGTGGTGGGTCGGGAAGCCCAGCGGGATCCGCTGCACCTGCTCCCACTCCGTGGACCGGGTGGTCTGCGCGAAGGCCTCGGCCACGGCGTCGTCGCCGGGCGGCGCCGCCGCGGCCGGCGCGGCCCCGGCGCAGAGCAGGGCGGCGGTGAGCACGGTCGGCAGCAGGGCGCGTCGCATGCGGCGAAGGTAGCCCGATCGGGTGGCGCGCGGTCGACGTCGCGGTGAACGGCGTGACCACGCGCCTGGCCCGGCTCAGCCCACCTCGACGGGATCCGCGCGGTGCTCGGCCCGGCGGTGCGACGACCTCCGGTGTGCCGGCCAGTACGACCGCCACCGCGCGCCGCTGCGTTGCCGGAGCGGCACGCAGTGCGCCTGCCGGACGTCGACCGGTGCCGCGGCGGGCGCCGCGACCGGTGCGGCGAGCGCCGCGGCCTCCTCCCGCCGCTGCCGGACCGCCATCAGCACCCCCACCGCGACGGCGGCGAGCATCGGCACGATCCCGCACACGGCCATGCCGACCCGCGGCCCGGCGTGCGTGGTGATCCAGCCGATGAGCGGCGCGCCGAGCGGTGTGCCCCCGGTGAACGCGAGCATGTAGAGCCCCATCACCCGCCCGCGGACGGCCGGCTCGACCCACACCTGCACCGACGAGTTCGCCATCGCCTGGAACGCGAGGTTCACGACCCCCATCGCCACGAGCGCGACGAGGAAGACCACGAGGCCGGGGGCCAGCGCGGCCGCCGTCTGGGCGAGCCCGAACAGCGCCGCCATCGCGACGAGCAGGCGCAACCGGGTGTGCACGCGCCCGCCGGCGATCAGCGCCCCGGTCACCGAGCCGACCGCGAGCATGACGTTGAACAGCCCGTAGAGCCCGGCGTCGCTGTCGAAGGTGGTGTCCGCCATGGCCGTGAGGACCACGGGGAAGTTGAGCCCGAACGTGCCGACGACCCCGACGAGGGCGATCGTCCAGGCCACGTGCGGGCGCGCGGCCACGTAGCGCAGGGCCGAGCGCAGCTGCCCCGGCGCGCGTTGCAGGGCCGGTCCGCGCACGAGGTCGGCCGTCCGGATGAACGAGAGCCCGATCAGCGGCCCGAGGTAGCACAGCGCGTTGGCGGCGAAGGCCCAGCCGATGCCGACCGAGGCGATCAACACAGCCGCGACCGCGGGCCCGAGCAGCCTGCTGGTCTGGAAGACCGCCGCGTTGAGCGAGATCGCGCTGCGGACGTGCGCCGCGGGTACGACCTCGTTGACGAACACCTGCCGGGTGGGGTTGTCGACGACGAAGACCAGCCCGCCGGCGAGCGCCAGCAGGTAGACGTGCCCCACCTGGACCTGCCCGCTGATCGTCAGCACGGCGAGCACGGAGGTGAGGCAGGCGTTCAGCGCCTGCGTGGTCAGCAGCACCGTCCGCTTCGGGTAGCGGTCGGCGATCATGCCCCCGTACATGCCGAGCAGGAGCATCGGCAGGAACTGCAACGCCATGGTGACGCCCACCGCCGCGGCGCTGCCGGTCAGCTCGAGCACCAGCCAGTCCTGGGCGATGCTCTGCATCCACGTGCCGGTGCTCGCGACGCTATGGCCCGCGACATAGATCCGGTAGTTGCGTACGCGGAGCGCGGCGAACATTCGCCGCGCGGTAGAAGTGGGCTCGCTCACGGATATGTCGGCCGAGGCCGTTGTCACTGCACACCTTTCGTCGTGGTCGGGAGCGCTTCCATGTTGCGCTCGTGCATCAGTATTCTGAACGTCGATCAGTCGACATACAGTTATTACGAGGACGAATGACCGCGATGTACGACCCGGCGCAGCTGCAGACGTTCCTGGCGGTCGCCCAGACCCGCAGCTTCACCCAGGCCGCGGCGCGGCTCGGCATCCGCCAACCCACGGTGAGCCAGCACATCCGCAAGCTGGAGGACGCCAGCGGCCGGATGCTGGTGCACCGCGACACGCACTCCGTCTCACTCACCGGCGACGGCGAGGCCATGATCGGTTTCGCGCGATCGATCCTCGCCGCCCACGAGCAGGCCGCGAGCTATTTCCGCGGTGAGCGCCCGCACGGGCGGCTGCGCATCGGCATGTCCGACGATCTCGCGCTCACCCGGCTGCCGCAGATCCTGCGCGACTTCCGCCGCGACAACCCGAAGGTCGACCTGGACCTGACGATCGATCAGAGCGGCACCCTGCACCGCAGGCTGGAGAACGACCGGCTGGACCTGTTCGTCGGCAAGCGGCCGCGCGGGGAGCACGCCGGCCAGCTCGTCAAGCGCGAACGCCTGGTGTGGGTCGGCAACGCGTCCACGCGCCTGGACCACAGCCGCCCGCTGCCGCTGGTGGTCTACCCCCTGCCGAGCATCAGCCGCACGGCGATGCAGAACGCGCTCGACGCCACCAACACCACCTACCGCAGCGCGTGCATCTGCCGCGGCGTCAACGGGCTGATCGCGGCGGTCGCGGCGGGGATCGGCATCTCCGCGATGGCCAAGAGCCTGGTGCCGGTGCAGCTCACCCCGCTGGGCGGGCAGCACCGCCTCCCGGAGCTCGGCCACATCGACCTCGTGCTGCTCACCAACCCGCGCACCGAGCACCGGCCCGCCACGAAGGCGCTCACCGCCGCCGTGCTCGCGAGCGGCCCCAGCAGCCTCGCGGCCCCGTAGCCGGGGGCGGGCGGTTCAGGGCGCGCCGGCCCGCCAGCTCCCGACGACGACGGTCGCCCCGTCGACGAGGTCGAACGGGGCGGGCCCGTCGGACAGCGGCACGTCCCGCCACGCGCGGTCGCCGTCGAGCGCGACGACGAGGGTCTGCGGCGTGTCCTCGTCGGCGGCGGCGCCGTATCCGCGCCAGTGCAGCACGAAGGACGCACTGCCCCCGGGCGCGATGCCGACCCGCCGGGCCACGACGGGCACGTTCGGGTCGATCGGCGAACCGGGCTCAACGACGAGCCCCAGGGACCGCCCGCCCTGCCGGAGGTCGATGCGGGGGAAGCCGTCGACGGAGCAGGCGACCGGGGCCGTCGACGTGGCGACCACCGTGACCCAGCGGCCGCCCATCGCGGCGTCCCAGCCGGCGGTGCTCCAGGTGAGCTCGCCCGGCGCGCAGACGCGGGCGGCCTGCACGTCGGCCGCGGGCGGCCGGGTCGGGTCCGGCGTCTGCGGCGCGGCCGGTGACGGGGCGGCGACCGGTGGCGGGGCGGAGTGCCGCTCGGGGGGCCCGACCGGCTCCGGATCGGGGGGCTCGGGGACCGCCGCCAGGAATGTGACGGCCCCGAACACGGCGAGCGTGCCCACCAGGCCGCTGGCCGACCCGGCCCGGCCACCGGCGGGCGCCGCGACGAGGCGCGCGACGAGCACCGCGACCGCCAGGGCGGCGCCGTGGGCGAACGCGGGCAGGTACCACTGGCCCGCTGCCAGCCCGGTACTCCACAGCCCCGCGGACACCGCGACGGCCAGCGCCCCGGCGGCGAGCCCCGTCGACCATCCGAAGCGCGCCCCGTGCTGCGCCGGGCCGGTCTTGCCGACCAGCACGGCCACCAGCCGCGCATCGACGAGCCACAGCAGGCACACCACGGCCGGGACGGCCTGGGCCGCGACGAGGATCGCGAACACCACGAGCGGTCCGCCGACCGTCCCCGTCACCAGCCCGGCCGTGCCGGCGACGGCCGCCTGCACCGGGGCGGACAGCTCGACCTGCGGCGCGCGCTGCCGGGCCCGCGGCAGCGCCGACACCGTCCCCGCGACTCCGAGCAGCAGAACGACCAGCCCGACGCCCGCGACCCACCACAGTGCGCGCAGCGCCGCCTCCGAGGCCTCGGTGACGCACCGCCCGTAGAGCGCGCAGCCCTCATCGGGGTCGAACCAGAACGGGGTGTAGCGCTGCGCGACGCCGCCGGCGATCACCATGACCAGCATCCCGACGGCGACCGTCGCCCATGCCCCCAGCGCGCGTCCGGTCACGGGGCCGGATCCTGCACCGCCACCGGAACCGGGCGACCACCGGTCGGGCGAGGAGGAATCGAGCCGGGACCTGCTCTCCGCGCTCGAGCCGGAGTGATCCTCGACGCACCGACGCACCGACGCACCGACGCAGCGGCGCGAAGTCGTTACGGTACGGCTCGGGGACGACCACTCCCCCGTCGCCGACCCGAACGAGGAGACCTCACCGTGAGCCGTGTGTCGGTACAGCTCTACACCGTGCGGGAAGCGCTCGCCGACGACCTCCCCGGCACGCTGCGGCGCCTGGCCGACATCGGGTTCACGCAGGTCGAGCCGTTCGGCCTCGCCACCTACGCCGAGCCGCTCGGCCCCGCGCTCGCCGACGCCGGGCTCACCGCTCCCACGACGCACCAGAGCATCGTCGGCCAGGACCTCGACGCGATCTTCGCGACGGCGGCGCGGCTGGGCATCGGCACGGTGATCGACCCGCGCGTCGACCGCTCCCGGTGGGAGAGCGCCGCCGACGTCGAGAAGGTCGCCGACGAGCTCAACGCCGCGGCCGCGGTGGCCGCCCGGCACGGCGTGCGCGTGGGCTATCACAACCACGCGCAGGAGCTGGAGATCGTCCTCGACGGGACCACGGCGCTGGAGGTGTTCGCCGCGCACCTGGACGACACAGTGGTGCTGGAGGTCGACACCTACTGGGCGGCCGTCGGCGGGCAGGACCCGGTGGCGCTGCTGGGCCGGCTCGGCGACCGGGTGCAGGCGATCCACGTCAAGGACGGGCCCGCGACCGCGGACGTCACCGAGCAGGTGGCGGTCGGGCAGGGCGGGATGCCGATCCGCGAGATCGTCGCCGCGGCACCGAACGCGCTGCGCGTGGTGGAGCTCGACGACTCCCGCGGCGACCGGTTCCAGGCGGTGGCGGACAGCTACGCGTGGCTGCGCGAGGCAGGCCTGGGGTAGCAGCCCCCGCCCGGTCGTTCGCGCACCGTGACCGAGAAGTGACCCGGAACGACGTTTCGGTGGCCGACGATGGGGCATGATCGAAGACGACGAGGGGGACAGCGCCATGGACCACCGGCCAGTGCACGACCTGTCCGACCGGGCCGCCGCGCGGCGTGTGGCCCGCCTCGCCGCAGCCCTCGCGGCCGCGGGAGGGCTCGCCGTCACCGCGGGGTGCGCTCCGGACGCGGCAGGTGCCCCCGGCACCGCCGTCCCGGCGCCCACCACGTCGGCCGCCCCCGCGCCGGGCACTCCCGCACAGGGCACTCCCGCACAGGGCGCCGCCCCCGCATCCCCCACCGCGCCCGCCCCGCCGGACCCTGCCGCCGACGGGGTGCTCGAGCTCGGGGAGTCGGGGCCCGCCGTCGTCGCCCTGCAGCAGCGCCTCTCCGACCTCGGCTACTGGCTCGGCGAGGTGGACGGCTGGTACGGGCAGCTCACCCGCCAGGCCGTGATGGCGTTCCAGAAGGCGGAGGGCCTCACCCGCGACGGCGTCGCCGGCCCACAGACGCAGGGGCGCCTGCCCGAGGCCACGCGGCCGACCGCGCGGGCCACCTCCGGGGACCTGCTGGAGGTCGACCTGGAGCGTCAGCTGCTGCTCGTCGTCCAGGACGGGCAGGTGCGCTGGGCGTTCAACACCTCCACGGGCAACGGCGAGCTCTACGAATACTCCGGGGGCACGGCCGTGGCCTCCACCCCCAAGGGCGAGTACGCCATCCAGCGTCAGATCGACGGCCTCCGCGAGGCGGAGCTCGGCACGTTGTACCGCCCCAAGTACTTCAACGGGGGCATCGCGGTGCACGGTTCGGGAAGCATTCCCGCGCGGCCGGCCTCACACGGTTGTGTCCGCTTGACCAATGCGGCCATGGATCTGCTCTGGTCGAGCGGTGTGGCCGAGATCGGGACAACTGTTCTCGTGTACTGACCGGCCCTGTTCCCACGAATGCCGGCGTTCCCCTGGAATCGTTTCAGGAACGCCGGATCCGTGGTCGCAATCGTGCGCTCAGAAGTCGTGCGCCTCGTCGTAGCCCAGGTCGGCGGACGGGTCGACCTCCCGCCGGAGCAGCTGTGCACCGGTTGCAGACCCGAGGCCGGAGCGGGCCGGCGGCATCTCCAGAATGCTCTTGACTTCGTGCGCCAGGTCGTAGCCGTAGTCACTCGACATATCGTGATCAGCCGACATCGCCGCCTCCTTCGCGAACCACGCCAGTACTCACCCGCAGTGACCATCGGGCTTCAGTTGTGCTACTGAGATCATCGCCCGATAGGACCCCCGAAGCAAGGGTTCCTGCCTGGCCGTGCACAACTGCCCTCTTTCGGGCGAGCGCCGGGTGTCGGTACCGAATCGGTCCGGCGAATGGACTACTGAGCGGTCACGCGGAAGCGCGTTCCGCGTCCCGGCGGCTGCCTGCGGCGATCCGATGTTCGCCCGGGCGGATCCCGTACACCCGCTTGAAGGCCACGCTGAGGGCGTAGGCGTTGGCGCAGCCGACGCGGCGCGCGATCGCGTCGACCGTGTCGTCGGTCTGCGCGAGCTGGTCCGCCGCGAGCCACAGCCGCCAGCAGGCCAGGTAGGACATCGGCGGCTCGCCGACGAGCTCGGTGAACCGGCGCGCGAACGCCGACCGGGACACCGCGGAACGCCGGGCCAGCTCGGCCACCGACCAGGCGTGGGCCGGGTCGTCGTGCATCAGCCGCAACGCCGTGCCGACGACCGGGTCGTGCTGCGCGTGGTACCAGGCGGGCGCACCCGATCCCGGCCGGTCGAGCCACTCCCGCAGCGTGGTGACGAGCAGCAGGTCCAGGAGCCGGTCCAGCACGGCCTGCCGGCCGGGACGGGGCCGGCCCAGCTCCGCGGCGACGATCCCGACGACCGGGTACGGCAGCTCGTCCGCGCGCACGACGAGCACGGGCGGCAGGCCCTGCAGGATCCGGTCGCACACGCTGCCGCGTACCTGGTAGGTGCCGGTGAGGAGCACGTCCGAGCCGGGAGCGCCGTCCGCGCAGCCCGCGGTGAGCTCCTCGAGCTGGCGGCCGTCGGCGGTGGTGCACCGATTCCCCTCGCCGACCAGCACGGTCGGCGCCACACCCGGGGCGGAGCTGATCGTGTACGGCGCGGAGCCCACGACGACCGCGACGTCCCCGGTGCCCAGCGCAATCGGCGCCTGCCCTTCCGCGGTGATCCAGCCCTCGCCGTGCAGCATCGCGGCCAGGGCGAGCGGCCGGCTCCCGCCGAAGCGCAGCGACCACTCCCCGGCCGGCGCCGACCGCTCGAACAGCGCCCCGCGGGGCCGGACGTCGTCCAGGAGCGTCGACAGCGCATCGGTCACGCCGCCGACTGTATCCGCGGGCGATCGGGACGCACAGACATCCGGACGCGCTCCTGAGCCATTTCCCGTCCACCGGTCCGGCGCTTCCCTGGAGCGCATGACAGAACGTGAAGACGCACAGCCGGTCGCGGTCCTCGGCCTGGGCGCGCTCGGCTCCGTCGTCGCCGGGGCGCTGCTGAAGGCCGGGCACCCGACGACGGTCTGGAACCGCAGCCCCGGACGGGCCGCTGACCTCGTCGGGCACGGCGCGATCCCCGCGGCGACGCTCGCCGAGGCGGCCACCGCGAGTCCCGTCGTGGTGCTCGCGGTGGCCGACGCCGACGCCGTGCGCGCGGTCCTCGAACCCGTCGCCGACGCCCTCGCCGGGCGGGTGGTCGTGAACCTGACCTCCGGCAGGCCGGAACAGGCCCGCGACCTCGCCGCGTGGACGGCCCGCCGGGGTGGGACCTACCTCGACGGCGCCGCCATGAGCGGCACCCGTGCGGTCGGGCGACCGGAGGCGCTGTTCCTCTACAGCGGGTCCCGGGAGACCTTCGACTCCGCCGGACCCGCGCTCCGCAGCCTCGGCCGGGCGCGGTACCTCGGCGCCGACCCGGGTACGGCCTCGCTCCACGACACCGCGCTGCTCGGCGTGAACCTGGGCCTGCTCACCGGCTTCTACCACGCCGTGGCGCTGCTCGGCGGCGCCGGCGTCCCGGCACCGGACGTCGCCGAGGTGGTGACCGACTACCTGCCGTTCGCCCAGGGGCTGCTCGCCGAGCACGCCCGGCAGGCCGAGCTGCGCACCGCTCCCCCGGACGAGGGCACGCTCGAGGTCCTCGCCGCGGCCGTGGACCACCTCGTCGCCACCAGCGCCGGGCTGGGGATCGGCACGGACGTCCCGGACGGCATCCGGGCGCTCCTCGAGCGCGGGCTGCGGGCCGGGCACGGCCGCGACGGGTTGCCGAGCCTCGTCGGCGTCATCGCCGGGACGGAGGTGACCCGGTGAGCGGAGCATCGGCCGAGGGCGCGACGGGGGTGCGGAGGCCCGCGTCGTTCGCGCCCCTGCGCGACGACGTCGCCGACGTCCTCGCGCGCATCAACTACGCCACGATGACGACGGTCGACCGGAAGGGCAGGCCGCGGTCCCGGTTGCTGATCGCCGTCTGGGAGCTCGACGGCGACCGGCCGGTCGGCTGGCTCGCCACCTTCCGGACCCCGGTGAAGGTGGCGCACCTCGCCCACAACCCGCACGCCACGTTCTCCTACTGGAGCCCCCGCCAGGACGTCGTCTCCTTCGACACGGTGGCCGAGTGGGTCGAGGATCCCGAGGTGAAGCGCCGGGTCTGGGAGCTCTACCGCACGGGCAGCCCCGCGGGCGTGGGCTACGACCCGCAGCCGTTCTGGCCCGCCGGACCGGACGGGCCCGGGTTCCACGTGCTCCGCCTGGATCCCTACCGGGTGCAGGTCCTGCGCGGGCGGGAGCTCGCCGCCGGGGTCGCCCCGCGCATCTGGCGGGGCGAGGACCGGGCCTGAGCGGAGGTCGCGGAGCGAACATCAGAACCGAGCGGAGGTCGCGGAGCGAACATCAGAACCGAGCCGCTGACCGGCGCGAACAGGACCGTAACGCCCTGATGATCGGGTGCGAGCAGGGGCGCGTGCAGGGCGAGACGTTCGTGCGCGCCGTTCGGCGCGCGGCCCTCGTGGTGGTGCTGCCCGCCGCTCGCCGCCGGGGGACGGGATGGTTCCGTCTCCACCGGATGCCCTACGGCAAGGCCGTCAGCGGGGTGACCGGGCTCAACTACCAGGTGGGTGTGGAGGGCCGGGCCAGCACGCCGCTGCTGGAGGTCGCGGCGGGCGACCTGGTGCGGGTGAACCTGCTCGCGCCGTGGAGCGAGCAGGTCCAGGTGCCCGGCGCCGAGGGCCACCGCTGGGCGCGGGAGCCCGGCCTCCCGGGGACCGACCTGGTGAGCGCGGTGGCGCTGGGCGGGCTCGAGGCCCGCACGATGTGGCTCGACGCGGGCGGCCCGGCCGCGCATACCGGCGACTACCGCTACGGCAACGCGCGGGGCGCCTACCGCGAGGCGGGCCAGTGGGGCGTGCTGCGCGTGCACCCGGCGTGCGACCCGCCGGAGACGCTCCGGCCGCTCGACGGGTCCTGCGGCCCCGGCGCCGGCATGGTCGTGGCCCTCGTCGCCGTGGTGGTGGCAGTGGCGGCGGCAGTGGTGGCGATGCTCGTGGTGGCGATGGTGCGGAGCCGTCGCCGGCACCGGGCGGACGGGGTCCGACTTTTCCGATACGACCATTCTCGCAATCTTCCCGGCAATCCACGGAACCATTAGTGACAAATGTGCGACAACCGCTTCTGACATCTGTCACCACTTACCGGGAACGGCTTCTCCGGAATGAGTGCGATCGCTAGTGTTGCGGTCGCACGAACATTCCGGAACGAAGGAGCACGATGACCGCCGACATCGCCCGGCAGGACCTGAGCCGCAGCCTCCGGCGGCGGGGCGCCGTCATCCTGGCGCTGTTCGCGCTGCTCTGGGGCATGGTGGCGGCATCGGGTCTCCCGACGGGCGCCGGCTGGGCCCTCCGGATCGGCACCGGGGCGGCCGCGGCGGGCGCCCTCCTGGTCACCTCCCGGTCCGAGGGCCCGCCCGAGCGCGCCCGCCGGCTCCCGGAGGGGTGGCACCGCCGCGTCGGCGTCGTCAACCTCGCGCAGTTCGTGCGATCGCGCTGGTCGTGGTGGTCGTCGTCGCGCTGCGCAGGCCGGAGCTCGCCCCGCCCGTCGTCGCCCTGATCGTCGGCCTGCACTTCTTCCCGCTGGCCCGGCTGTTCGACCAGCCGCAGTACACCTGGACCGCCGTCGGGCTGTGCGTCGCCGCCGTCGCCGGGCTGGTGGTCCTGGTCACCGGCCCGAGCCCGGAGGTGTCCCGGCTCGCGGTCGGGCTGGGCGCCGCCGGCACGCTGCTGGCCACGGCGTGGCACCTGGCGCTGCGGCGGTGAGCCCGCCGGCGGCCGCGGCGCGCTACTGGATCCGGCGCTCCGCCCCGGCCCAGGCCTTGTCCCGCAGCACGTACTTCTGGATCTTGCCGGTGGAGGTCTTGGGCAGCTCGCCGAACACCACCCGCTTGGGCGCCTTGAACCGGGCCAACCGGCCCTGCACGAACTCCACGATCTCCGCCTCGGTCACCACGGCGCCCTCCTGCACCGTCACGTACGCCGCCGGGACCTCGCCCCACCGCTCGTCCGGCACCGCGATCACCGCCACCTCCACCACCGCCGGATGGTCCGCGATCGCCTGTTCCACCTCCACCGACGCGATGTTCTCCCCACCCGAGATGATCACGTCCTTGCTGCGATCCCGCAGCTCCACATACCCGTCCGCGTGCACCACGCCGAGATCCCCGGTGCGGAACCAGCCGTCCGGCGCGGCCGCCCGCGTCGCCTCCGGATCCTTGAAATAGCCGAGCATCACGTTGTTGCCGCGCAGCGCGATCTGCCCCACCGACACCCCGTCCGCCGGCACGTCCGCCCCGTCGTCGCCGATCACCCGCGCCGTGCAGGAGATCATGTTCCCCACCCCCTGCCGCGCCTTCAGCCGCGCCTGCGCCTCGCCGTCGAGAGCGTTCCACTCCGGACGCCAATCGCAGATCATCGCCGGCCCGAACGTCTCGGTCAGCCCGTACAGGTGGGTGACGTCGAACCCCAGCTCCCCCATCCGGCGCAGGATCGCCGGCGACGGCGGCGCCCCACCGGTCGCCACCCGCACCGTCCCGTCCAGCGGCGCCGCATCCGCGGCGTAGGCGAGCATCGACAACACCGTCGGCGCGCCCTCCAGGTGCGTCACCCCCTCGGCACGCAGCAACCGCCACACCTCGCTCGGGTCCACCTTCGGCAGACACACGTGCATCGCCGCGGCCGCCGTGACCGCCCACGGGAAGCACCAGCCGTTGCAATGGAACATCGGCAACGTCCACAGATGCACCGCCGACGGCGACAACCCCGTGTGGCCCACCATCGCCAACGCCTGCAGGTACGCCCCCCGGTGGTGGTACATCACGCCCTTCGGGCGGCCCGTGGTCCCGGACGTGTAGTTGATCGACAGCAGCGCCCGCTCGTCGGCCGGCACGATCGCCGTCGGCGTGGCCGCGGCCAGCAGTTCCTCGTACTCCTCGCCGGCCCGGATCCGGCGCGGTGGGTCGGCCAACCCGGCCAGCGCGACGTCCACCAGCTCGTCGAACACCGGGTCGTGCACCAGCACCCCGGCCTCGGAATGCTCCAGGATGTAGGCCACCTCGCCCGCCGACAGCCGGGTGTTCACCGCCACCAGCGGCACCCCCGCCCACGGCACCCCGAAACTCGCCTCCAGCAGCACGTGGGTGTTGGGCGCCAGCACCGCCACCGGCCGACCCCCCGCCAACGGCGCCAGCGCGCCCGCCAGCTGGCGGCACCGGTCGTGCAGCTGGGCGTAGGTCCACCGCCGCTCCCCGTCCACCACCGCGGGCCGGTCACCGTGCGCCGCCGCCGCCCGGTCCAGGAACGACACCGGTGTCAACGGCTCGAACGAGAGCATGTCGAGATCGGCGGTCATGGGTCCTCCTGTCGATCCGGGACGCCCAGACTCGCACGCGGCGGGCCCGCGTACCGGTCAGCACTCCACGAACCGGTCCACCGGGGTGACCTCGTCGAGGACCTTCACGTAACTGTCGCCGCCCGCCGCGCGCCGCGCGGAGCACGCCTGGTCCGGGGTGGCGTACGGGCCGAGGTAGACGGAGCAGATGCTGCGCCCGTCCGGGAGCCGCGGGCGCAGCGACGCGCAGCCGGTCTCGGCGAGCAGGTACGACGACCCCGGGTGCTGCGCCAGCAGGCTCGCGACCTCGGCCCGGTGGGCGCCCGGAGTGACGGCCGACCCGACGAACGTCACGAACCGGCCGGTGCAGGGCGGGTCCGAGATCGGGGTGGACAGCCCCAGGTCACCCACGGCGGGTGGTGCCGACGCGAGCGCGCGCGCATCACCGGCCCCGCCGTCGCCGGCCAGGGGCCGGGACGGCCCGGGCGACGCCGGAGGGCCGCCCGTGCTCGGCGGCCCGGCGGGCTCGGTCGCGGCGGCGGTCCCGGCGGCGTCGGTCCCTGCGGCCTCGATCCCTGCGGCGTCGGTCGCGGCGGGCCCGCTCGGCTCCGGCGCCGCGTTCCCGGCTCCGAGGACCTCCCCCCGCCCGAGCGTCACACCGACGACGACGGCCAGCACGACGAGGGCGGCCACGGCCACGATCTGGCTCGCGCCGCGGACCCGACCGCGCCCGGGCGAGGGGCCCGGGGTGGCCGACCACCGCGGCGATCCGCCCGGGGCCATGCGCGTGGGCGGGGCGTCGAACGCCGGAGGACGGGCGGGCGACGTCGGTGCCTGCGGCAGCGGGCCGCGCGCAGTGACCGTCGCCGCCACGTGCCCGCCCCGGAGATCACGGACCGCGCGCGCCGCCGCCGCCAGGTCGCCCGCGGTCGCGTACCGGGCCACCGGATCCTTGGCCATCCCGCGGGCGACGACGTCGTCGAGACCCGACGGCAGCTCCGGACGCACCGCGGTGACCACGGGGGGCGGGCGGTGCAGGTGGGCGTGCAGCAGCGCGGGCAGGCCCTCCACGGGGAACGGGCGCTGCCCGGTCAGGGTCTCGTAGAGCACGCAGGCGAGCGAGTACACGTCCGCCCGCCCGTCGACGTCGCTGCCGCCGCGTATCCGTTCGGGCGCCATGTAGTCGAGCGTCCCCACGGTCGCCCCGGTGGCCGTCAGCGCCTGCCCACGGGTGCTGCAGCCCATCGCGTGCGCGATGCCGAAGTCGACGAGATAGACGAAGTCGTGCGGGGTGACCAGTAGGTTCGACGGCTTCACGTCGCGGTGGATCAGCCCCGCCGCGTGCGCGGCGTCCAGCGCCTCGGCCGCCTGCGCCACGATCGACACCACGCGCGCCGCCGACAGCGGCCCGTCCCGTGCGATCAGGGTGGCCAGGTCGACGCCGTCGACCAACCGCATGTCGATGTAGAGGCGGCCGTCGATCTCCCCGTACCGGTGGATCGGGATGACGTGCGGGTCGTTGAGGCGGGCGGCCGCGTGGGACTCCCCCCGGAACCGCTGCACGAACCCGTCGTCGCACCCAAAGGTGTTCGGGGAGCAGCTTCAGCGCCACGGTCCGGCCCTGCTCGTGATCGAAGGCGCGATGCACCTCGCCCATGCCGCCCCGGCCCACCAGGCCCTGCAGCTCGTACGGTCCGAATCTCGCACCGGCCACGGTGACCTCCCGCCTGCTCGGTGCGCGTTCGGGCACGTGAGCGGCTGGACGTGGTGTCGCGCGGACGGTCGTCGCGGTTAACCGGCACCTTGCCGGAGAACCGGGGCCCCGCCGCTTCCTGAACCCTCGCTGAGAGACGCCCGAATCTTCCCTTACGTGACAGTACAGTGCGGACAGGCGCGGTCGCCGTGCCTCAGCGGCACGGACATCCCATCGATTCGCGCCCGGGAGCCGGATCGCCGATCCGGCCCGGTCCGAGGCCCGGGGAGAACGATGAGAACGCTGCGGGACACCTTCGACCCGCGCAGCAACAGCTTCGACCTCCTGCGCCTGCTGTTCGCCGCGCTGGTGGCCGTGGCGCACGGGATCGCGATCCGCACCGGGAGCCAGC
>NZ_JAHKRK010000126.1 GCF_019396355.1 Pseudonocardia nigra
CGCCGCGGCGGCCGAGCGCGTGGCGGAGCTGGGCGCCGTCGCCGCGGCGGGCGGTTCCGCGGGGCTGCTCGGCCCTCCGGTACGCGGCCCGGAGTCGCCGTCGCCCGCCGGGCTGGTCGCGGTGGCGGCGGACGCGCTGCTGTCCGGGGCCGCGCCGGGCCCGCTCGAGCCGCTCTACCTGCGCCGTCCCGACGCCGTGGAGCCGGGCGCCCGCAAGCGGGTGAGCGCCGGATGACCACGATCCACCTGGACGTGCTGCGCGAGTCCGACGCCGCCCGCTGCGCCGAGCTCGAGAAGCTGCTGTTCCCGGGCGACGACCCGTGGAGCGAGCGCGCCTTCCGGGAGGAGCTGCGGGCGGGCCACCACTACGTGGCCGCACGGAGCGTCAGCGGAGAGCGCATCGGCACCGCACGCGACGGCGACCTGCTGGTCGGCTATGCCGGCATCGCGTTCGTCGCGGCCCCGCCGCACGCCGAGGCCGAGATCCACACGATCGGGGTCGACCCGGCCCACCAGCGCCGCGGGATCGGCCGGGCGCTCCTGCGCGACCTGCTCGAGGTCGCCGATGCGGCGGCCGCCACGGTGTTCCTCGAGGTCCGCACGGACAACGACGCGGCCCGCGCGCTCTACGAGGCCGAGGGGTTCGTCGTCGTCGGCCTCCGCAAGCGCTACTACCGGCCCAGCGGCGCCGACGCCCACACGATGCGACGGGAGCCTCGCCCATGATCGTCCTCGGTATCGAGACCTCCTGCGACGAGACCGGCGTCGGGATCGTCCGCGTCGAGCCGGGCGGGCCGGTGCTGCTCGCGAACGAGATCGCGTCGTCGGTGGAGGAGCACGCCCGCTTCGGCGGTGTGGTCCCCGAGGTGGCGTCCCGGGCGCACCTGCAGGCGATGGTCCCGGCGGTGCACCGGGCGCTGGCGACGGCGGGTGTCACGGGGCGCGACGTCGAGGCCGTGGCCGTCACGGCCGGGCCGGGGCTCACCGGCGCGCTGCTCGTGGGCGTCGCGGCGGCGAAGGCCTACGCCGCGGCCTGGGACGTGCCGCTGTACGGGGTGAACCACCTGGCGGCGCACGTCGCCGTCGACACGCTGCAGCACGGGCCGCTGCCGCCGTGCCTCGCGCTGCTGGTCTCCGGCGGGCACTCCAGCCTGCTCGAGGTGCCCGACCTCGCCGGCCCGGTTGCCCCGCTGGGCGCCACGATCGACGACGCGGCGGGCGAGGCGTTCGACAAGGTCGCCCGGCTGCTCGGGCTTCCGTTCCCCGGCGGCCCGCACATCGACCGCGCCGCCCGCGACGGGGACCGCGCCGCGGTGGCGTTCCCGCGCGGGCTCACCGGCCCCCGTGATGCCCCGTTCGACTTCTCCTTCTCCGGCCTGAAGACGGCCGTCGCGCGGCACGTCGAGGCGCTGGAGCGCGCCGGGGAGGCGGTCCCGCTGGCCGACGTCGCCGCGAGTTTCCAGGAGGCGGTGGTCGACGTCCTCACCGCGAAGGCCGTGCGCGCCGCCCGCGAGCGCGGGATGGACACGCTGCTCCTCGGCGGGGGCGTGGCAGCGAACTCGCGGCTGCGGGAGCTCGCGCAGGAGCGCTGCGACGCGGCCGGGATCGCGCTGCGGGTGCCGCGCCCGGGGCTGTGCACCGACAACGGGGCGATGGTCGCCGCGCTCGGGGCGCACCTGCTCGCCGCCGGGGCCCCGGCCTCGCGGTTGGAACTGCCCGCCGACTCTGCGCTCCCGGTCACCGAGGTCCTGGTGGGCTGACGGGCCCGCCCGACGTCAGGCCGTCGGGTCCAGAACGGTCAGGCCGCTGAAGTAGCGGCGGTAGAACCCGCGGTCGCGGGTGAGCAGCCGGTCGGCCTGCACCAGGGCGTGCGCGCCGACGAGGAAATCGCTCACCACACGGGAGCGAGGCCCGCCCGCCGTGCGGTAGGCCCGCCAGGCGGTCGCCGCCGCGGTGCCTGCCTCCCTGGTCGGCGCGCTGAACGTGGCGCCGAGCGTGGCGATCGCGGCCTCTGCGGCATCGGGTTCGCCGAATGCGGCAACGGTCTCCGCCCAGACCACGTCCGACAGCACCAACGCGCCTTCGTTCCGCGCGCGCTCCAGGGCATCCCGGGATCCCGGTCCGAACCGGGCATCGCCCGCGAACACGTCGATCAGGACGTTCGTATCGACTGCGGTGATCACGGGAGCTCGACGGGACCGCGAAGGTCGTCGAGATACGCGTCGGTGCCGCCACGCAGGTCGAGCAGGCCGTACACCGCGTCGAGCGGATTGCGGTCCTGCACCTTGCGCGCGACGAGTCGGCCGTCCTCGTCAGTGAAGTCGAGCTCCTGACCGGGCTCTATCCCCAGGCGATCGCGAACCTGCTTCGGGATCGTCACCTGGCCCTTCTCCGACACCACGGCCTTCATACTTCTATGGTAGGAATTCCTACTCTGGAGGTCAACGCTGGGCGGCGCGGGCTCGATCCCGGTGGGCACGCACCCGGGATCGCACGCCGCAGCGCTCCGGGGCGCACCAGCGGCGGCGTCCGCCCGGGTCGAGGAACGCCATCCCGCAGTCGTCCGCGGCGCATGCGCCCAGTTGCCCCGCCTCCGGGCCGGCGAGGTGTTCCAGCGCCTGCCGGGCCACGCGGGCCAGCGCCGCGGCCACGGTCGGCGGCGGCGCGACGGCGGGCCTGCCGTCGCGCGCGCCGACCCGCAGCGGCACGTCCGCGTCGAGCCGGCGCTGCAGATCGCGCAGGGCCCAGGCGGACGCGGGCGTCCGGTGCAGGGCCGCGCGCGTCAGCGGGCGCAGGGTCTCCCGCAGGCCCCGCGCGTCGGCGGCGTCGCCATCGGTCACCGCCTGATCGGGGGCCATCGGTACCGCCGGCGTCCCGCCGCTCGCGCTCACCACGTGGCGGTTCCTGGTCGCGGGCCTGCTGCTGGCCGCCGCCGCGGTCGCCGCGCGAGCGCCGTGGCCCGGGGGTCGACGGCGCCGTGCAGCTGCTCGCCGCCGCGGTCGTGGTGGCGCCGCTCGCGCTCCTGACCGAGGGCGTGCCGGCGCTGCCGCAGACCTCGGCCGGGGTCGGGGCGCTGGCGTGGCTCGCGGTCGTGAACTCGGTGGTCGCCGTGGTGCTGCTGTTCGTCCTGCTGCGCCGGGGCACCGGGGCGGCCACGAGTGGACTGCTCTACCTCGTCCCGCCGGTGACGGCGGTGCTCGCGGTGCCGGTGCTCGGCCAGCCGCCGGCGCCGCAGACGCTCGCCGGGCTGGCGGTCACGGTGATCGGCGCCGTCCTGCTGAACCGGGCCGGGCGGTCCGCCCCGGCCGCCATCACCCGCTGACGTGCGAGAGGAGCCGGATCTCGTCGTCGGTGAGCTGCAGCTCCAGCACCGGCAGCAGGTCGGCGAGCTGCTCGGGGGTGCGTGCGCTGGCGATGGGTGCGGTCACGGTCGGCTGGGCGGCCAGCCAGGCCAGCGCCACGGCCGCCACCGGCACCTCGTGCCCGGCGGCGATCTCGTCGAGCACGGCGAGCACCGCGAGGCCGCGGTCGTCCAGGTAGGCCCGCGCGCCCTCCGCCCGCGGGCTGTCCACGTCGGTGCCCGGGCGGTACTTGCCGGTCAGGAAGCCCCTGGCCAGCCCGAAGTACGGCAGGCAGGCGAGCCCCTCCGCCTCGAGCAGCGGCGCGAGGGAGGTCTCGAACTCGGCGCGCTCCAGCAGGTTGTAGTGCGGCTGCAGGGCCACGTACGACGCGAGGCCGTCGCGGGCGGAGACCTCCAGCGCCGACCTCAGGCGCTCGGCGGTGAAGTTCGATGCGCCGATCGCGCGGACCTTGCCCGCCTTCACCAGCCCGTCGAACGCGTCGAGCGTCTCCTCCTGCGCGGTGTCCGGGTCGTCCTTGTGCGCGTAGTAGAGGTCGATCCGGTCGGTCCGCAGCCTGCGCAGCGAGTCGTCGACGGCCGCGGCGATGTTCTTCGTCGACAGGCCCGGGCGCTCCGGCCAGGAGCCCACCTTCGTGGCGATGACCATGGCATCGCGGTTGCCGCGGGCGGCCATCCACTCGCCGATGACCGTCTCCGACTCCCCGCCGGTGTTGCCGGGGGCGCGCCAGAAGTAGGAGTCGGCGGTGTCGACGAAGTTTCCGCCGGCGGCGGCGTAGGCGTCGAGGACGGCGAACGAGGTCTCCCGGTCCGCCGTCCAGCCGAAGACGTTGCCGCCGAGGCAGAGCCGGGAGACGTCGAGATCGCTGGTACCGAGCTGGGCCATGTGGCGGAGCCTACGGGCGGACGGGGGCGCGGGCGGTGGGGACCCGGCCCCCGTCCGGCTCACGCCTCCTGCAGGCCCGGCCTGCGGTCCTCCACGACGAACGTCGCGCGGCTCTCCACCGGCGCGCCGGGCCGCTGCACGTAGGGCAGCGCCCGGAAGTCGGCCGTCATCTCGGTGGCCGTGAAGCGCGTGCGGACGTACCCCCGCCGGTTGTTGTAGAAGCGGATGTGCGGGTTCTCGGCGAGGTGGGCCGCCGTGTCCTCCCGCGTCTCCGAGCCGTCGCCGCCCGAGGTGATCGACGACGAGACGAGCTCGCTGCCGACCACCGGCGCCTCCGGGTCGTCGAAGCGCCGCTTCACGTCGGCGGCCCAGTGCGCGTGCACGTCGCCGGTGAGGACGACGAGGTTGCGCCCCTTCGCCTCGGTCCACGAGTCGATCACCCGGTCGCGCGAGGCAGGCGTACCGTCCCACGCGTCGGGGTTGAAGCCGCGGCCCTCGCCGGGGGTGAAGTCGACCTGTGAGAAGAACACCTGCTGGCCCAGCACGTCCCACCGGGCGCGCGAGGCCGCGAAGCCCTCGGCGATCCAGCGCTCCTGCTCCGATCCCGGCAGCGAGCGGCTCGGGTCGGTGCGCTCCGCGCAGTCGGTGTTGAACTCGTCGCCGCACGGCTGGTCGCTGCGGTACTGGCGCGTGTCGAGCATGTGGAAGTTCGCCATGCCGCCCCAGCCGACGCGGCGGTACAGGCGCATGTCGATGCCGTTCGGGCGTTGCGCGGCCCGCAGCGGCATGTTCTCCCAGTAGGCGCGGAACGCGTGCTCGCGGCGGGCGCGGAAGTTCGGCTGCGGCGTCTCGGGGTTCTCGTACACCTCGTCGGCCCAGTTGTTGTCGAGCTCGTGGTCGTCCCACACCACGAGCCACGGCGCCACCGCGTGGGCGGCCTGCAGGTCGGCGTCGGTCTTGTACTGGGCGTGCCGCTGCCGGTAGTTCGCGAGCGTCTCGATCTCCGGGCCGACGTGGTCGCGGACGTTGCCGCCGGGCGCCACGTAGTCGTCGGCGGTGTACTCGTAGAGGTAGTCGCCCAGGTGCAGCACCAGGTCCGGCTCGTCCTCCGCGAGGCGCGCGTAGGCGGTGAAGAAGCCGTGCTCGTACTGGGAGCACGAGGTGAAGCACATCGTGAGCGGCTGCATCGCCGAGCCGGGCGGGGAGGTGCGCGTCCGGCCGGTCGGGGAGAGCTCCGTGCCCGCCCGGAACCGGTAGAAGTACTCCCGGCCCGCCTTCAGGCCCGCGAGCTCGACGTGGACGCTGTGCCCCAGCTCCGGCCCGGTCGTCTCCACGCCGCGGCGCACGACCTGCCGGAACCCCTCGTCGGCGGCGATCTCCCACTCGACGTCGGTGTACCGGCCGCCGATCCCGCCGAGCCCGTCCTCGGCCAGCGGGTCGGGCGCCAGGCGCGTCCACAGCACCATCCCGTCCGGGGCGGGCTCCCCGGAGGCGATCCCGAGCGTGAACGGGTTGCCCCGGGGTGCGGCCGGGCCGGCCGAGGCGACGCCGGCGACGGCGGGGAGCACGGTGCCGGGCACGGCGAGCGCCGCACCGGCGACGAGGCCGGTCCGCAGGACGGCGCGCCTGCTCGGGCGGGAACGGGGGGTGGGGGAGGGTGCGGTGGAGGAAGCGTCCGGAGTCACGGCTCGCAGCGTTCGTCACCCGTCCGAGCGAGGGATGGCGGCCGACTCACGACCGGGTGAACGGTGGGGAAGCGTTGGACACACCCATCTGGAGGGTCACCTGCGTTGAGCCGTTGGCACTCTCCCGGGTAGAGTGCCAATCGCACGGCCCGGACGTTCCGGCACCCGCGACGACGGGACGCCCGATGGCTGTCGACCCAGATCACGTCAGCACAGCACGTACCCCAGGAAGGGGAGGTCATCGTCGTGGCGAACATCAAGCCGCTCGAGGACAAGATCGTCGTCCAGGCCAGCGAGGCGGAGACCACAACCGCGTCCGGCATCGTCATCCCGGACACCGCCAAGGAGAAGCCGCAGGAGGGCAAGGTCCTGGCGGTCGGCCCGGGCCGGATCGACGACAATGGCAACCGCGTCCCGCTGGACGTCAACGTCGGCGACGTCGTCATCTACTCGAAGTACGGCGGCACCGAGGTCAAGTACAACGGCGAGGAGTACCTGATCCTCTCCGCGCGCGACGTGCTCGCGGTCGTCAACTGACGCACCTCGCAACGCAGTAGAAACCGCCGCCCCGGTGGTCCGTCGACCGGCGGGCTGCCGGGGCGGCGGCGCGTACTGCTCCAAGGACACCAGGAGAAACCCGGATGCCGAAGCAGATCAGCTTCGACGAGACCGCGCGCCGCGCGCTCGAGCGCGGGGTGAACCAGCTGGCCGACGCGGTCAAGGTGACCCTCGGCCCGCGCGGCCGCCACGTCGTGCTGGACAAGAAGTTCGGTGGGCCGACCGTCACCAACGACGGCGTCACCATCGCACGCGAGATCGACCTGGAAGACCCGTTCGAGAACCTGGGCGCCCAGCTCGCGAAGACCGTCGCCACCAAGACCAACGACGTCGCAGGCGACGGCACCACCACCGCCACCGTCCTCGCGCAGGCCATGGTCGCCGCCGGCCTGCGCAACGTCGCGGCGGGCGCCAACCCCACCGCCCTGGGCCGGGGCATTGCCGAGGCCGCCGAGAAGGTGGCCGAGGTGCTCAAGGAGAAGGCCATCCCCGTCGAGGGCAAGGCCATCGCCCAGGTCGGCACCATCGCCTCCCGCGAGGAGGAGATCGGCGCCCTGATCAGCGAGGCGCTCGAGAAGGTCGGCACCGACGGCGTCATCACCGTCGAGGAGGGCTCCACGCTCGCCACCGAGCTGGAGATCACCGAGGGCCTGCAGTTCGACAAGGGCTACCTCTCGCCGTACTTCGTCACCGACTCCGAGTCGATGGAGGCCGTGCTGGAGGACGCCTACGTCCTGCTGCACCGCGACAAGATCAGCGCGATCGCCGACCTGCTCCCGCTGCTGGAGAAGGTGCTGGCCGACGGCAAGCCGCTGCTGATCGTGGCCGAGGACGTCGAGGGCGAGGCCCTGTCCACCCTCGTGGTCAACTCGATCCGCAAGACCGTCAAGGTCGCCGCGGTCAAGTCGCCGTTCTTCGGCGACCGCCGCAAGGCCTTCATGGACGACCTCGCGGTCGCCACCGGTGGCACGGTCATCAACCCGGAGGTCGGGCTCAAGCTGTCCGAGGCCGGGCTGGACCTGCTGGGCAAGGTCCGCCGCGCCGTCGTCACGAAGGACGCCACCACCCTCGTCGAGGGCGCCGGCACCAAGGACGCCGTCGACGGGCGCATCGCCCAGCTCAAGGCCGAGATCGAGAACACCGACTCGGACTGGGACCGGGAGAAGCTGCAGGAGCGGCTGGCGAAGCTGTCCGGCGGCGTCGCCGTCATCAAGGCGGGCGCCGCCACCGAGACCGCCCTCAAGGAGCGCAAGCACCGCATCGAGGACGCCGTCTCGGCCACCCGCGCCGCCGTCGAGGAGGGCATCGTCCCCGGCGGTGGTTCGGCGCTGGTGCAGGCCGCCAAGGCTCTGGAGGGCGGCATCGGCCTCACCGGTGACGAGGCCACGGGTGTCGCGGTGGTCCGCCAGGCGCTCACCGCGCCGCTGTACTGGATCGCCGCCAACGGCGGGCTCGAGGGCTCGGTCGTCGTGAGCAAGGTGGCCGAGCAGGAGTGGGGCCACGGCTTCAACGCCAGCTCGCTGCGCTATGGCGACCTGCTGGCCGACGGCGTCATCGACCCGGTCAAGGTCACCCGCTCCGCGGTGGTCAACGCCGCGTCGATCGCGCGGATGGTGCTCACCACCGAGAGCTCCGTCGTCGACAAGCCGGAGCCGCCCGCTCCGGCTGCCGCGGGCCACGGGCACGGGCACGGGCACTGACCCGAGTCGCACGAACGACGGCGGGCCGTCCCCTCGGGGGCGGCCCGCCTCGTGTTCCGGCCCTGCTCGACTCGCGGGCACGAAGGGTGCGACTCGCCGGCACTCAGGCCCCGACTCGCGGCCCCTCGTGCGGTGCGACGCGCAGGCTGCGCCCCCGGCTGTTGCGGATGATCTCGTCGCGTTCGGCCTCCGACAGCCCGCCCCAGACGCCGTAGGGCTCGTGGGCGGCCAGTGCATGGGTGCGGCACTGCTCGAGCACCGGGCAGCGCATGCACACGTCCTTGGCCCGCGCCTCCCGATCGGCCCGGGCCGGGCCGCGCTCGTTCTCCGGGTGGAAGAAGAAGGCGCTGTCCATGCCCCGGCACTCGGCCCGCAGCTGCCATTCCCAGACCTCGGTGACCGGTACCGGAAGCCTCCGCGTGTCCGCCATGTTCGTCCCGCCCTGGTGTCGAAAGGTGCCGCGACGGCCCTGGAGTGCCCACCAGTAAAACGCGCCAAACACTGTTCGTACAGGGAACTGGGCTTGCCCGGCGGGCGGCGGACCACCACGATGGGCGCGTGCAGGCCGACCCGTCGACGTCCGGCGGTTCCGGCGCCGGCGCGCGCGTGCTGACCCCGACCGCCCGACAGGACGACCTGGAGCCCCGGTTGAGCGTGGCGGCCGCCGCCCGCAGGCTCGGGATCGCGCCTGCCACCCTGCGCACCTGGGACCGGCGCTACGGCATCGGTCCCACGGACCACAGCCCGGGCCGGCACCGGCGCTACTCCTCCCACGACATCGCGCGGCTCGAGCTCATGCAGCACGCCCTGGTCCGAGGGGTCTCGCCGGCCGACGCCGCCCGCTACGCGCTCACCTCCCACCTGCCCGGCCGCGGGGTGGACGGGCACGGCAGCGCGTCGCGTCAGCTGCGGGCGGCCGATGCACAGGCAGACGCGATGGCCGACCCGGCGCCGAACGGCGGAGCGCCCGACGCGCGGATCCGGGTCGGGGGCAACGTCCTGCGGCTGCCCGGAGCGGGCAGGCGCGCCACCGGTCTCGGCAGGGCCGCGCTGGCGCTGGATGCCTCCGCGGTCCGCGGGCTGCTCGCCGACGCGGTCGCCGCGCTGGGCGTCGAGCCGGCGTGGGACGAGGTCGCCCGGCCCGTGCTGGCCGCCGTGGCCGAGCGCTGGGCGCACACCGGGGCGGGCGTCGAGATCGAGCACCTGCTCAGCGAGTGCGTCATCGGAGTGTTCGGGGCGCGTGGCGGTGCGGCCCCGGATGCGTCCGACGCCCGGCCGGTGCTGATGGCGGCGATGCCCGATGAGCAGCACACGCTGCCGCTGGTGGTTCTGTCCGCCGCGCTGGCCGAGCGGGGCGTCCCCGTCCGCTCCCTGGGCGCGAACCTGCCGGCCGAGGCGTTGCGGGCCGCCGTCCGGCGCACCGCGCCCGCGGCGATCGTGCTCTGGGCGCAGGTCGCCGACACCGCCGACGTCGACGCGCTGCGGTCGCTGCCACGCACCCGTCCCCGGTTCCGGACGTTCGTCGCCGGCCCCGGGTGGGCGGCCCGGCCGCTGCCCCCGCGCACCGTCCGGCTCGATGCGCTCGGGCAGGCCGCGGCGGCCCTGGCCGATGCGGTGCTGGTCTGAACACGGGAACCCCGGTGCGGGAGGCCGCCTTCGGGCGGCGGCCCGGTGCGCGGGTGCGCGTGCGGCTGGAGGCATCGGCGGCCGAGCGCTGGCAGGTGGCGGTGGCGCTCGGCGGGCAGGGCCGGTATGCGGGCGCGGCCACGATCCTCGGAAAGCTGCTCGCAGACCCGGCGGTCCCGGCCGCGGTCGCCGCGCACGCCGCCGTCACCCTCGCGGCGCACCGGCGCCAGCTCGGCGGGCACGCCGCCGCGCGGCGGTACGACGCGCTCGGCCTGCGCCTCGCGTGCGCGGCGGGGCCCGGAGTGCCCGACCCGGACGGCACCGACGCCTGCGCCGCGCGCATCGACGCGCTGGTGGGGCTCGCCGCCGACGCCGTGGGCACCCTCGACCACTCCGGCGCGCAGCGGTGCCTCGACGCCGCGGCCGCGCTGGGGGACGCGCACCCGTCATGGCGGCCGGTGACCCGGGCCGGCTGGGTCCGCGCGGAGCTGGCGCTGCTGCGCGGGGATGCGGCCGATGCGCTCGACCCCGCACGGCAGGCCCTCGCCGCCGCGCGTGCCGGCGGCTCCGTGCGTCACGTGCTCAAGTCCCGGATCGTGCTCGCCGTCGCGGACGCGGCGGCGGGTGGTGACCCCGCCGCTGCGGTGGCGGAGCTGGACGCGGCAGGAGGCGCGGCCGAGCGGCACGGTCTTCTCCCGCTGACCTGGCCGGCGCGGCTCGCCACCGCTGATCTCCTCGACCGGTTCCCCGGCCTTCCGGTGCCCCGGACGGGGGGCGGTGGTGCAAACGAGCGAGCGGACGGAACGTCGCACCGATCGGTGCGAGACCGGTCGAGGGACGCGCCACGCCGACGACACGCCGCGATGGCCACGTTGAGCGTCATCGAGGGCAGAACTGACCCGATTGGCAACCGCCTTATGGGGGAGTCGGTGTGGTTGCCCAGGCGGCTCCGGGTAACGTAATTACTCCATTCGGTCCCACGTCACCCACATGACGAGTGCCGCTTGGCGCAACACTCCCGAATGGAGGGCACAAACCGGCCCTGATCGTGTCAAGGTGAACCTGTCACCCGCCGATATGACGAGTGATACATCACCCGGCTGCAGGAAGCTGCAGGAAGGAATCGTCGTGACGACGGTACTCATCTGTGACGATCGTCGCAGCGTCCGCGAAGGCCTGACCCGCGTGATGTCCGCGGTGCCGGGGGTGCACCGGATCGATTGCGTTGCGCACGGGGACGAGTTGCTGGCCCGGTTCTCCCGGCAGCCGGTCGACGTGGT
The DNA here is from genome assembly GCF_019396355.1 of Pseudonocardia nigra. Taxonomy (GTDB): domain Bacteria; phylum Actinomycetota; class Actinomycetes; order Mycobacteriales; family Pseudonocardiaceae; genus Pseudonocardia; species Pseudonocardia nigra. Next base: position 11,094 of record NZ_JAHKRK010000126.1, read on the forward strand.
CCTGGTCGGCACCCAGCGTGCGGTGCCCACCGGGGTCGAGGCCACGCGGCGGCTGGTGGCCGCTCACCCGCAGGCGAACGTGATCGTGTTCGGCGCCCCCGACGACGCGGGCAGCATCGCGGCGGCCATCGCCGGCGGTGCGCGCGGATACCTCCGGTGGGACGCCTCGCGTCCCGAACTGGTGGCCGCGCTCGCGCACACGCTCGCGAGCACTGCGGTGCCCACTCCCCGGGCTCCCACCGATCCCGGCGTGCAGCTCACGGAGCGCGAGCTCCAGGTGCTGCGCGGCATGAGCCAGGGCAAGAGCAACGGGCAGATCGGCCGTGAGCTCTACCTGTCCGAGGACACGGTCAAGACCCACGCGCGGCGGCTGTTCCGCAAGCTCGGCGTTCGCGACCGTGCGCAGGCGGTGGCCCACGGCTTCCGTCGCGGCCTCGTCTCCTGATCCTTCCTCTAGCAGCTGTGTGATCTGCACGACCCCGGGCCGGAACGGCCCGGGTCCCGACGGGCGACGTGGCTGCCGCGCGCAGCCACGCCCCGCTCGCCGCGGTGTCCACGTCCCGCGGCCCTGCCGACCCTCCGATCGGGTGGTCGGCGCATCTTCTCCGCAACGCCGAAGGGCTAGGCGCGTCCTCTTTCCGTGAGGAGGCCATCCGGCTCAGTGCGCGGCTTCGCTACGGTGGTCCGAGCTGGGGACACGGTTGAGCACACTCCGTGATCGGCCTCACGAACGGATGATGAAGAAGATGTTCCGTAACGCCCGGACGACCATGCCCGATGAGTGACACGACAGACGTTCCCGACGAGCTGGTGGCCCGCGCTATGACGGGGGACGCCGGAGCGGTGGGGCACGTGCTCGCCATCATCCGGCCGCTGGTCGTGCGCTACTGCCGAGCGCGACTCGGCCGGATGGACAGATCGTCCGTCTCGGCGGACGACGTCGCGCAGGAGGTGTGTTTGGCCGTGCTCACGGCCTTGCCCGGGTACCGCGTCCAGGGGCGTCCGTTCCTGGCCTTCGTCTACGGCATCGCGTCGCACAAGGTGATCGACGCGCACCGCGCCGCCACCCGCAACCGGTCGGAGCCGGTCGCGGACGTGCCGGACGCGGTCGAGTCCGCCGACGGACCCGAGCAGCGCGCGCTGCGCGTCGAACTGTCCGGCGAGATGGGCCGGCTGCTCGACAAGCTGCCCGAGAAACAACGAGAGATACTGGTCCTGCGCGTGGTGGTGGGGCTGTCGGCCGAGGAGACCGCCGAGGCAGTGGGTTCCACACCCGGTGCCGTCCGGGTGGCACAGCACCGGGCGCTGGCCCGGCTGCGCAAGTCGATGCCAGAGGAGGAGGTGGTCTGAGTGCGTGACAACGGGCACGGCTCCGGCGTGAACCCCTTCGGGCCCGGGCACCACGGTGGCAACGGCACCAACGGCACCAACGGCAGTCGGCCGGGGCACATGCACACCCGCCCCGTCCGCTTCGACGAGATCGAGGAGCCCGTCGACCTGGTCGCGGTCCAGGCCGACGACGAGCTGATCAACGCTCTCGCAGCCGGCATGTCCGTGTCGGCGCCCGGCGTGAGCGGCTACGACGCCGACGACCGGGTGGCCGCGATCCTCGCCTCCTGGAAGGCCGAGGTCGACGCCGACCCGATCCCCGAACTCGTCGACCTGGACACCGCCGTGGCCACCGTGACGGCCGCTCAGCCGCGCCGTCGCGGCCGGTACCTGGCGCCGGTGGCGGCGGCCGCCGCGTTCCTCGTACTCGCCATCGGCGGCGTCTCCGTGAGCTCGTACAACGCCGAGCCGGACGACGTGCTGTGGGGCGTCACGAAGGTGCTCTACAGCGAGCGCGCCGAGTCGGTGGAAGCCGCCGTGCGGGTGGAGACCCACATCGCCAAGGCCAAGGAGGCGCTCGTCGCCGGGCAGCCGGTGCTCGCCGCGCAGGAGCTCCAGCAGGCCGAGGTGAGCTTGGAGACGGTCCGGCCCGAGGAGGGCCGCGTCGAGCTCGCCGAGGTGCAGGAGTTCCTCGCCGCGAAGGCGGCGGAGACCCCTCCGGGCCAGCCGGCGAACCCGAGCGCACCCCTCGCCTCGGACCCGTCGAGGCGGGTGCCCCCGGGTGCTGCCACGGGGCAGCCGGCCGACACGACACAGCAGCCGGTGCCGCCCACGAACAGCCCGGTCACGGGCACCCCAGCGCCCGTCGTCCCGGCGAGCCCCGCGCCGTCCGACAGCGGGGCGGGGTCCGCCACCCCGTCGCCGAGCCCTGAGGTCGACGTGCGGAGCGGCCCGGCCGACGACCCGTCGTCGCCGGCGCAGGGCAACCCGGAGCCCAGCACGCAGCCGACGCCCTCGCCGAACGACGAGGGCGGCCCTGCCACCAGCGACGGCGGGTCGAGCCCGTCCGCCACGCCGGAGGGCACGCCCGACGAGACCACCACCACGCCCGGGCAGAGCACGGGTGCCGCACCTGGAGGCGGTGGCGCCGCGCCGAGCAGCGCGCCCACCGCGTCGGGTTCCAGCTCAGCCACCCCGAGCTGAGGCGGCAACGACAACGGCCCCCGATCCGTCCGGATCGGGGGCCGTTTCGAGTGGTCGGGGTGTCAGGTGTCGGACAGCACCGCGTCGGCGTACCCACGGCAGTACTCCCACGTGACGTAGCTGGCCGGATCGGGGTCGAAAGCCGGCTCGTGCGGCCGCATCTGGCCCTCGTCGAGCAGCTGCTGCAGGCTCGCCCGCAGGAGGCTCCACTCGTGGAAGTGCTGCTCGCCGCAGTCGCCGCAGTCGACGACGATCCCGCGGACGCCGCGGCCCTCCAGGAGCGCCTGGTACACGGCGAGGTCGGCCAGGTCGGCCACCACCTCGTCGCGCTCGGCCTCGGTCAGCGCATCCTGGTCGCCGGTCTCCGGGCCGTCCAGCGACAGCGCGGGGTCGTGCGGATCACCGGCGAACGGGTCCGGCGGCAGCGCATCTGGTGACACGCGCCCCACGATACCCGCACCGTGCCCCGGATCGGCCCTCCGCACCGCGGGACCGGTGACCGAGTGTGGGCACGGACTCGGCGCGACCTGCGCGACCCGCCCCTGCGCCAAAGATACGATGGCTGGAACGGGTCACCGCGGTCAGAGGACGGCTGTGCAGGTATGACCGGGCCAGGCAGGACAGGATGGGCGCGATGACGAGCGAGACCGCAGGACTCCCCCCGAAGTTCGCGATGCTGGGACTGACTTTCGACGACGTACTGCTGCTGCCCGCAGAGTCCGACGTCGTACCGAGCAGCGTCGACACGGGCACCCAGGTCACCCGGCGCGTACGGCTGCGAGTGCCGATCGTCTCCTCCCCGATGGACACGGTCACCGAGTCCCGGATGGCCATCGCGATGGCCCGGGCCGGCGGCCTCGGCGTGCTGCACCGCAACCTCGCCCCCGAGGAGCAGGCCGCGCAGGTGGAGGTGGTCAAGCGGTCGGAGGCCGGGATGGTGACCGATCCGGTCACGTGCTCGCCGGACGCCACCCTCGCCGACGTCGACGCGCTGTGTGCCAAGTTCCGCATCTCCGGGGTACCGGTCACCGACGGGGGCGGGCGCCTCGTCGGCATCATCACCAACCGCGACATGCGGTTCGAGATGGACCACTCCCGCCCCGTCCACGAGGTGATGACGCACGCGCCGCTGGTGACCGCCCAGGTCGGCGTCACGGCGGAGGCCGCGCTGGGTCTGCTGCGGCGCCACAAGCTCGAGAAGCTGCCGATCGTCGACGGCGGCGGCATCCTGCGCGGGCTCATCACGATCAAGGACTTCAACAAGACCGAGAAGTACCCGCTCGCCACGAAGGACCCCGACGGGCGGCTCGTCGTCGCGGCGGCGGTGGGCGTGGGCGACGAGGGGTACGCCCGCGCGATGCACCTGGTCGACGCCGGCGTGGACGTCCTGATGGTCGACACCGCGCACGGGCATTCCCGGCGGGTGCTGGAGACGGTCGCCAAGCTGAAGGCCGAGGTGGGCCACGGCGTCGACGTGGTCGGCGGCAACGTCGCCACCCGGGCCGGGGCCGCGGCGCTCGTCGAGGCCGGGGCGGACGCGGTCAAGGTCGGCGTCGGGCCCGGTTCGATCTGCACCACGCGGGTGGTGGCGGGCGTCGGCGCGCCGCAGATCACCGCGATCTACGAGGCCGCGCAGGCCTGCGCGGCCGCGGGCGTCCCGGTGATCGGCGACGGCGGCATCCAGTACTCCGGTGACATCTCCAAGGCCATCGCGGCGGGCGCATCCACCGTGATGCTCGGGAGCCTGCTCGCGGGCACCGCGGAGTCGCCCGGCGAGCTGATCCTCGTGGGCGGCAAGCAGTTCAAGACCTACCGCGGCATGGGGTCGCTCGGGGCGATGCAGTCGCGCGGCGACGCGAAGTCCTACTCCAAGGACCGCTACGCCCAGGACGACGTGCTCAGCGAGGACAAGCTCGTGCCCGAGGGCATCGAGGGACGCACCCCGTTCCGCGGGCCGCTGGCGCTGGTCGTGCACCAGCTCGTCGGCGGGCTGCGCTCCGGAATGGGCTACGCGGGAGCGCAGACCATCGAGCAGCTCCAGCAGGCCCAGCTGGTGCGGATCACCGCGGCGGGGCTCAAGGAGAGCCACCCGCACGACATCACGATGACCGTCGAGGCGCCCAACTACGCGGCGCGATAGCGCCCCATCGGCACTGCTCGCCGACCCGATCTCTACTCTGGTCACCCGTGCGTGACCTCGTGGAGATCGGGATGGGCCGGGAGGCCCGTCGAAGCTACGACCTGTCGCAGGTCGAGATCGTGCCGTCCCGGCGGACGCGGAGCTCCCAGGAGGTCTCGACCGCCTGGCAGCTCGACGCGTACCCGTTCGGGATCCCGCTGGTGACCCACCCGACGGACGCGATCGTGTCGCCGGCGAGCGCCGTGCGGATCGGCCAGCTCGGTGGGCTCGCGGTGCTCAACGCCGAGGGCCTGTGGGCGCGGCACGCCGACGCCGACGGCGCTCTGGAGCGGGTGCGCGACGCCGCCACCGACGACGACCCGACGGCGGCGCTGCAGCTGCTGCAGGAGCTGCACGCAGCGCCGATCCAGCACGCTCTGCTGGCCGAGGCGCTCAAGACGGTGCGCGAGGCCGGCGTCACGGTGGCGGCCCGGGTCAGCCCGCAGCACGCCCGTGAGCTGACTCCCGACCTGCTCGCCGCAGGCGTGGAGATCCTCGTCGTGCAGGGCACGATCGTCTCCGCCGAGCACGTGTCCGGTGGGGAGCCGCTGAACCTCAAGGAGTTCATCAACTCCCTCGACGTCCCCGTCGTGGCCGGTGGCGTCGGTGACTACCGCACCGCGATGCACCTCATGCGCACCGGCGCGGCCGGCGTGATCGTCGGGTACGGGGAGTCCTCGGCCACCACCACCGACGACGTGCTCGGCATCGGTGTGCCGATGGCCACCGCGATCGTCGACGCCGCCGCCGCCCGGCGGGACTACCTGGACGAGACCGGCGGCCGCTACGTCCACGTCATCGCCGACGGCGGGATGTTCGGCTCCGGCGACGTGGCCAAGGCGATCGCGTGCGGCGCCGACGCCGTGATGCTGGGGGAGCAGCTCGCCGAGGCCGCCGAGGCGCCGGGGCAGGGCCTGTACTGGACCTCGGCCGCCGCCCACCCGTCGCTGCCCCGGTCCGAGATCACCGGGTTCGGGCCCGGCGAGCTGGACCTGGAGACGGTGCTGTTCGGCCCGAGCGCGGTGCCCGACGGCACGGTCAACCTGTTCGGGGCGCTGCGGCGGGCGATGGCGAAGACGGGCTACAGCGACCTCAAGGAGTTCCAGCGCGTGGGCCTCACGGTCCGGGGCTGAACAACCGGCCGCGGATTGCTGCAAAGCCACTTTCCTGCCACCCGGTTGCGTGAAAGTGGCTGTGCTGCAACACGGCGGCGGGTGGGCGCCTTCGCGCAGTGACGTCCGTCGTGCGGTCCCCGGCGCCCGCGCAGAGACGTTTACCCTGGTGGCGTGCAACCGCCCACCGTCCTCGTCGTCGACTACGGGGCCCAGTACGCCCAGCTCATCGCCCGCCGCGTGCGGGAGGCCCAGGTGTACTCCGAGATCGTTCCCGGCGACACCCCGGTGGACGAGATCGTGGCCCGCAAGCCCGCCGCGCTGATCCTGTCGGGCGGCCCGTCCAGCGTGTACGAGCCGGGCGCGCCGAGCGTCGACCCCGAGCTGTTCGCCACCGGCATCCCGGTGCTCGGGCTCTGCTACGGGTTCCAGGCGATGGCACGGGCGCTGGGCGGCGAGGTCGCCCCGGACGGCACGCGCGAGTACGGGCGCACCGAGCTCACCGTGTGCGACGCGGCGGGCGCCCTGCACGGTGGGCTGCCCGGGCGGCACCCGGTGTGGATGAGCCACGGCGACTCCGTCGTGCGCGCCCCCGAGGGGTTCACCGTCACGGCGTCGTCGGAGCGGGCGGCCGTCGCCGCGTTCGAGGACACCGAGCGGCGGCTCGCCGGCGTGCAGTACCACCCCGAGGTCGGGCACTCCCCGCACGGGCAGGAGGTGCTGCGCCGCTTCCTGCACGACGTCGCGGGCGTCACGCCGGGCTGGACCACGTCCTCGATCATCGACGACACGGTCGCCGCGGTGCGGGCCCAGGTGGGCGACGGTCACGCGATCTGTGGGCTGTCCGGCGGGGTAGACTCGGCGGTGGCGGCCGCGCTCGTCCAGCGGGCCATCGGCGACCGGCTCACCTGCGTCTTCGTCGACCACGGCCTGCTGCGCGCCGGTGAGCGCGAGCAGGTGGAGCGCGACTTCGTGGCCGCCACCGGTGCCAAGCTGCACACCGTCGACGCGCGCGAGCGGTTCCTCGACGCGCTCGCCGGGGTCACCGACCCCGAGGAGAAGCGCAAGGTCATCGGCCGGGAGTTCATCCGGGTCTTCGAGGCCGCGACGGCCGAGGTCGCCGAGCAGGAGCACGTCGGCTTCCTCGTCCAGGGCACCCTGTACCCGGACGTCGTCGAGTCCGGCGGCGGCTCCGGCACCGCCACGATCAAGAGCCATCACAACGTGGGCGGGCTCCCGGACGACATCGAGTTCGCGCTGGTCGAGCCGCTGCGCGCGCTGTTCAAGGACGAGGTGCGCCGGGTCGGTGCCGAGCTGGGCCTGCCCGAGACGATCGTGCAGCGCCAGCCGTTCCCCGGGCCGGGGCTCGGCATCCGGATCATCGGTGAGGTCACGGCCGACCGGCTCGAGACGCTGCGCGCCGCCGACGCGATCGCCCGCGAGGAGCTCACCTACGCCGGCCTGGACCGTGAGATCTGGCAGTGCCCGGTGGTGCTGCTCGCCGACGTCCGCAGCGTCGGCGTGCAGGGCGACGGCCGCACCTACGGGCACCCCGTGGTGCTGCGCCCGGTGTCCAGCGAGGACGCCATGACCGCCGACTGGACGCGCCTGCCCTACGACGTCCTCGAGCGCATCTCCACGCGCATCACCAACGAGGTGGCGGAGGTCAACCGGGTCGTCGTCGACGTCACGAGCAAGCCGCCGGGCACCATCGAGTGGGAGTAGCACGCGCCTGACGACGAGGGCGACACCCGGGTCCCCACCCGGATGTCGCCCTTCTTCGTGGCCGCCGCTCCCCACGCGGCCCCTCGGTGGCTCCCCGACCACCGACGTCAGTCAGTTCTGGCCGCGGCCGCGCAGGCTCCCGACCAGCAGCAGCAGCCCGGCCAGTGCGGCCCCGGCCGCGAAGAGCCAGCGCGCGTCGAACCCCGAGAGCGACGGCAGCTCACCCGCGAATGCGCCGGCCGCGATGCCCAGCGACAGCACCCCGATCAGCAGCGTCATCGGGTCGGGGCCACGCCGCCGCACGCCCTTCTCGTCCCGCTCAGCCACGTCGCACCTCCACGTCTCCCGCGCCCGCCTCGATGAGCAGGACGAGCTCCCGACCCGAGCGGACGCCGTCCGCGCCGAGGTCGTCGGTCACCTGGATCCGGGAACCCGGACCCGACACCTCGCGATCGCCGAAGGCGACGCTGCCGACGCCGGCGGTGGCGTCCAGCGTGACGTCGGCGTTCGGGGGGACCAGAACCTCCACGTTCCCGGCACCGAGCGAGATCCTCGGCCGCAGCGCTGCCGAGTTGCCCCCGGGTGGCACCGCGAGGTCCACCGCGCGCAGGTCGAGCCGGATGTCACCCGCCGTGCGCTCGTAGCTCGGCCGGACCTCCGCCACCGTGGTCGGGGCGGCCCGCAGCTCGCCGAAGCCGTTGCCCTGCCAACGGTCCAGCGGGGCGGACACCACCGCCCACGTCAGGGCGGACAGCACCAGCGCGATCGGGATCAGACCGCGACCCGCCCGGAGGAACGCCCCGACGACCAGACCGGCGCCGAGCACCGCGAGCGGCACCCCGAACAGCACCGGCAGGCCGGCCAGCGACAGCCCACCGGCCACCAGCATCACGACGGTGGTGACGGCCGTGGCGACCAGCGCGAGGCCCAGGGTGACGCCCGTGACCGGCGCCCTGCGCCGGGGCGCGGGGGGCGGCGGGGGTGACGGCTCGGGGAGGTCCCAGGCGAACGGGGCCGCGCCCAGCGGGTCCCAGGACGGCGGCGCCGGGGCGGGCTCGTGGGTCGGCTCCTCCTTGCGCAGCGACGGCCCCGCCGGGGTCGCGACGGTGCGCGCCTCCGCCGCCGTGGCGGTGGTCTCCGGTCCGGCCGTCGCCGGGGCGGCGCCCGGCGTCGCTTCGACCGGGCCGCGGTCCCTCCGGCTGCGGTGCAGCAGGAACAGCAGCGCGCCCACGGCCAGCAGCGGCAGCAGGTTCTGCAGGTCGCCGCGGAACAGCGACTCCACCGTGAAGACGGTGGCGATCGCCAGCCCGGCCAGCATGATGGTCCGCGGCACCCGGCCGCGCGCGGGCGTCCCGGATCCGCGCGGCTCCTCCGGCAGCAGGATCCAGCCCGCGACGTAGAGCGCCGCCCCGATCCCGGAGAACGCCGCCACGACGAAGCCGACCCGCACGAGGACCGGGTCGATGTCATAGCGGCGCGCGATGCCCGCGGCCACGCCGGCCACCTGCCGGTCGGCGCGGGCTCGTGCCGGCCGCGTCTCCCACATCTCCCGTAACGTGCCCTGCACGTCAGCGCGGTTCATCGCAGTCACACCTCCTTGACCACAGCGTGCGCCCCGCCGTGGCACCCGCACATGGGGGATGGCCCCGAGCCGGCCCGGAAGTTTCCCCGATGCCGCAGGCGTTCGCACCGTGTGACCATGGAACCGTGACAGCGTCCGTGCCCTCCACCCGCCCGCGGCCCGCGCCTCCGCTCGTGCGCAGGCGCAGCGGCCACTTCGTCGCGGGCGTGGCCGGGGGAGTGGCCGACCACCTCGGCGTCAACGTGCTCTGGGTGCGCGCGGCGTTCGTCGTGCTGGCGGGCATGAACGCCATCGGCGCGCTGGCCTACGGGCTGCTGTGGATCTTCGTGAAGCAGGAGCAGGACGATCCCGCCCGCACCATCGGGCGGATCGAGCGCCAGCAGGCGCTCGGCCTCGCGGCGCTCGGCGTCGGCGTCGGCCTCGCCGCGGCGGCGTTAGGCAACACGTTCGTCGGCTGGATCGTCGGCCCGCTGGGCGTCGCCGCCGCGGGTGCGGCCGTGGTGTGGCGGGAGGCCGACGAGTCCCAGCGCAAGCGGTGGACGGAGGGCGCGCGGTCCGGGGCCACCGCCGGCGGGCGCTCCGGGTTGATCCGGGTCGTGTCGGGCGCCGCGTTCGTGATCGTCGGGATGGCGGTGTTCCTCCTCGGGAACCTCCAGCTCGGGCAGGTCCAGTTCGCGCTGCTGTCCGTGCTCGCCACGCTCGTCGGCGTCGCGGTCATCACCGTGCCGTGGTGGATGCGGCTGATGCGCGAGCTGGGCGAGGAGCGCCGCGAACGGATCGTGGAGACCGAGCGGGCGGAGATCGCCGCCCACCTGCACGACTCGGTCCTGCAGACCCTCGCGCTCATCCAGCGGCAGTCCGACCAGCCGCGGGAGGTGCAGCGGCTCGCCCGCGCCCAGGAGCGCGAGCTGCGGCACTGGCTGTACGGGCCCACCGGCTACGGCCGGGCCGGACGGGCGGCTCAGGACCCGGCGCTCGACGCCGGCCTGGCCGACGCAGTCACCACGGCAGCGGCCGAGGTCGAGGACACCTACGCGATCGACGTGCGCCCCATCGTCGTCGGCGACCACACGCTCGACGACGGCCTGCGCGCCCTCGTGCTCGCCGCACGCGAGGCGATGGTCAACGCGGCGAAGCACGCCAAGGTCGACGAGATCAGCGTGTACGTCGAGGTGGAGGACGGCGATGCGGGGAATGGCGGGTGCACGTGTTCGTCCGGGACCGGGGGGTCGGGTTCGACCCGGAAACGGTACCCGCCGACCGGCACGGGCTCGCCGACTCGGTGCACGGCAGGATGGAACGGCACGGCGGCGCGGTCCGGCTGCGCACCACGCCGGGCGAAGGCACCGAGGTTCACCTGAGCATGCCGGCGGACCGCCGGGCGCAGCCGGAGTCCCGGACCCAGGAGGAAGCGACCAGATGACCGATCCCGTTCCCGACGCAGGCGAGCCGATCCGCGTCTTCCTGGTCGACGACCACGGCCTGTTCCGCTCCGGCGTGCGCGCCGAGCTGGACCGCAACGTCCCCGACGTCACCGTGGTGGGCGAGGCCGGATCGGTCGACGAGGCGGTGGCCGCGATCCGGCACCTGCGCCCCGACGTGGTCCTGCTGGACGTGCACATGCCCGACGGCGGTGGCGCGGAGGTGCTGCGGCAGCTGCGACCCGAGCTGCCCGAGGTGGTCTTCCTGGCGCTGTCGGTGTCCGACGCGGCCGAGGACGTCATCGCCGTCATCCGGGCGGGCGCGCGCGGCTACGTCACGAAGACGATCTCCGGCCGCGAGCTGGCCGACGCCGTCCGCCGGGTCAAGTCCGGCGACGCGGTGTTCTCCCCGCGGCTGGCGGGCTTCGTGCTCGACGTCTTCTCCGACCGCCCCGGTGCCGCCCCGCCCGGCGACCGGAGCTCGACCTGCTCACCCGCCGGGAGCGCGACGTGCTGCGCCTGCTCGCCCGGGGCTACGCCTACAAGGAGATCGCGGGCGAGCTCTTCATCTCGGTGAAGACGGTGGAGACGCACGTGTCGAGCGTGCTCCGCAAGACGCAGCTGTCCAACCGCTACGAGCTGTCGCGCTGGGCGTCCGACCGCAGGCTCGTGTAGGAGCGGGAAACGCCGAGGGCGCCGCCACGGCGGTGGCGACGCCCTCGATGCGGTGCCGGATCAGCCGAGCAGGCCGCCTGCGAGGCTGCCGACGGTGTCGCCGACGGCGCCGGCGAGCCC
>NZ_JAHKRK010000127.1 GCF_019396355.1 Pseudonocardia nigra
CTCGCCGACCGCGCCAACATCGCCCACGCCCGACGAGACCTCCTCAACCGCGACGACGTCTTCACCGCGTACGGCATCTAACTGAATCCGACCAAACCGGACAAAGATCAACAACGCCGGGGCCCTGATGCTGCAGCGGGATGGGGTAGGGCCTGAGGAGCGATTCTCAGTGCCGCGATTAATCGTCGGGATGTCCCCGCCCGGCCTTGATGACGGAGTTCAGGGGTGTCCTCGGCTGCGCTTCGGGCGCGGCGAACGCGACCCCAGGAGCAGCCCTGTGCAGCCCGACGATCACTCCGCCCGCGATGAGCAGAACACCGCCTCCACCGCCTCCATCCCGGGGCCGACACGCCGCGGTCGGGCGGTGGTCGACTTCCGGCCCTACCCGACCGCGCCGACCCGCACGCGACGCAGCCCGGCGAGCTCCGGACGCCGCGCCGCCCGGAGCGGCAACCACCCGCCGACCCCGTCCACCATCTGGTTCACGCCCGACCCGAACCGGGCCGCTCCGGACGCCACCCTCGTGACGGGTTCGTCTGACGAGGCGAACCCGGGGTTCCCGTTGCGCCCGGGCGGGATGGCGGACATCGACCCGTCGAACGCTTGGCCGCTGCCCGTGCTGACCCGCGCCGTCACCTCGTTCACCGAACCCGGCGCCACCGTCCTGCTCCTGCCCTGGCCCGGCGCCGGACGGGACGGACATGGAGCGACGGTCCCGCCCGCCGCGGTCGCGGCGGTCACCGATTTCGACCGACGGCCGCGGCTCGGGAGCTTGCCAGCGGCCGACGGGCGGCACGACGCCGATCGCGCCCACCTCGACGGCGCGGACGGCCGGGTCGACCTGCTGCTCACCGTCATGCCCGCACGGCACGACGCGGCCGAGCACACAGACGCCGTCGCCCGGCTCGCCGCCCGAGAACTACGGCTCGGCGGCGTCCTCGCCGTGCTCACCCACTGTGACCGTAACGGTGGCGCCCTCGTCGACCCGACGGGGCCGATGGCAACCGCCGGGCAGAACGCCGACCTGCTCTACCTCCAGCACGTCGTCGCCGTGCACCTCCCACCGGCACACCTCCGAAACCACACGACTGGTGCCGCGGACGGCCAGGCGCCTGTGGCGCACCGGCGCGTGCACAGCGACGTCTTGGTCTTCGCCCAGCCTCACGACGACGATGCCAGACCCGCTGCCCGAGCCCCGCAGCGGTGACCCGCGCGCCCGTCCGCCACGCCACGATCGCCGACCCGGAAGGCACGTTCATGTCCGACAGCGCCCACTCTGCGCGCCCCGCCGCTCTGCCCGCGACCCCCGACGTCGTCGACCTCGAGGACCTGCCGCTGTCGGTGTGGCTCACCGCGCAGCAGCCCCCCGCCAGCCAGCGCCGCGACCGCTACACCGCCGGCTCCACCGCGCACCCGGCGAAGATGCTGCCCGCTGTCGCCGCCCACGCCGTCGCCCACTACACCCGCCCCGGGGACCTCGTTCTGGACCCGATGTGCGGCATCGGCACCACGCTCGTCGAGGCCCTCCACCTCGGCCGCCGCGCCGTGGGCGTCGAGTACGAACCCCACTGGGTCGACGTCGCCCGCGCCAACCTCGACCTCGCCCGCGACCTCGGCGCCACCCACGCCGACCACGCCCAAGTCCTGCACGGCGACGCCCGGCAGCTAGCGACCCTGCTCCCACCCGACGCGGTCGGCCGGGCGGCGCTCGTGGTGACCTCCCCGCCGTACGGCCCCTCGACCCACGGCCAGGTCTCGGTCATCCCCGGCGGCGGCGTGCAGAAGTACCACCACCTCTACGGCAACCTGCTCGACCGCGGGAACCTCGCCAACATCGGCCACCACCGCCTGCTCGCCGGGTTCCAGCGCATCCTCGCCGCGCTGGCAGACGTCCTGCGCCCCGGTGGGCACGTCGCCATCACCGTCCGGCCCTGGCGCGAGCACGCCGAGCTGATCGACCTGCCCTCCCAGATCCTCGCCTGCGGCACCCGAGCCGGCCTCGTGCCCGTCGAACGCTGCGTCGCCCTGCTCGGCCGCGTCGCCGACGACGGCCTCGTCGCCCGCGGCTCGTTCTTCCAGCGCGACTTCATCCGCAAGCAGCGCGAGGCCGGGCTCCCGCTACACCTAATCGCCCACGAGGACGTCCTGATCTTCACCACGAGGCCCAACGTTCAGGGTCAAGCGATGGGGGCCCGCGCACGCGGCGACGCGACGCGGGCCGCCGGCTTCGAGGCCGCGGCATGACCCGCCCGTCGACCCGTCGCGATCAAGGGGTGGTGCCGCCGCTCCCGACGGCTCGCGTCGATGGTCCCGATTCGGAACCGAGGCCGGGTTCCGCAACGGCGGGACGCACGCGCGTCGGCGGGGACCAGGACGCGCTGCTTCCGCTGCTCACCCCGGCGCAAGCTGCGGAGTTGCTGTCGGTGCGGGAGTCGTGGTTGCGGCGTCGGGCGACGGCGCGAGCGGTGCCGTGCACGTTCCTCGGCAAGCACCTGCGGTTCTCGCGGACCGACGTCCGGGCCATTGCGGCCGCGGCCGCTCAACCCGTGTCGCCGCCCACCGGTAGCCGTGGGCGTAACGCCATCGGCTCGGCACGGTCCCGGGGCCGGCGATGACCGCTCACCGACGCCGGCCCGGAGCATGCTGGCGCTCCGCCGCGTACCGAGCGTCCATACAGGTGCAGCCCGCAGCGGGCCGTGGGCACGAGGACGAGGGGTGGGCGCGGTGGCGTGGGTAGAGCAGTCTGGGGCGCGGAGCTGGCGGGTGCGCTACCGCCGTGACGACGGCACCATCGGAGCGACGAACGGCTTCCCGACCAAGACCGCCGCAACCGAGCACGCCGACGGCATGGAAACGGACCAGCGCCGCGGTACCTGGATAGACCCCGCCGCCGGGAAGGTCACGGTGGGGGAATGGACCGTGCAGTGGCTCGACGCCCTCGACGTCGCAGTCCGCACCGAGGACTACTACCGCAGCCTGCTGACCCACCACATCCAGCCTCGCTGGGGCGAGATCGGGCTGGCCGAGGTGTCCGGGATCAAGGCCGCGGCCTGGGCGAAGCAGCTGCGTGCGCGTGGATACGCCGAGGCGACCGTGGCCGGGGTGATGAAGTTGCTGTCGTTGCTGCTCGCCGACGCCGCCGAGGAACGGCTCATCGTGGCTAACCCGATCCGGGCCCGCCGCCGCGGCCGGCACCGCCGCGCACGACGAACCGAGCGGATTTGGGCCAACCCCGTCGAGGCGCTGGCCGTCGCAGACAACGCCGCCCGCCTACCCGGGGCGGGACCTGGCGCCGCGATCCTGATCGTCACGGCGGCCTGGACCGGAGCCCGCTGGGGAGAACTCGTCGGGCTGCAACGGTCGAACACCCATCTCGACGACGGCGCGATCGTCATCGATCCCGACATCGGCGCCCTGCACGAGTCCAGTCAGGGGCTGCACCTGGGCCCACCGAAGACCGCCGAGTCGGCGCGCACCATCGCCCTGCCCCCGTTCTTGGTCGAGCTGCTGCGCGTACACCTCGACACCCACGACCACCGGCACGTGTTCGTCACCTCTGAGCGGCAGCTCTACCGGCGCAGCAACTTCTCCCGCCGCGCCATGCGCCCCGCCGCCGACGGCAACCACGCTCACCCCCGCGCGGACCTGCGCCTCGACCCGGTCAAGCTCGGCCTGACCTTTCACGGGCTACGGCACAGTCACAAGACCTGGATGATCGCCGACGGCGTCCCCGAGATTGCCCAGTCCCACCGCCTCGGGCACATCCTCAACGACAAGATCCAGCAGACCTACTCCCACGTCGCGCCCGAGGTCGAACGACGGCTGCTCGACGCCCTCGCCGACCGGTGGCACAAGGCCATCGCCGACCGTGGGCTCGCCGCGGCATGGCGCACAACGTCCAAGCGGAGGGCGTAGCGCCAACGCGGCCGATCAGCCCCCGTGGCCGCCGGTTCGGTAGTGCGGCACACCCCGTCAACCGATACGCCGTCGCCGGCATGCGCAGAAATGTCGTACCGCCGACCTACCATGCGCGGCACGGTGAGAGGCAGCGTGACCGATGCCGCAGCGCCGCCTCCTGAGCGACAGGCTGCAGCGGGTCCTGGTCCCGGCCCGGGACAGCGGGTTGTACCTGGTCGACCCGGACGCGGCCACCGCAACCCGCGTTCCCGGCACCGGCAGCGTCGCCTCCGCCGACGAAGGCCGCGGAACGCTGTTCCTGGCCGACCGCTCTGCGAGCACCCTCACCGCCGTCAACCCCGCCGACGGTTCAGTGCTGTCCTCGGCGCCGACCTCGGCACCACCGGACTACGTGCGCTATGTCGAGGCGACCGGCGAACTGTGGGTCACCGAGCCGGACGCCGCCGGCATCGAGATCTTCGCCCTCGCCGACGAGGCGGTTCCCACGCCCCGCCCGGTCGGGTTCATCACGGTGCCCGGTGGGCCGGAGGGCTTCACCACCAGCCCGACCCGGAACACCGCCTACACCCACGCCGGCAACGACCTCGTGGCGATCGACCTGCTCGCCCGCGCGGTCACCGCCCAGTGGGCCACCGGCTGCGCCGGCAACCACGGATTCCCCCGGGTCGATGACGAGCTCGGGGTCGTGCTGGCCAGCTGCGCCGAGGACGGCGCGGTCTCACTGCTCGACCTCGACGACGGCCGCCAGCTCGGCCGCTACGAGGTCGGCGGCGGGGAAGCCCTACCCGCCCACTCCGAGCAAACCGGGCACTTCTACGTCCGCGCCGACCCCGGCACCACCATCGCCACCCTCCAACCGGCCCAGAACGGCCTCACCCTCGTCCGCGAGGTCACCGTCCCCGAAGTCGGGCACTGCCTCACCACCGACGACCGCGGCCACTTCTGGACCTGCGACGCCGAGCACGGACGGGTCGTACGATTCGACGATCCTCACCGCAGGTGAGGTCGCAGCGCTGCGCGGATGGGCGCTCGCGTTCTCCCGATCATCCCCACTGGCGGTGCTGTCCCGGGCGGGCGGGGTGAGCCACCCCGGACAGCGATGATGTACCCGAAACGCCGGAGATCGGGTGCCTACGAGGCGGCGCGTCGTCGACAGCTCCATGAGGGTTGTCCGTCGTCGCGCGTCGCGCTAATCGTTGGGAGTCGCTGCGGGATCGGAGCCGCCGGCGCGACCTTGCTCTACCGCCTGTACTCCGAGCACCGCAGCATGAGCGGCTACTTCACCAACGCTGTCATCGGCTGCGTCACGAATGGCTTGGGCATCCGCCGCTACTGACCCCACGGCCAGTCCATCGCTCCACTGCGAGACATCCAGCACCTCATCCGCAGCCCGCGGATGAGGTGCTGTCGCGTCCCGCCGACCTCCGATCTTCGGAATCGACCCTTCCGGAACTCCCACCCGCCCGCCGGCTGGCGCCGTCGGTGTTTCTGCTGGTCGGGGCATGCCGGTAGGCCGTCCACAATCAGCGTGTCGCGAACCAGCGGTTGGGGGCCGGGTAGCGGGACGCTGCTGTCCGCGCGCAGCCAAGGGCTTCGGGCCCGACCAACCTCATGGTGGTTCCAGGAAGGGGCTGGGCGGCTGTTGCCCGGGCGCAGGTGCGGGAGAGGATGTCGGTCATGGCCTCGTTGCAGACTCTTGAACGCCGCATCCTCGCGCTGGAAGCGCGTCTCGCCGATGTTGAGGGCGGGTACGGGGACACGCTCTACAAGTTGCACCGGGGCAGCGTGAAAGCGGAGCTGCGCACTGCGAAGATCTTGGAGCGTCTCGAGATCGAGGACGTGACTGATGAGGAGATCGACGCCGTTCTCGACGCGGAGTAACGACGCTCGACGGCGAGCGCGGGTGCGCCCCGGGCAGCGGCGTCGGGCACGAGGCCGCGCCGCAACGCAACGTCGCACGCAGGGTCCGGTTGCCTACGTGGCCGCTGGCCCGGTCGACCCTGCGGTGGACGCGCTGGCCGTGCACCTTGCCCGCGGCCAGCGCGTGGACCTCGGCGACCGCCACGGCGTGGTCGGGTTGTGGCCGCGCGCCGGGCTGCTTCCCCTGGTCAGAGCGCCGGTTCGCTGGGGAACGACGGTCGTGGCCGATGTTCCGATCGTTGATCGCGCAGGTTCCGGGAATGTGCATTCCCGGAACTAGACTCCCGGCATGGCTTCCGGAAACGCGACGGATCAGCCCCGGCAACCACCGGGATCAGCTTCCGGAAACACAGACGCCGGCCGGGTCGGTGGGGTCATCGAGCTTCCCGTGGAGTTCGCGGCCGAGCTGGCCCACTACCAGCGGGCGCTGGCCCGGGCGCCGTTGAGCGGGGCGACCCGGGCGAAGTACGTGGCCCGGGTCCGCGGGTTTCTCGTCTGGCTGGCCGGCTCCGCCCTGCACGCCGACGGCGAGGCGGATCCGTTGCAGGACCGGGCGGCGCGCGACGGGGCGGTGTGGGATTGGCGGGTGTGGGCCAAGACCGTCGGCCGCCAGGCCCCGGCCACGATCAACAACACCCTCGCCGCGGTCGACGACTTCTACGTCCGCCGCGGCCTGGGCGCGGCGGCTGCCCGGCGTGAGGTGCTGCCCCGGCGCGCCCCGAAGGCCCTCGGCGGGCGGGAGGTGGTGCGGTATCTGCGGGCGGTGGAGCACTGCGGGTCGGCGCGCGACACCGTGGTGGCGTTGTTGCCGTTCTACGCGGGGCTGCGGATCGGGGAGGTCGTCGGCCTCGGCGTCGCCGACGTCGCGCTCTCGGCGCGCAAGGGCAGCCTGCGGGTGCGCGGCAAGGGCCGCGACGGCGGCAAGGTGCGCGAGCTCCCGCTCACCCGCCCCGAGCTGCGGACCGCGCTTGCGGCCTGGCTCGAGGAACGTCCGAGCTGGCCGGCCGCCGACCAGTCCGACGCGCTGCTGCTCAACCGGCGCGGCGGGCGGTTGTCGGATCGGGCCGCGCGGGCGATCGTCACCGATCTCGGGGAACGGATCGGGCTGGTCGAGGACACCGGTACCGGCGGCGAGTTCGGGCCGCACGTGCTGCGCCACACCTTCGCCACCCAGCTCATCCGGGCCGGGGTGGACCCGGTGCTGGTCGCGGACCTGCTCGGGCACGCCTCACTGGACACCGTGCGGATCTACAGTCAACCCGATGACGCCGACCGGGAACGCGCACTGGCGCTGCTGACCACCGACGGCTGACTCGGCAGGTCGCGACAACGGGGACGATGAATTGTGTTTCCGCAGGTCGGACCGCTCCCAGGGAAGCTGTGTCGGTTTCAGCGTGTCGCCAGGCGTTACCGGCGGGGTTTCGCTACCTTCCCGGGCCGTGGTGAAGCCGCACGTCGACCCGGCGGTCCGAGCGGCGCTGGTGGAGCGGCTGCGCCGCCACCGCGCCGATGGACGGTGACCAGCGCGGATGTGCGCGCGGCGGCGACGGCGTTGGTGGTCACCGAGCGCACGGTCTGGCGATGGGTGAACGACCCGGCGCCTGATCGGACGCCGCGGGCGCGGTATGAGCTGACCGAGGCCGACCGCAACGACTACGCCGACTGGACGGGCAACGTGGCGGCGCTGTGGCGGGCGCGGGCGGCGAAGGGCGAGGCGGTGGTGCCGTTGCGGACGTTGCAGAGGGCGTTCTCCCGCGAGCTGTCCCCCGGTGAACGGGCGGCGGTGGTGGACGGGGTGGAGGGTCGGCGCAGGCATGAGGTGTACCTGCGGTGGGAACCGGTGGCCCGCAACGCCCGTTGGGAGGCCGATCACAAGGAGCTCCCGGTGCTGGTCACTCCGCCGCGCGGGACGCGTCCGCGTAAGCCGTGGGTGACGTTGTTCCTCGACTGCTACTCGCGGCTGATCATGGGGTGGGCGTTGTCGTTGCGTCCGGACTGCGCCACGGTGCTGGCTGCGCTGCGCCGTGGCCTGGTGGTGGACCCGGAGCGGGGCCCGTTCGGCGGGGTCCCGCGTGTCCTGGTTCCGGACAACGGGTTGGAGTTCGCGACGACCGCGCTGGAGCGGGTGTGCGGGGTGCTGGGCACGACGCTGGACCCGACCGACGCCTACGCCGCACCGCAAGGGCAAGATCGAGAGGGTCAATCGGACTCTGGACCAGGAGTTCCTGTCCGGGCTGCCGTTCTACACCCACGGCGCTCGGGGCGCGGACGGGCGGCTGTTCGGGCCGGCCGCGGAGCCGATGAGCCTGGAGCTGCTCAGCCACCGCTTCGCCGAGTGGGTGGCGGACTACAACACCGCCCGGGTGCACAGCGAGCTGGACGGGCAGACCCCGCTGGCCCGGTGGTGCGAGGACGCGGCCCCGTTGCGTGAGGTGCCCGCCGAGCGGCTGCGGTGGATGTTGATGGCGGATGTCGAGCGCACGGTCAACAAGGACGGCGTGCATTTCGAGCGGGTCCGGTTCATCGCCCCGGAGCTCAACGGGCTGGTCGGGGAACGCGTCCAGGTCCGCTACACGCCGCACGACCTGCGCCAGATCGAGATCTTCCGCGGCGACACCTGGCTGTGCACGGCCTACCCGCAGGACCAGCTCACCGCCGAGCAGCGGGCCGCGGTCCTCGCCCGCCGCCACGCCGATGCCGCGGAGCTGGGCCGCCGGCAGCGCCGGCGCCAGCCGCCGGGCCCGGGCGCAGCTGGCCCCGATCACCGCGCCCGGGCCTGGGGAGGACACCACCGTGATCACCACCGAGCAGGCCCGGCAGGAGCGCCGCGGCCGCGACGACGATGGGCGTGAGCTGCGCCGGTTGGGCCGCACCGACCTGCTCGGCCTGCATCGCGACTTCGACTACTGGAACCCGCCCCGCGAGGGACAGCCGGGGACGCCGACCGTCGAGGTCGAGCAGAAGGCGACCAGCGAGGACGAGGACGAGGACGAGGAGGGATAGCGGGATGGTGCGGCACTTCCTGGATGTCGAGAGCGCGTCCACGCTGCCCACCGATTCGCTGTTGATGGTCGAGCGCGCGGTCACCGACCTGATCCGCGCGCAGGCGATGGGCACGGTGCACGGGCCGGCCGGGCTGGGCAAGACCTGCGCGGTCGAGCAAACCCTGACCCGCGCCGCGGCCGCGGGGTTGGCCGGGCGGGCGCCGTGCTGGGTGAAGTTCCCCAGCCGGCCCACGATGCGGCTGGTCGCGGCCGCCCTGTTGGCCGAGCTGACTCGGGTCCCGACCGGGCGGGGCAACCGGTTCGTGCTCACCGAGCAGCTCGTCGAGGAACTGGCCCCCCCGCCGGGTGGAGGCGGGCGTGTGGTCGTGGTCGACGAGGCCCAGAGCTTGAACACCGAGTGCATCGAGTACCTGCGCTACCTGCACGACCACCGCTCCACCCGGTTCGCGTTGCTGCTGGTCGGCGGGGACGGCACCTGGAAGGTGTTGTCGCGGGAACCGATGCTGCGCTCACGGATCTACCGGCGGGTCAGCGTGGAACCGCTCACCCCGGCCGAGGTGTGCCGGCTGATCCCGGCCTATCACCCGCTCTACGAGGGCGTCGACACGGAGCTGCTGCTGCTGATCGACGACCACTTCGCGCACGGCAACCTGCGCCACTGGGCGGCGTTCACCAAGACCGCCGCCGAGCTGTGCGCGGCCGCTGGCGGTGACCGGGTCGATGAGACGGTGGCCCGCAACGCGTTCACCCTGCACGGCGGCGGCGTGGGTGTGTGACCGCCGCCGCCGCACCGCTCGGTGTCAACCCGGCGCCGGCGCAGGCGACGCCGGCAGTCGGAGGTTTGCGGTGGGTGCACGATTCCGATGACGACCTGGCGTGCCTACACCATCTGACCGCGCTGCACGATCTGTCCGCCGGGCGCGTGGTGTGTCATCCCACCCCGGGCGCGACGACCTGCACGCCCGGCGGTTGCCTGCGGACCGGCTGGAGGGCGATGCTGTCGGTCGACTACGCGACCGCGGCGCTGGGGTCGCCACCGAGTCCAGCCTGGGTAATCGCGCGTCAGTTGTTGCCGTAGTCGGGTCGCTTGATCAGCAGGTGCTGCCGTGCGGCGATTTCGGGACCGTACACCGCGTCGTTCCAGTCGGCGGGCTCCACCGGTTCGACGGCCACCGAGACGGCGCCTTCGGTGACGCCGAAATGGTGCGTGATGACCTCGGTGATCGCCGCGGCGAGTTGGCGTTGCTGCTGTTCGGTGAAGTCCTGCGGGAAGTGCTTGATGGTGACGTGCGGCATGGCCGCCCCTTCGGTGTTGTGGATCAGCGGGCCAGGCGGGTTTGGATCTCGGACACGAGCTCGGCGATGCCGCGTTCCTTCAGCACGCTGTAGTGGTCGCCGTCCAGGTCGATCACGGTGGGCCGGTCGGCGGAGTAGCCGGAGCTGCCTTCGAGGAACGAGTAGTCGTCCCCGGTCGCCTTCAAGATGGTCACCGGCGCGTTGACGCGCCGCCGGGTCAGCTCGTGGAAGCTGTACTCGAACTCGTAGGTCCGACCGACGATCCGGGTGATGCGGCGGATCAGCTGCTCGTCGAGCGTGGGCTGCATCCGCTGGATGCAGGCGACGAAGGTGTCCTCGTCGCGGGTTGCGGTGACGCAGCGGTCCAGGTCCGGTCCGCTGATCGTGCCGGCGAAGACGGAGTACAGGATCATCACGTATGCCGGATTGCGGAAAGATGCCTCGCGTCCGTGGCGATGTCCCTCGACCTGCCGAACCTGGGGGTTGCCGGGGCAGATGAGCAGCAGGTGCTCCACCCGGGCTTCGGACTGTTCGAGTTGCCAGGCCGCTTCGAACGCGACGCGGGCGCCGAAGGAGTAGCCCCACAGGGTGTAGGGCCCGTCGGGCTGGATCCGCTTGATCTCCGCGACGTCGGCGGCGGCCATGTCTTCGATGGTCTGGTACGGCGTCTCGCCGGCGTTGATGCCGAGCGCTTGGACCCCATAGAACGGGTGGCCGAGCCCGCACCGCGTGGCCAGCAGACGCAGGTTCATCGGGTAGCCGCCCAGCCCGGGCCAGCAGAAGACCGGGCCGCCGGTGCCGGTGTCGTGCAGCGGCACCAGCCGCGAGGAGGATTCGGTCGCGTCCCGGCCGATCCGGGCGGCCAGATCGACAAGCTTGGGGTGCTCGAACATGACCTGCAGCGGCAGCCGAGTGCCCCACGCATTGTTGATCTTGTTCACCAGGGTGACGGCGATCAGCGAGTTCCCGCCTGCGGTGAAGAAGTCGTCCCCGACCGACACGTTCTCGTATCTCAGCGCGGCGCCCCAGGCCTCGGCGAGCCACCGCTCGTGCGGGGTGGCCGGGGCCACGTAGGCGGTGGCGCTGGCCGCTGAGCGCTGCTGCTCGGCGGCGGCCAGCGCTGTCACGTCGACCTTGCCGTTGGCGGTCAGCGGCAGCACGTCCACGACGTGCACCCGGTTCGGGATCATGTAGTCCGGCAGCGTGCCGGCCAACTCGTCTTTGATGATCTCCGCCGGGCCGCGCATGTGCACGGCGTCCTCGTCCATGCCTTCGCTGCGGATCTGCGCATCACTGACCTTGCCGCCGAGGAAGAAGTACGACGCGCCCGGCTCGATCCCGCGGGCGGCCAGGATGTCGTCGATGCGCCGCGCGGCGGGCAGCGGATGCCCGGTCTTGGAGCTGTAGCCCGACGACATGAGCCCGAGGCGAAGGCCGTTGCGCTGCAGGTGGTGCAGCCTGGCCCCCAGGCAGAGGTACTCCAGCCAGGGTTGGTCCGCGCGGCTCACCGCGGTGATGCCGAAACCGGCGCGCTGGTACACCGGCTGATTGATGGCGATCACGTGCCGGGGTTCCAGGATCTCCTCGCAGAGGTACTCGAGTCGTCCGCCGAGGTAGCGGTACTGGCCGGCCGGCAGGCCGCTCACCCGCCCCGGGTGGGCCTGCACGAACACCTCCGTGGGGTCGGGGTCGGGGGTGCCGTCGGCGGGCCGGACGTCGAAGGTGCCGAGGTAGTGGTCCGCGGCGGCGACGTCCAGGCGGTCCTTGACCGCGGTGCGGTAGACGAGTGGCCGGATGGCCAGCCCGTGCTCGGCCAGCACTTCCTCGAACACGCCCACCATGTGCCCGGCCTCGAACTCCAGCACCTCCCGGATATTGTTGCGATACACCGGTTCGATGGCGCTCGTGCGGCCGAGGAAGTGGACGCGCAGGCGGCCGTCGGCGTGCTCGCCGGGTGGGCCGATTCGCACCAGCGCATGATCGACCGGGTGGTAGTAGAACACCCCGGCGTCCACACCGGCCACCCCCGCGGTCTCCAGGTACAGCTGGACCGCGTAGAGCGCGCCGGGGGAGGCGTAGGCGTACTTGGGCAGCAACCGCGTCTCACTGTGGAACTGGCCGAACCAGCGCAGCATCTCGCCGAGCTCGGCCAGGGTCACCTGGTCCAGGCCGCGGGTGTTCGCGGTGGCCGGTCGCGGCGCGAGCAACGCCTCGAGGTCGGCGCGGGTGATCTCGCCGCCGTCGTAGAAGCGATAGGTCTTGCGGGCGAAGGCCTCCCGCCGCTGCCGGGCGGTCTCCTCCCTGCCGGGCAGCGGCACCCTCGCGCGGCCGGCCAGATCGTCGGCGTCGCGGACGCCTCGGTTGGACAGCTGCGCCTTCACCTGCAGCCTGCTTGCCTTCGACTGGTGGTGCTCGCCGTGGTTGCCCTGATCCATCAGGGCGGCCTGCCTGGGGTCGAGCTCGACGCAAGCGACCAGTTGCTGGAAGCCGGTCCGCGGCTCGTCGGCGACGATCGCGACCGCCCGGCGCACCCAGGGGTGCTCCTCGATCGCCAGCGCGATCTCGTCCAACTCGACGCGGTAGCCGCGCAGCTTGACCTGATTGTCCACCCGCCCGGCGAACTGGATCGTGCCGTCGGGGTTCCAGTACGCCAGGTCGCCGGTCCGGTAGAGCCGCTCGGTCGGCACGAACGGTGACGGGACGAACCGCTCGCGGGTCAGCTCGGGCCGGTTCAGGTAGCCGCGGGCCAACTGGACCCCGCCGATGTAGAGCTCGCCGGTCTCGCCGATGTCCACCGGCGCCATGGTCTCGTCGAGGATGTAGCACTGGGTGTTGTCCACCGGAACGCCGATCGGGACGCTGCCCGCGGCTTCCCCGAGTGCGTCCGGGTCCACCAGGTGCGCCGTCGCGTTGATGGTGCACTCGGTCGGTCCGTACAGGTTGACCAGCGACGCCCACGGCACCTCGTCATACAGGGCCCGCGTCAGGCGGGTCGAGAGCGCCTCGCCCCCGGAGAACACCCGCCGCAGCGACGTGCACAGCTGGAACCCCTCGGTGTCCAGCAGCGCCTGCAGCAGGGTGGGCACGCATTGCAGCGTGGTGACCTCGTGTTTGACGATCGCGCTGATCACCGCGGCGGGGTCACGGAAGATGCCCGGCGTCCCCATCACCACCCGCGCCCCCACAGCCGGGGCCAGGATCTCCCACTGCGCGGCGTCGAAGCTCACTGGTGTCTTCTGCAGCACGGTGACGTCCGGGCCCAGGTGACCGAACGACTGCATCCAGCGCAGCTGGGACAGCACGCTGCGGTGCTCGATCATCACGCCCTTCGGCTTGCCGGTGCTGCCGGAGGTGTAAATGACGTAGGCCAGGGTGTCCGGTCGCGGTGCGGCAGGGTGCGTCGCGGTGGCCGGCGTCTCCGACACCGACACCACCGTCGTCCCGCGTGGCGCCAGCTCGGCAACGCGGGCCACGAGGTGGTCCTGGGTGACGATCACCCGGGTGCGGCTGTCCTCGATCATGTAGCGCAGCCGCTTGTCCGGGTACTCCGGAGCCAACGGCAGGTACGCGGCCCCGGCGAACAGGATGCCCCACACGCCCACCATGAGGTCCAGTGACGGTTCGGCGTACAGCCCGACGCAGTCGTCCGCGCCGACCCCCAGCTCGGCGAGTCGGCCGGCGAGCCGACCGCTGGCCAGCTCCAGCTCCCGGAACGTCAGGCACTCATCGTCACCCAGCACCGCGACCGCGTCCGGCCGCGCCTGCGCCTGCGCGCCGAACACACCGGTCAGGCACCCACCCAGCCGGCTGAACCGTGCCGCCGTCACACCGCGCTCCCTGCAGGCTCACGCGTGCCGGAGCCCGTGACCGTGCCCTCGACGCCACGCTGCCGGGGCTGCGCCAAGACGACCGCGGCCACCACCGCCGCGGCGCCGACCAGCTGCAGCGGCGTCAGCGCCTGGCCCAGCACCAGATAACCGAGAACCGTCGCGGTCAGCGGGCTGGCGAACCCGGTGATCGACACCACCAACGCCGGAAGACGGGAAATGCCCCGGAACCAGATCGCGTACGCGAGCAGCGCCCCGATCACGCCCAGGTAGGCGAACCCGGCGACATTGGTGAGCGTGACGCTGCCGGGCAGCCCCTCGGCCAGCAGCGTGACCGGCGCCAGTACCAGCCCGCCGACGGCCAGCTGCCAGCCGGTAAAGGTCAACAGGCCCACCCCGTCCGGCCGGCCCCAGCGCTTGGTCAGCACGATGCCCGACGCCATGCACGCCGCTGCCGCCAGACCCGCGAGCACGCCCTCGGGATTCAGGCTCGCCTGCGGCTTGAGCACCAGCAGCGCCACACCCAGCACGCCGAGCACGCACGCCGCCACCTGCACCAGCCGAATCCGATCCTTCAGCAGCATCGCGCCGAGCAGCAACACCAGCAGCGGCTGCACCGCGACGATCAGCGCCGCGACGCCGCCGGGAAGGAAGTAGGCGGACACGAACAGCAGATAGAAGAACGCGCCGATGTTCAGCACACCCAGCACCAGAGCCCGCCACCACCACACCCCGCGCGGCAAGACCCGGCCGACCGCGAGCAGCACAAGACCGGCCGGCAACGCCCGCAGGGTGGCCGCCAGCACCGGCCGATCCGGCGGCAACAGCTCGGTCGTAACCACGTAGGTGCTGCCCCACACGGCCGGGGCCAAAGCGGTCAACGCCATGTCGGCGGTCACCCGGTGGCCCTTCATCCGGCCACCACGGGGGCAGCGGTTCTGACGGCAAGTGCAGATTTGGACACGGATCGTTCTCCGATGCGGTTGCGACTGCGCGCCCGATCGGGCGATCGGACGAAGCTTCGGTCACCCCGGGGTGAACCAACCACGGACGATAAATCAGCTAAGGCATGCCTAACAAAGTGACAACGACCACCTTCCTGGTGAGGCGAGGCTTGCCTAAGCTATTCTGCGCCAAGTCCCCTGCGCCTGGCCGACGACGAGCCCTACCGGCGCGAGATCAAGGCCCAGGCCAACCTCACCGAAGGACGGCACGACCTCGCCCGGCGGGTGTTCCACGGCCGCAAGGGCGAGGTCACCCGCGCCTACTACGACGGCATGGAAGACCAGCTGTCCGCGCTCGGCCTGGCGCTCAACTGCATCGTGCTGTGGAACACCGTCTACATGGACCGCGCGGTCGCCGAGCTGCGCCACCAGGAATACCCCGTGCTCGATGCCGACCTGCCGCGGCTGTCCCCGTTCGTACGTCACCACCTCGGCATCGACGGCCACTACAGCTTCCACCTACCCGACCTCGGTGGCGTGCACCGGCCGCTGCGCGACCCGGCCGCCGCCGACGACGAGTAGCCGCGCCATCGCGCCAGCGGGCATCGTGCCGGGATTCCAGAACTTCACCGGCACCGCGCGAGGCGCCCTGGTCGCAGATGTTCCCGATGGCCCGCAGCCACCGGACTTGCAGGGGCCATCGGACTGGCAGGCGCTACGCGGGTCACATGGCGGCGACCACCTCGGCGGTGGGCGCGCTTTGCCGCCGGGTGGCGAGGAGCTTGTCCAGGGCGAGTGCGCCGGGGCCGGTGAAGACCAGGAGCAGGAATGACCAGCAGTACATCGCGGATGGTTCGCCGTCGTTCTGCAGTGGCAGCAGGGCGGTGGGCTGGTGCACGACGAAGTACGCGTAGGCCATCGAGCCGGAGGCGATCAGGGCGGCGGTGCGGGTGAACAGCCCGCCGGCGACCAGGAGACCGCAGACGAGCTGGATCACGGCGCCGTACCAGTAGGGCCACACGCCGACCGGTACGGATCCGCCGCCGGGCGCGCCGCCGAAGATGCCGAAGAGCTGGGCCGCGCCGTGAAAGGCGAAGAGAACGCCGATGACGATTCGGAACAGGCCCAGCACATAGGGCTTCGCGGTGTCGAGGCTGTCACGGAGTGCGGGCATGGCGAGAACTCCTTCGGCAGGATGTGCAAGGTCTTGAAGATGCGGCCGTAGTGGGCGATCGCCTGCCCGAGCGAGGTCGGGTTCCCGTCGCGGGAGATCATGCGGGTGACCTCGTGCGCGGAGACCTCGCCGGAGTGGATCGAGACGGCGACCCGGCACATGTCCTCCCAGTGCCGCACGACCCGGTCGGTGTCGATGCGTCCGCGGGCGGCGCGGTCCAGCGGCCCGTAGTCGGCGGCCGGGTCGATGCGCCACAGCCGCTGATCCGGGAGGTTGGCCAGCTGCGGCCGGTACTGGCGGCCCAGCAGGTGCAGCAGCCCGAACACGATGTCGGAGTAGGAGCCGGTGTCGGTGATGATCGTCTCTGGCACCACCCCGCCCTGCTGGCGCAGTACCACGTCCACGGCGTGCAGTGCCCCAGTCCTCCGCGTACTGCCCACCAGCCCACGGGATCGGGGCGCCGTGCGGATCATGCGTCGGATGACCCAGAAAGGCGTCTATCCGCCTCTCGAGCCGCGCGCTGATGCCGTGATCGAGGACCTGCGCCTCGGCGTGCACCTCGTCCCACGGCACGCCGAGGACCTCGGCGAGGAACACCTCGAGCAGGCGGTGCCGCCGCACGACCCCCAGCGCGTGTCGCGTCCCGTGCTCGGTCAGCCCGATCCGGTGACCGCCAAAGCGGCGAACCAGATCATTCGCCTCCAGCCGCTTCAGCATCGCCGAGACAGTCGGAGTCGTCACCCCCAGCTCGCCGGCCACCGCCGAGGTCGTGACAGCTCCGCCGCGGTTAGCCGACGCGAAGATCGCCTTTGGGTAGCTCTCAATGACCTCGGTGTGCCTGATTCCGCAGCACCCAAGACCGCTCGCACCATCACGGTTAGTCGCCGCCATACGCGGATATTAGCCCGATCTAACGACCCCTGTATAGAGCCTCTTCGCCACGAAGCGGAGCGAGCAGTGAGCAGGCACTGGGCGGTTGCGGCGATCGGGTCGTGACCGAGGAGCGACGGTGTTGCACGCCGCCTGGGGGGCTGCGCCCGGCAATCAGCTCGTCAACTCGGCCTGGATGCGCTGCTCGTTCTCGCTCGCGCAGGCCTCCGCGGCCCGAACACGAGATGCACCCCCAGGGCCGCTTTGACCCATACCGTCAACGACTGGCGGCGTGCCCGTGGGTGGCTCGGCCGGTCTCGGTGGCGATGACCCGGCTGGCGAGCTGGCGGAACGCGGCGAGCCAACGTCGGGGTTGCGCCCGTCGAGCAGTCCCTCGGCGTACTGCTCGAGTGGCCAGGTGATGAGGGTGCCGTGGCGGGCGAGGTAGAGCCCGACGGCGCGGATGCGGTAGCGGTCGGCGGGGTCGAGCCAGGCGTAGGCGAGTAGCTGCCACAGCCAGCGGGCCACCCGGGCGGGGTTGCGCACCGTGAGCACGGTCTTGACGTCCAGCAGCGTCATTCCACCGGGCGGCGGCGGCGTGAGGGAGGCGCTTCCACCGGAAGCATCGACCGGGATGGTCGGGATGAGGAGGTCGGCGTCGGCCCAGTGCTCTATGAGCACCGGCCCGGCGATCCCGCCGGACCGGGGCCGGGCGCCGGGCGTGGCGGGTGCGGGTGTGAGGCGGGTGAGCATGCCGCAGGTGTGGGCGCGGGTGGCCAGCGCGATGAGCTCGGTGACCTGGTGGTCGGGGACGGCGTCGAGCAGGTTGGCGGCGGTGGTGGCCGGGTCGGCCCAGAGGGCCGCGGCCGGGGTGGGGAGCTCGCCGGCGCGGTAGGCGTTTTCCCAGTCGGTGAGCACCACGCAGGCTCGGGCGAGCACGGCCTCGGCGCCGCGGGTATCGGCGAGGCGGCCGGGTGAGGCGTGGGCGGTGAGCAAGGCGACCAGCCGCTCGACAAGGTCGAGCACCAGGGCGGGGCGCGCTCCGGTGACGGCCCGACCGGTGAGGTCCGCCCCGGGGAGGTGATCGAGGTCGAGTCAGGTGTGGTCGGGAAGCGGGCGGAGCTGGTTGGCGCGGCGCGCTCGAACGGGACGCTCCAGCAGGTCGGCAGCGGCTCGCGACGCACGCCGCCGATTGGCGCGACGAACTCAAGCTCGACGCCGACCTCCGGCGCCGGCGGAGATGGCACCGCTGCCAGTACGCCCGCCACGTCGCTCCTCGATTCATCGCCACTACGACCTGGCTCAACTTATTGGCAGCCACCCGCGCGATGGCTCAGACACGCTGACGACAGACGAAGCGAGCGAGACGTCGAGTACACGCTGACCCACCTGCCAGAACTGCTGGCCCCGCAACCATGGTTTCATCACCCGCGGCGGTGGTCGGGGTGGATGGGGCCGAGTGGATGGAGGGGCGCAGCGTGAGTGAGGTCGGTCCGGAGCCGCGGTCGACGACGGCCAGCGGGCGGGATCTTGTCCCGTTCGGCAGCGCGGTGCGCACCTGGTTTGCGATCTCCTTGCAGACCTTTGGTGGTCCGGCGGGGCAGATCGCGGTCATGCAGCGGGCGCTGGTGGAGGAGAAGCGCTGGATCGGCCAACAGCGGTTTCTGCACGCGTTGACTACTGCATGCTGCTGCCCGGGCCGGAGGCCCAGCAGCTGGCGGTCTACATCGGGTGGCTGCTCAACGGGCTACGCGGCGGCCTGGCGGTAGGGGTGCTGTTCGTGCTGCCCGGGGTGGTGGCACTGCTCGCGCTGGCCGCGATCTACGTGGCGTTCGGCGAGACGACGGCGATGACCGCGCTGTTCGCCGGGCTTGCTCCGGCGGTGCTGGCCATCGTCGCCCAGGCCGTGGTGCGGGTCGGACGCCGCGCGCTGCGACACCCAGCGCTGGTCGCGCTCGCGGTGGCGGCGTTCCTGGCGATCGCGGTGTTGGCCGTGCCGTTCCCGGTCGCGGCCGCCGCCGCCCTGGGCTGGGCGCTGGGCCAGTGGGCACCGGCCGTCGTCCGCCCCGGCGATGGGCACCGGGACGCCGTCGCCGGGCCGGCGCCGGTGATCCCCGACGACGCCCTGCACGCCGAGCCACCGCGGCTGGGCCGGGCGCTGCGGGTGCTGGTGATCGGGCTGGTGGTGTGGGCCGCGCCACTCGTGGCGGTGGTCGTCGCGTTCGGCCGGGACAGCGTGTGGGCCGAGCAGGGCTTGTTCTTCTCCGGGGCCGCGCTGGTGACCTTCGGCGGGGCGTATGCCGTGCTGGCGTTCGTCGCCCAGCGCGCGGTGGAGGTCTACGGCTGGCTCGCGTCCGGGGAGATGGTCCGCGGCTTGGCGCTGGCCGAGACCACCCCCGGCCCACTGATCATGGTCGTGCAGTTCGTGGCGTTCCTCGGTGCGTTCCGCGACCCGGGACCGCTGGACCCGTGGGTCGCCGCGCTGCTGGGGGCGCTGTTGACCACGTGGGTGACGTTCGTGCCGTGTTTCCTGTTCATCTTCCTCGGCGCCCCCTACGTCGAGCGGTTGCGCGGCAACCGTGCGGTGTCCGCGGCGTTAACTGGGATCACCGCCGCGGTGGTCGGGGTGATCGCCAACCTTGCGGTGTACTTCGCGGTGCACACCCTGTTCCGTGCCACGACGCAGCTGGACGCCGGGCCGGTGCACCTCGAATTGCCGCAGCTCGGCGCGGTGGCCCCGGTGCAACTGGTCATCACGCTCGCGGCGCTGGTGATGGTGTTCCGGCTGCGCTGGTCGGTGCTGCGCATCCTCGGGGTATGCGCCGTGCTCGGCCTGGCCGCGGCCCTGGTCAGCCCCGCCCGATGGAACCTGGGTGGGGATCCTCGACGAGTTGCGCCGCGACGCCGACGTGGCGGAGGGCCCGGAGTGGACAGTCGGGGTCGACGCCGGTGTGGTCCGCGCCCACCAGCACGCCGCCGGTGCCCGGCATCAGCCACCGGCCGACGTCGCCGCGGAGGTTGTCGCGACCACCGAGCTGGACACAGGGGGCAGGGTCGAATCACAAGAAACCGGCCGCTAAGCCCAGCCGGGAGTCACTTGGGCGGTCGAGGGGCGGGCTGACGAGCAAGATTCACCTCGCCGCCGACACCCGCTGCCGTCCGATCTCCCGGGTCACCACGGCCGGGCACCGGCACGACTCGCTGGCCTTCGAACCGGTCATGGCCGGCATCCGGATCCGCCGCCGCGGCCCCGGCCGACCCCGGACCCGGCCCGGACAGGTGTTGGGCGACAAGGCCTACTCCAGCCGGGCGATCCGCTCCCACCTGCGGCGACGTCGAATCCGGGCGGTCATCCCGGAGCCTTCCGATCAACGGATCAACCGGCTCAAGCGCGGTCGTAAGGGTGGCCGACCGCCGACGTTCGACGCCGAGAGCTACGGGCAGCGCAACGTCGTCGAGCGCGCGATCAACAAGCTCAAGGGCCACCGCGCGGTCGCCACCCGCTACGACAAGCGCGACTACATGTTCCGCGGAACCGTCGATGTCGCCTCGATCAGGATCTGGCTCCGCGACCCCGTCCCATGATCCACGGGACAGGCTCTAGTCGCCTCACCCCGTTTGGGTAACCTCCACCGCCCTCGGGGGTAGTGCAACCGCAGTTTCACGGTAGGCGAGGTAAGGTATGCCTCAGCGAGTCGAGAAGAGGGAGGCGAGTACGGATGTCCGGCGGGTGCGGCGCATGGCGGCGATCGCGGGCGCCGCGGCGCTGCTGGTCGCGGGCTGCAGCGGCGACGACGCGACGACGCCGGCGAGCTCCCCCGGCGCTCAGCCCACCAGCAGCGGGCAGGGCGGATCGGAGGCGCAGCCCGCGGTCACCACCGAGGCGGACTGGCAACCGGTGGCCGAGGCGTTGGGCCGGCCGGGCAAGCTGTCGGCCGACGGCCTGGTGTACCGGGTCAGTTTCTCGCGCAGGGACCTGTCGGTGCGCAGCTACGACGTGCAAATCGCGCCCGGACTCGCACTGGGCGGCTCCTACGCCGCGTTCTCCCGCTACCCTGACGGCACGGTGGTGATGATGGGTGATCTGGTGGTCACCGAAGCGGAACTGCCGCCGGTCACCGACGCGCTGCAGGAAGGTGGCGTCGAACAGACCGCGGTGCACAAGCACCTGCTGGCCCACGAGCCGCAGCTGTGGTGGAGCACATCCACGGCGCCGCACCGGACCCGGTCGCGATGGCCCAGACGGTGCGGATGGCGCTGAACCGCACCAGGACTCCACCGCCGGCGGACGCCGGCCCGTCGTCGCAACCGCAGCTGGAGCTGGATACCGCCGCGATTGACGCCGGGCTGGGCACCACGGGCACCAACGACGGCGGGATCTACAAGTTCTCCTTCCAGCGCAACGAGCCGATCACCGGCGCGCACGGCGTCCTGGCGCCGGGAATGGGCATCACCACAGTGATCAACTTCCAGCCCACCGGCGATGGGCGGGCCGCGATCAACGGCGACTTCGCCATGCTCGCCGAGGAAGTGCAGCCGGTGACGTCAGCTCGCCGGGCTGACGTTGTGCGCGCGGACCGCGGCGCCCAGGGCCTGGGCGAGTTTCACCGCGTCGTCGTTGGCCCAGAAGTGCATGTAGAACAGCCGCGGCTGGTCGTCGAGGCTGTGGTTGTGCACCTCGACGATCTGAATGCCACCCGCGCGCAGCGCTTGGATCACCGTCATGGCAGGGCGAGCAGCAGCAGCGGGGCGCGGTGAGCCGGGGCAGTGGGTGATGCTGGTCTATCGGCTGCCGCGTGAGCCGAGCACCCCCCGGATCGCGGTGTGGCGCAAGCTGAAACGGCTCGGGGTGGCCCAGCTCGCCGACGGGCTGGTCGCGCTGCCCGCCGATGCCCGCACCCGCGAGCAGCTGGAGTGGATCGCCGATGAGATTGTCGAGGCCGGCGGTGCCGCGGGGGTGTGGATCGCCCGCCCGGCCGCGGCGAGTCAGGAGCGTGAGCGGGCCGGTGCGATGGTCGCCGCGCGCGCCGCGGAGTATCAGGCGGTCATCACCGAAGCGGTGGCCGGCGATGTGGTGAACGAGGCCGGGCGGGCGTCGCTGGCGCGGCGGCTGCGCGCCGAGCTGCGGCGCATCGCCCGGCGCGACTACTTCCCGCCACCTGAGCGCGAGCTCGCCCGGGCCGCAGTCGAGGCCCTGGTCACCCCACACCCCAGGGGGTCGGCAAAGTCAGATGATCTTGAGTAGTTGGAGCGGTCGACGGGCGTCGCGGGCGTGATGGCGTAGGGCCTTGGCGATGTTGGTGGCGCCCGCGAGGCGGTGCAGGCTGATCACGAGGTTCCGCAGCGACGCCATGACCTGCGGGCCGTGACCGGCGCGGACCTGAGACAAGTCCTCTGCGAAGGTCACATCGCGCACCCAGTGCA
>NZ_JAHKRK010000128.1 GCF_019396355.1 Pseudonocardia nigra
CTCCAACAAAAACTGGCCCAACAAAATGCCGAGACGGGGCTCGGCAAAATACAAACTGGCATAAAACCACGTTCGTGATAAAGCTCGACACACTGTTGAGTTCTCAAAAGACACCCGCACACCATCCGCGGCTGTTATACCGCATCCGGGGCTGTGGATTTGCATTGTCAGTCCTGCTCGCGGAGCTGAACTCCGCCAGGCCCACTCCCTTCAGGCTAAACCTTGCGGTTCGGGCCTTTCCGGGGGGAGTCACCGTCTCCGGCAACTCTCCTAAGCTACATGGTCCTGTTCGCGGAGTCAAGCTCCGCCAGGCCCACATCCGTCAGGCTACACCTTGCGGTGCGGGCCTTCCGGGGCGGCCACCTCGATCCGCGGGCTGACTCTGGGCCGAAGAACTTCGTCCCGGTCTGTCGTGCTGCCCGCCGTGGCGACGAGGAGAAAGTTACACACCCCTGTCGGAGGGGCTGCAACCGGGGGGTCCCTTTTCGCGTTCCCTCAGGTCACAGCCCTGCGAGGCGTCAGGCCCGCTGCAGGCGCGCGCCGGCCAGGTTGCGCTTGCCGCGGCGCACGACGAGCCACCCGCCGGCGAGGAGGTCACGCTCCTCCGGCACCCAGGCCTCATCGGGCACCTTGGCGTTGTTCACGTACGCACCGCCCTCGGCGACGGCACGGCGTGCGGCGCCCTTGCTCTCGGTGAGGCCGGTGGCCACGAGCAGGTCGACGATCGTCGGCCGGTCGGCGAGTGCGACCTCGGCGGTCGGCACCTCGGCCAGCGCGGCGCCGAGCGTGCCGGCGTCGAGATCGCGCAACTCGCCCCGGCCGAACAGGGCCGCGCTCGCGGCCACCACCTGCTCGGTGTGATGTCTGCCGTGGACGATCGTGGTGAGCTCCTCGGCGAGCCTGCGCTGCGCGGCCCGCGCCTGCGGCCGCTCGGCGTGCGCCTTCTCCAGCTCCTCGATCTCCTCGCGGGACAGGAACGTGAACAGCCGCAGGTAACGGCCGACGTCGGCGTCCGCGACGTTGAGGAAGTACTGGTACCAGGCGTACGGCGAGGTCATCTCCGGGTCGAGCCAGATGCTGCCGCCCCCGGTGGACTTGCCGAACTTGCGACCCTCGCTGTCGGTGACGAGCGGAGTGGTCATCGCGTGCACGGTGGCGCCCTCGACGCGGCGCACCAGTTCGACCCCACCGACGATGTTGCCCCACTGGTCGGAGCCGCCGATCTGGAGCCGGCAGCCGTGCCTGCGGAACAGGTGCAGGTAGTCCTGGCTCTGCAGCAGCAGGTAGCTGAACTCCGTGTACGACATCCCGTCGGACTCGAGCCGGCGCCTGACCGTCTCCCGCCCGAGCATCACGTTGATCGAGAAGTGCTTGCCGGTGTCGCGGAGGAACTCGAGCACGGACTGGCCGCCGGTCCAGTCGAGGTTGTTGACGACGAGCGCGCCGGTCGCGGAGTCGTCGAACTCCACGAACCGCTCCAGCTGCCCGCGGATCCGCCCGGCCCACTCGCCGACGACGTCGAGGCTGTTGAGCGTGCGCTCCCCCACGTCCCGCGGGTCGCCGATCATCCCGGTGGCGCCACCGGCGAGGACGATCGGCCGGGCGCCGGCCCGCTGGAACCGCGCGAGCGTGAGCAGGGGCACCAGATTGCCGGCGTGGAGGCTGGGGGCGGTGGGGTCGAACCCGCAGTAGAGCGTGAGCACCCCGTCGGCAAGATCACGCCGCAACGCGTCGCGGTCGGTGCTCTGCGCGATCAGGCCACGCCACTCCAGCTCGTCGAGGATGTCCGTGCCCACGGGCCAATCCTCCCGCAGGCGCACCAGTGGTTTGCCGCCACCCTCACGCGCCGCGCCGGCAAGGTGGCGATGCTGCCACCCGGTGACGGTATTGCCACCTTGCCGGCAGGGAGCGGGGGTCGGCGCGTCTACTCCGGCAGGGCCTCCGCGAACTGATCGGGCAGCGTGTCCAGGACCGACGGCAGGCTCAGCACCGTGCTGAAGGACAGGGCCGCGGCCTGCTCGTCGGTGAGGTTCACCACCCGGCCCTCCTGCGCGACGCGCAGGGTGGAGTAACCGGGCTGCTGCTCCAGCGCGGAGTTCTCCGCACCCGGGAACGGGATCCACGCCACCAGCTGCGCCTCGTCCAGCAGCCCGAGCTGTTCGATGCTCAGCTCGGCGTAGAAGCTCTCGCCCGCCAGCTCGTCGAACCGCTGCGGGATCTCGAACCCGAGCGACGTGAGGAAGCGCCCCCGCCCGTCCTGGGAACTCCACACGTAGTAGGTGCCGGGACCGGCCGCGCTGACCGCCGCGACCACGGCGGGTGTGCCGGCGAACTCCGGGTGCTCTTCGCGCACGGCCGCGAACCGGGCCTCGAGATCGGTGACGAGCTGCTCGGCCCGGTCCGCCCGGCCCAGCGCGGCACCGATCAGCCGGGTGGCGTCCTGCCAGGGCGTGCCGTAGTCGACGAAACCGGCGGGCTGGCTGACCGTCGGCGCGATCTGGGAGTAGGTGTCGTACTGCTCGCGCGTCAGCCCGGCCGACACCGCCACGATCAGGTCGGGCCGAAGCGCCGCCAGCATCTCCGGGTTGATCTCCCCGGAGAGCACCTGCGGCTGCTGCCCCTGCAGCTCGTCCTGCGCCCACGGCCAGGTCGCGGACGGCTGGTTCCCGGTGAACTCCCGGATCGCCACCGGCACGACACCAAGCGCCAGGATCGCGTCCTGGTCTGTGTAGCCGAGCGAGATCACCCGCTGCGGTTCCTCCGGGACGACGGTGGTGCCGTACTGGTGCTCGACCGAAACCGGGAACGGGCCGTCGCCCGCCGCGGGTGCCGGCGCCTCGGCCGGTTCGGCTCCCCCGCCACAGGCGGTGAGCAGGACAGCGGCCGCGAGCAGGGCTGCGGCGGCTCGAGGGAGGAAACGAAGACGCATTGGCTGAGGCTAGCCTTAGCTATTGCTCCGCGCAGGTGCGCCCCGGCCCGGCCGGTACGGGCTCACCGCAAGCGAGCCGTCGAGCCAGTACCGCCACGGTCTTTCGTGGGCGGCCGCCACCCCGACCCGAGGCCCGGTCCGGACCAGCGCCGGGTCGACCGGCTCCCCGGCCAGCAGGCGCACCGGCGATGCCGGGTCCGTGACGTCGAGCCCGTTGTGCTCCCGCTGCAACCCGAGCAGGCCGGCCAACCGGGCGGGCCCGCGCGCCAGGTCGACGTCGCGGCGGGCCGTGGGACGGCGGGCGCGCGCGACGCCCAGGTCCGACACCACCTCGCCGGCGCGCAGCAGCACGGCGCCCGCCACACCGTCGACCAGGCACGTGATGTTGACGCAGAAGTGCATCCCGTACACGAAGTAGACGTACAGGTGCCCGGCCGGCCCGAACATCACCGAGTTGCGGGCGGTGCGGCCGCGGAAGCTGTGCGACGCCGGGTCGTCGGCGCCACGGTAGGCCTCGACCTCCACGAGCCGCGCCGCCACGCTTCCGTCCGGCGTGTCCGCCACGACCGTGCACCCGAGCAGGCGGACGGCCGCGGCGAGCACGTCACCGGCGAGCTCCTCGCGGGCGAGGAGCTCGCTCACAGCTGGGATGCCGCGCGCTCCGCCAGCGCCAGCCGCACGCACACCGCCACGGCCTCCATCGCCTTCTCCACCTCGGGGAGCTCGGGGAACGTCGGCGCGAGCCGGATCGTGGCGTCCTGCGGGTCCTCCCCGTACGGGTGGGTGGCCCCGGCGGGCGTCAGCGCGATCCCGGCCTCCTTCGCCAACCGCACCACCTCGGTGGCGGTGCCCTCGGGCACGGTCAGCGTGACGAAGTACCCGCCCTCCGGGCGCGACCACGACACGCCGGGCACGTCGGCGAAGTTCTTCGTGAGCACCTCGTCGACCGCGGCGAACTTCGGCGCGATCAGCTCGCGGTGGCGCCGCATGTGCTCGCGCAGCCCCTCGGCGTCGCCCAGGAAGCGGGCGTGCCGCAGGTGGTTGGTCTTGTCCGGCCCGATCGTGCGCTTGCCCGTGAGCGCCAGCCACCAGGCGACGTTCGCCGGCGAGGAGCCGAAGAACGCCACGCCCGCGCCGGCGAGGGTGATCTTCGAGGTGGACCCGAAGACGAACGCCCGGTCCGGGTGCCCCTCGGCCGCGCATTGCGAGAGGATGCTCGCGATCTGCACCTCACGGTCGGTGAGGTGGTGCACCGCGTAGGCGTTGTCCCACATGATCCGGAAGTCGGGGGCGGCCGTGGTCATCGCGGCCAGCCTGCGCACGGTCTCGTCCGAGTAGACCGTGCCGGTCGGGTTGGAGTACTTCGGCACGCACCAGATGCCCTTGATGGTTGGGTCGGCGGCGACGAGCTGCTCGACGACGTCCATGTCCGGGCCCTCGTCGGTCATCGGGACGGGGACCATCTCGATGCCGAGGCGCTCGGACAAGGCGAAGTGCCGGTCGTAGCCCGGCACCGGGCACAGGAAGACGATCTTCTCCTCGTCGACCCACCGCCGCCTGGCACCCGGGACCTTGCTCAGCAACGCATGCACGAGCGTGTCGTGCATGAGCTCCAGGCTGGAGTTGCCGAACGCGACGAGCTGCGGAAGCGGCACCTGCAGCTCCTCGGCGAAGATCTCCCGCAGCTCCGGGAGCCCCTGCAGGCCCTGGTAGTTGCGGGTGTCCGTGCCGTCGGCGGCGAGGAAGTCCTCGCCCGGCATGCTCAGCATCGCGGTGGACAGGTCCAGCTGGGCGCTCGCGGGCTTGCCGCGGGTGAGGTCGAGCTTCATCTTCTGCTCGACGAGCGCGGCGTAGTCGGCACGCGCGGACTCCAGGCTGGGCCGGCCGGTGTCGGCTGGCGAGGTCATGCTGCAGGTCCTCCGATGGCGTTGCGGGCGTCGCGGACGGCGGTGTGCAGCCCGGCGAGCTGTTCGGCGACGCGCGGCCCGGCGGTGCCGCCCCGCGCGTCGCGCGATCCGATCGAGCCTCCCACGGTGAGCACCTCGCGCACCGCCGGGGTCAGTGCCGGGTGGACGGCGGCCAGCTCCGCGTCGGTCAGCTCGTCGAGCCCGACGCCCCGCGCCTCGGCCGCGCGCACGCAGCCACCTGCGGCCTCGTGCGCGACCCGGAAGGGCACCCCCGCCCGCACGAGCCACTCGGCCACGTCGGTGGCGAGGGTGAAGCCCGCGGGCGCGAGCTCGGCCAGCCGCTGCGTGTGGAACGTGAGCGTGGCGACCATCCCGGCGACCGCGGGCAGCAGCAGCTCCAGCTGCTCGACCGAGTCGAACAGCGGCTCCTTGTCCTCCTGCAGGTCGCGGTTGTAGGCCAGCGGCAGGCCCTTCAGGGTGGCCAGCAGCCCCGAGAGGTTCCCGATCAGCCGGCCCGCCTTGCCGCGCGCGAGCTCCGCGACGTCGGGGTTCTTCTTCTGCGGCATGATCGAGCTGCCGGTGGAGAAGGCGTCGTCGAGCGTGACGTAGGAGAACTCCGCCGTGGCCCAGACGATCACCTCCTCGGCGATCCGGGACACGTCCACGGCGATCATCGCGAGCACGAACGCCGCCTCGGCGGCGAAGTCGCGCGACGCGGTGCCGTCGATCGAGTTCTCCGCCGCCGAGTCGAAGCCCAGCTCGGCGGCGACCGCGTCCGGGTCGAGCCCGAGCGACGAGCCCGCCAGCGCCCCCGACCCGTACGGCGAGACCGCGGCGCGGCGGTCCCAGTCGCGCAGCCGGTCGACGTCGCGCAGCAGCGCGTGCGCGTGCGCGGCCAGGTGGTGGGCGAGCAGCACGGGCTGGGCGTGCTGCAGGTGCGTGCGGCCGGGCATCGCGGCGTCCGGGTGCGCCTCCGCCTGCGCGACGAGGGCGTCGACGACGTCCAGGACGCCCGCGCCGACCCGGCGGGCCGCGTCCCGCAGCCACATCCGGAACAGCGTGGCGACCTGGTCGTTGCGCGAGCGCCCGGCCCGCAGCTTGCCGCCCAGCTCCGGGCCGGCCCGCTCGATGAGGCCGCGCTCCAGCGCGGAGTGCACGTCCTCGTCGTCGGGGGCGGGCCCGAACGCGCCCGACGCCACGTCGGCCTCGAGC
This sequence comes from Pseudonocardia nigra, assembly GCF_019396355.1. Classification (GTDB taxonomy): domain Bacteria; phylum Actinomycetota; class Actinomycetes; order Mycobacteriales; family Pseudonocardiaceae; genus Pseudonocardia; species Pseudonocardia nigra. The sequence continues at coordinate 6,049 of NZ_JAHKRK010000128.1, forward strand.
TTGCTCAGCGCGTCGAGCATCCCGGCGAGCTCGGCGTCGGTGAGCAGCCCCGCCCCGTGCAGGACGCGGGCGTGGGCCTTCGAGCCGCGCAGGTCGTACGGCGCCAGCCGCCAGTCGAAGTGCGTGGACTTGGACAGCGCGGCCAGCGCGTCGGCCGGGCCGGACGCGAACCGGCCGCCCCAGAGGTTCGAACTCATCGTCCGGCCTCGCTGCGCTCGGCCGACCGCTTCGCGGATACGCTGTGTCTGATGGTTCGCTCGCTGCGCTCGCTCACGCCTTGAGCTCCCGCCGCGCCGCGATCTTGCTCGGCAGGCCCCACAGCTGCACGAAGCCCTTGGCGAGGCTCTGGTCGAACATGTCGCCCTCGTCGTAGGTGGCGAGGTTGAAGTCGTAGAGCGACGACTCCGAGCGCCGGCCCGTGACCGTGGCCCGCCCGCCGGCCAGCTCCATCCGGATCTCGCCGGTCACGTGCTGCTGCGACTCCGCGATGAACGCGTCGAGCGCCCGCTTGAGCGGCGAGTACCACAGCCCGTCGTAGACCAGCTCGGTCCACCGCTGGCTCGCCTGCCGCTTGAACCGGGCCAGGTCGCGCTCGACGGTGACGTTCTCCAGCTCCTGGTGGGCAGTGATCAGCGCGATCGCGCCCGGCGCCTCGTAGACCTCACGGCTCTTGATGCCGACCAGCCGGTCCTCGACCATGTCGAGCCGCCCGACGCCGTGCTTGCCGGCCCGCGCGTTGAGCAGCTGGATGGCCTGCAGCATCGTGACGGGCTCGCCGTCGATCGCGACGGGCACGCCCTTCTCGAAGCGGATCACCAGCTCGTCGGGCGGCTGGAACTGCTGCGGGTCCTGCGTGTAGGAGTACACGTCCTCGGTGGGGGCGTTCCACAGGTCCTCGAGGAACCCGGTCTCGACCGCGCGGCCCCACACGTTCTGGTCGATCGAGAACGGCGACTTCTTCGTGACGTCGATCGGGAGGTTGCGCTCCTCGGCGTACACGATCGCCTTCTCGCGGGTCCACGCGAAGTCCCGGACCGGGGCGATCACGTCCAGGTCCGGCGCGAGCGCCTGGATGCCGACCTCGAAGCGCACCTGGTCGTTGCCCTTGCCCGTGCAGCCGTGCGCCACCGTGGACGCGCCGTGGTACTTCGCGGCCTCCACCAGGTGCTTCACGATCAGCGGCCGCGACAGCGCCGAAACCAGCGGGTAACGGTCCATGTAGAGCGCGTCGGCCTGCAGCGCGGGCAGGCAGAACTGCTCGGCGTACTCGTCGCGAGCGTCGGCCACCACGGCCTCCACCGCGCCGCACGCGAGCGCCCGCTTGCGGATCTCCTCGAGGTCCTCGCCACCCTGGCCGACGTCGACGGCGACGGCCACCACCTCGGCCCCGGTCTCCTCGGCGATCCACCCGATCCCTACCGAGGTGTCCAGCCCCCCTGAGTAGGCCAGTACGACCCGGTCCGTCATTTCCATGTCCTCCTTCGTCGGACCCGTGAGTGGAAACGAGTGCTACAGCACCTCTTTCCGCTCACAGGCGCGTCAGCGCTTCCAGGCGGGCCACGAGCTCGGCGCCGGTGAGCGGCTCGCGGGCGACCACCATCAAGGTGTCGTCGCCGGCGATGGTGCCCACGACGTCGTGCAGGGCTGCGCGGTCCAGCGCGCTGGCCAGGTAGTGCGCGCCGCCCGGAGGAGTGCGCAGCACGGCCAGGTTCCCACTCGCGTCCGCGGACACGAGCAGGTCCCCCAGCAGGCGGGCCAGGCGGGCGGTGCCGCCCTCGATCCCGCGCACCGGGCTGCCGTCGTCCGGGATCACGTAGACGGGCGCACCACCGTCGACGCCGCGGAGCTTCACCGCGCCCAGCTCGTCGAGATCACGCGAGAGCGTGGCCTGCGTGGTGCCGATCCCCTCGGCCTCCAGCAGCCCCAGCAGCTCGGTCTGGCTGCGGATCTGCCGCCTGCTGATCAGCTCGACGATCCGTGCCTGGCGCGACGCCCTGGACGCAGCCGTCATCGTCGCCGTCTCATCGGTTCAGGAGCCACGTCAACAGCGCCTTCTGCGCGTGCAGCCGGTTCTCCGCCTCGTCCCAGACCGCGCTGGCCGGGCCGTCGAGCACCTCGTCGGTGATCTCGTCGCCCCGGTGGGCGGGCAGGCAGTGCAGCACGATCGCGCCCGGTGCGGCGCGCTCCAGCAGCGCCGCGTTGACCTGCAGCGGGCGGAACGGTGCGGTGCGGTCGAGCCCGTCGGCCTCCTGCCCCATCGACACCCAGGTGTCGGTGACGACGACGTCGGCGCCGTCGACGGCCGCCTGCGAGTCGGCGATCAGCTCGACGCCCCCGCCGGTGTCGGACGCGCGGTTCTTGGCGTCGCGCAGCACGGCGTTGTCCGGGGTGAAGCCCGCGGGCGCGCACACCCGGACGTGCATCCCGGCCGTGGCGCCGCCGAGCAGCAGCGAGTGGGCCATGTTGTTGGCGCCGTCGCCGAGGTAGGTGAGCGTGAGCCCGGCGAGGCGGCCGAACCGCTCGCGGATCGTCTGCAGGTCGGCGAGCACCTGGCAGGGGTGGAACTGGTCGGTGAGCGCGTTGACCACCGGGACGCCGGCGGCGGCCGCCATCTCCTCGACGCGCGACTGGTCGCCGGTGCGCCACACGATCGCGTCGACGAACCGGGACAGCACGCGCGCCGTGTCGCCGATCGTCTCGCCTCGGCCGAGCTGGCTCGCCTGCGCGTCGACGATCAGCGGGGTGCCGCCGAGCTGCGAGATCCCGACCTCGAACGAGATCCGCGTGCGCGTGGACGCCTTGTCGAACAGCACCGCCACGGACCGGGGCCCGTTCTGCGGCCCGGCGAGCGGGCGGTGGCCGAAGCGGTCGGCCTTCATCGCGTCGGCGAGGTCGAGGACCTCCCGCTGCTCGTCGGGGGTGAGGTCGTCGTCCCGCAGGAGGTGCCTAGTCATCGGTGTCCCCCGCGTCCAGGAAGCTCGGGAACGCCGCGAGGAACTCCCGCGCCTGCTCGTCGGTGACCACCAGCGGTGGGACGAGCCGCACCCGGTCCGGCACCGCGTTGTTGATCAGGATTCCGGCGTCGCGCGCCGCGGCGGCCACCGCGGCCGAGACGGGCTTGCGCAGGCCGACGCCGATCAGCAGGCCCGCGCCGCTCACGTCGCGGACGAGCGGGTGACCGAGCTCCTCGATGCCGGCGGCGAGCGTCTTGCCGACCAGGTTCACGTGCTCGAGCAGCCCGTCGGCGGCGATCGTGCGCAGCACCGCGAGCGCGGCAGCGCAGCACACCGGGTTGCCACCGAACGTCGTGCCGTGGTGGCCCGGTTCGAGCAGCGCCCCGGCCGCGCCGATGCCGATGCAGGCGCCGATCGGGAGACCGCCGCCGAGGCCCTTCGCGAGCGTCACCACGTCCGGGACGACACCGGTCTGCTGGAAGGCGAACCACGTGCCGGTCCGGCCGATGCCGGTCTGCACCTCGTCGAGCACCAGCAGGGCCCCGCGGGCGGCCGTGATCTCGCGCGCCGCCTCGAGGTAGCCCTCGGGCGGGTTGACCGCGCCCGCCTCGCCGAGGATCGGCTCCAGGAACACCGCGGCGGTGTCCGGGCCGACGGCGGCGTCCAGCGCGGCGACGTCGCCGTAGGGCACGTGCGTGACGCCGGGCGTCATCGGCTCGAACGGCGTGCGCTTGGGCGCCTGCCCGGTGAGCGCGAGCGCGCCCATCGTGCGTCCGTGGAAGGCGTTCTCGGCCGCGATGATCTGCGGGCGGCCGGTGCGCCGGGCGATCTTGAAGGCCGCCTCGTTGGCCTCGGTGCCGGAGTTGCAGAACAACACCTTCGCCGCACCGACGTCGAGCAGCTCGGTGAGCTTCTCGGCCAGGGCGACGGGCGGCTCGGTGATGTAGAGGTTCGAGGTGTGCCCCAGCGTCTGCAGCTGGGTGGTGACGGCCTCGACCACGGCGGGGTGCGCGTGGCCCAGCGCGTTGACCGCGATCCCGCCCACCAGGTCGAGGTAGCGGCGGCCGTCGGCGTCCCAGACCTCGGCGCCCTCGCCGCGCACCAGCGTGAGCGGCGGGGTGCCGTAGTTGTTCATGAGCGACGCCTGCCACCGCTCCTGATAGGCGTTCACGCGACCACCATCGTTCCGACTCCCTCGGAGGTGAAGACCTCGAGCAGCACCGAGTGCGGCACCCGCCCGTCGATCACATGTGCCTGGCCGACCCCGCCGCGCACCGCCCGCAGGCAGGCCTCCATCTTCGGCGCCATCCCGCTCTCCAGCGTGGGCAGCATGGGCTCCAGCTCGTCGGCCGTGAGCGCCGTGATGATCGACTCGGGGTCGGGGTAGTTCGCGTAGAGCCCCTCGACGTCGGTGAGCACCACGAGCTTCGCGGCGTCCAGGGCGGCAGCGAGCGCGGCGGCGGCGCTGTCGGCGTTGATGTTGTAGACCGTGCCGCCGACGTCCGGGGCCACACCGGCGACCACCGGGATGCGGCCCGCGCGGACGATGTCGAGCACCGCGTCCGGGTTGACGTGCACGACGTCGCCGACGAGTCCGATGTCGACCTCTTCGCCGCCCACGAGCGCCGTCCGCTTCTCCGCGGTGAACAGGTGCGCGTCCTCGCCGGACAGGCCCACCGCGTACGGGCCGTGCTGGTTGATCAGCCCGACGAGCTCGCGGCCGACCTGCCCGACCAGCACCATCCGGATGACGTCGATCGTCTCCGGGGTGGTGACGCGCAGCCCGCCGCGGAACTCCCCGGGCAGCCCGAGCCGGTTCAGCATCGCGCTGATCTGCGGGCCCCCGCCGTGCACGACGACCGGGTGGATGCCGGCGAGCCGCAGGAACACCATGTCGCGGGCGAACGCCTGCTTGAGCTCCTCGTCGATCATCGCGTTGCCGCCGTACTTGACCACGACGACCCGGTCGTGGAAGCGCTGCAGCCACGGCAGCGCCTCGGCGAGCACGCCGGCCTTCTCGCCCGCGCGCTTCAGTCGCTCGCTCGCGTTGCTCTCAGGAGGAGTAGGCACTGTTCTCCTCCACGTAGGCGTGCGACAGGTCGGTGGTGAGGATCTCGGCCGCGCCGTCGCCGAGGCCGAGCGCGATCTCGACGAGGACGTCCTCGCCCTTCAGGTCCGCGTCCGTGCGGTCGCCCGCCACGGCCCCGCCGCGGCACAGGAGCACGCCGTTGATCGTGACGTCCAGCTTCTCCGGGTCGACCGCGGCGTCGGAGTAGCCGACCGCGGCCGCCACGCGCCCCCAGTTCGGGTCGGAGCCGAAGAGCGCCGTCTTCACCAGGCTGTCGCGGGCCACGGTGCGGGCGACGACGACGGCCTCGTCCTCGGTGGCCGCCCCGGTGACGCGCACCGTGATCCGCTTGGTGACGCCCTCGGCGTCGGCCTGCATCTGGCGGGCGAGGTCCTGGCAGACGGCCGTGAGCGCGGCGGTGAAGGCCTTGGTGTCGGCCGCCACCCCGGACGCGCCGGACGCCAGCACGAGCACGGTGTCGTTGGTGGACATCGAGCCGTCGATGTCGAGCCGGTCGAAGCTCACCCGCACCGCGGCCTTGAGGGCCGCGTCTAGGGCGGGGGCGTCGACGACGGCGTCGGTGGTGAGCACCGAGAGCATCGTGGCCATCGACGGCGCGATCATCCCGGCGCCCTTGGTGAGCCCGCCGATCGTCCAGCCGGCCGGATCGGTGTGCGCGGCCTGCTTGGCGACGGTGTCGGTGGTCATCACGGCGGTGGCGGCGGCCAGGCCGGCGGCCTCGTCGTCGCCCAGCGCGGCCGCGGCCGCGGAGACGCCGGCCAGCACGGCCTCGCGCGGCAGCTGCGCGCCGATCAGCCCGGTGGAGCACACGGCCACCTCGACGGCGCCGCAGTCGAGCTCCACCGCGGCCCGCTCCGCCGTGGCGTGCGTGGTCTGGAAGCCCTCCGGGCCGGTGCAGGCGTTGGCGTTGCCCGCGTTGAGCACGACGGCGCGCAGGCGACCCGTGGTGAGCACCTGCTGCGACCACAGCACGGGCGCGGCCTTCACCTTGTTCCGGGTGAACACCGCGGCGGCGGTGTGCTGCGGCCCGTCGTTGACGACGAGCGCGAGGTCGGGGCCCTCGCCGGAGCGGATGCCGGCCACGACGCCGGCCGCCCGGAAGCCCTGCGGGGCCGTCACGCCCCCCGCCGATGGCTCGCTCACGGGGCCACCCCCGTCAGCGGCAGGCCGATGGTCTCCGGCAGGCCCAGGGCCAGGTTCATGCACTGCACAGCGCCTCCGGCGGTGCCCTTGGTGAGGTTGTCGATCGCGGCGACGACGATCAGCCGCCGCGCGTCGGGGTCGACGGCGATCTGTAGCTGCACGGTGTTGGAGCCCAGCGTGGCGCCCGTGGTGGGCCAGGCGCCCTCGGGCAGCAGGTGCACGAACGGCTCGTCGGCGTAGGTCTTGGCGTAGACCTCGCGCGCGTCGGCCCCGTCCCCGGTGAGCCGGGCGGAGCAGGTGGCCAGGATCCCCCGCGGCAGCGGGGCGAGGACCGGTGTGAAGCTCACGGAGACCGGGGTGCCCGCCGCGCCCGAGAGGTTCTGCACGATCTCGGGAGTGTGGCGGTGCACGCCGCCCACGCCGTAGGCCGACAATGAGCCCATCACCTCGGCGCCGAGCAGGTGCGGCTTGAGCGACTTGCCCGCCCCGGACGTGCCGGTGACGGCCGTGACGACGACCTCGGGCTCGACGAGGCCCGCGGCGAGCGCCGGGAACAGCGCCAGGCTGGTGGCCGTCGGGTAGCAGCCGGGGACGGCCACGCGGCGGGCGCCGCGCAGGGCGTCGCGCGCGCCGGGCAGCTCGGGCAGGCCGTAGGGCCAGTGGCCCGCGTGCTCGCCGCCGTACCAGCGGTCCCAGGCCGCGGCGTCGCTGAGCCGGTGGTCGGCGCCGCAGTCGATCACCACGGTGTCGTCGCCCAGCTGCGCCGCCAGCTCGGCCGAGTGGCCGTGCGGCAGGGCGAGGAAGACGACGTCGTGGCCGGCGAGGGTCTCCGGGGTGGTCTCGGCGAGCTCGCGGTCGGCGAGCGGGAGCAGGTGGGGCTGATGGACGCCGAGGCGCGTGCCCGCGCTCCCGCCTGCCGTCAACGACCCGATCTCGATCTCGGGATGGGCGAGGAGGAGCCGGAGCAGCTCCCCTCCCGCGTACCCGCTCGCACCCGCCACCGCGACCCGCACCATGTGGATGACTATGCAGGAGCGTGAAAACTGATGCAAGTTGATATGGGCGAGGGCACCCTTCGGGGCTCAGCCCATGGTCTTCTGACCGTCCAGCGACTCCCGGATGATGTCGGCGTGCCCGGCGTGCTGGGCCGTCTCGGCGACGATGTGCAGGAACACGCGGCGGGCGGAGCGGCGGGCGCCCTTCGGGAACCACGGCGCCTCGGGCAGCGGCTGGGAGGCGTCGAGGTCCGGGAGGGTGCGCACGAGCTCGTCGGTGCGCCGCGCGACCTCGTCGTACTCGGCGAGCACGCCGGCGAGGGTCTCGTCGGGGAGCAGCCGGAACTTCGCCTCCCACTCCGCGAGCACCTCCGGAGGAATCTCCTCGCTCCAGTCGCCGCCCCCGCCCACCGCATCCGGGCCGGTGAGGATGAAGTCGACCCAGCCGCGCTCGGTGTCGGCGACGTGCTTGATCAGCCCACCGAGCGTCAGCTCGCTCGCCGTGGTGCGCTGCCGGGCCTGCTCGTCGGTGATGCCCTGGACCGTGTGGCGCAGGAACCCGCGGTGAGCGGCCAGGGTCTCCAGCAGGTCGGCGCGCTCACCCGTCACGGACGTCTCCGTCGTGGTCATCGTTCCCCATCCCCTCGTCGTCCGGTGAGAGAACAGTAGAGCGGACAGGTGCCACTTCCTGACCTGAATTGCCGGAGGATTCGGGGTATGGCGAACACGAGCTCGCGGACGCTGCGCCTGCTGTCGCTGCTGCAGACGCACCGGTACTGGCCCGGCGCGGAGCTGGCGGACCGGCTCGGCGTCTCGGTGCGCACGCTGCGGCGCGACGTCGACCGGCTGCGCGAGCTCGGCTATCCCGTCGAGGCGAGCCGTGGCGTCGACGGCGGCTACCAGCTCGCCCCGGGCGCCGCGCTCCCCCCTTTGGTGCTGGACGACGAGGAGGCCGTCGCCCTCATCGTCGGCCTGCAGGCGGCGGTGCAGGGTGGCGTCGCCGGGATCGCGGAGTCCTCGGTGCGGGCGCTCGCGAAGGTCGTGCAGGTGATGCCGCCTCGGCTGCGTCGCCGGGTGGACGCCCTGCACGCGATGACGGAGCCGTCCGCGTGGGGCGGCGGCGCGCCCGCCGCCGACCCGGCCGTGCTCACGACGCTCGCGCAGGCGTGCCGGGACACCGAACGGCTCGAGTTCGGCTACACCGCGGCGGGCGGGGAGCGCACGGACCGGCTGGTGGAGCCGCTGCGGCTCGTGTCGCTCGGACGGCGATGGTACCTGGTCGCCTACGACCTCCTCCGCCACGACTGGCGCTGCTTCCGGGTCGACCGCGTCGACGGGCCGCGGCGTACCGGAGCTCGGTTCCGCCCGCGGGAGCTGCCCGCCGAGGACGCCGCCACGTTCGTCCGGGAGCGGGTGGACCACCGCCCCACCTCGCTCGCCGTGGAGGTGGTCGTGCACGCCGCGGCAGCGCACGTGCAGCGGGTGGTCGGCCGGTGGGGCGTCGCCGAGGACGCCGGCGACGGCCGGTGCGTGCTGCGGATGCACGTCGAGTCGCTGGACTGGCCGGCGATGCTCCTCGGCGCGATCGGGGCCGACTTCGAGGTGGTGGCGCCGGCCGAACTGCTCGACCACGTCCGGGAGTGGGCGCGGAGGTTCGAGCGGGCGACGGGGGCCCGCGCCGCGGGTGACGCCCCGTGACTCGTCGTGGAGATCGGCCGGTGGCGGCGGTGCTCGGAGGCCCGTGATCGCGGTGAGAGTGCCGTTGTCGTCGTCCTCACCACAGAAACCGCCACCTCACGACGACCACGACACCGAAGATCGCCGTCAGATGGCGGTACCCGTCGAACATCCGACGAACGCGCGCATCTCGCGGCGATCTTCCGGGCGCGGACGCCGACCGATGTCGGGGGTGGGTTCTACGGTGCGCACGTGCACCCGATCGTCGACCGGCTCCGGGCCGGGCTCGCCGTCCTGGCCGACCCGGTGGCGGCCGAGGGAATGCAGCGGTACATGAAGTCCGCGATGCCGTTCCGGGGCGTGGCGAAGCCGGCCCGCGAGAGGCTGCTCCGCGACGCGGTGGCCGGGCCCGCGAGAGGCTGCTCCGCGACGCGGTGGCCGGGCCCGCGCTCCCCGACGGCGCGGCCCTGCGGGCGGCGGCCGCGGAGCTGTGGGACGGGGCCGAGTTCCGCGAGGAGCGCTACCTGGCCCTGTCGCTCGTCGGTCACCGGCGGTACGCGACATGGCCCGACCCGACGTGGACGCCGCTGTTCCGGCACTGGATCGTCACCGGGGCCTGGTGGGACTTCACCGACGAGATCGCGAGCAGGCGCATCGGACCCCTGCTGCGGGCGCACCCGGCGGAGCTCACCCCCTTGCTGCGGGCGTGGGCGACCGACCCGGACCGGTGGCTGCGCCGCACGGCGGTGATCTGCCAGCTCGGCTCCGGTCCGGCCACCGACCTCGACCTCCTGTGCGAGGCCATCGACGCCAACCTCGGGACCCCGACTTCTTCCTCCGCAAGGGCATCGGGTGGGCGCTGCGTCAGCACGCGCGCGTCGATCCGGAGTGGGTGCGGGAGTTCGTCGCCGCCCGCCCCGGCCTGTCGCCGCTGTCCCGGCGCGAGGCGCTCAAGCACCTCGGGGAATGACCACCGGATCGCCCTGGTTGGGGCCGGCGTGGAACTCGGTGTCTACACGTTCGCGGACGTGAGCCTCGATCCGGGCGGCGTCGGGCCGGCGCAGCGGCTGCGCGAGGTGGTGGAGGAGATCGCGCTCGCCGACGAGGTGGGCCTGGACGTCTTCGGCGTCGGCGAGCACCACCGTCCCGACTACGGCGCCTCGGCCCCCGCGATCATCCTGGCCGCCGCGGCGGAGCGGTCGTCCCGCATCCGGCTGACGAGCGCGGTCACCGTGCTCAGCTCGGACGAGCCGGTGCGGGTGTTCCAGCAGTTCGCCACGCTCGACCTGCTGTCGGGCGGGCGCGCCGAGATCATGGCCGGGCGCGGGTCGTTCACCGAGTCGTTCCCGCTGTTCGGCTATGACCTCGCCGACTATGACGAGCTGTTCGCCGAGAAGCTCGACCTGCTGCTGGCGCTGCGGGACGGCGGGCCCGTGACGTGGTCGGGCCGACACCGGGCAGCGCTGCGGGACCAGGAGGTGCACCCGCGGCCGCTGCAGGACCCGCTGCCGGTGTGGGTGGCCGTGGGCGGCAACCCACACTCGGTGGTGCGGGCAGGCACCCTGGGCCTTCCCCTCGCACTGGCGATCATCGGCGGCGAGCCGGAACGCTTCGCACCGCTGGCCCGGCTGTACCGCGAGGCGCTGGGCCGCGCCGGACACGCCGAGCAACCGTTCAGCCTCAACGTGCACGGCTTCGTCGCCGACACCTCGCAGCGCGCCGGCGACGTCTACTACCCCGCTCACTCCGAGGTGATGAACCGCATCGGCCGCGAACGCGGCTGGGGGCCGACCAACCGGCGCACGTTCGACGCCCAGGTGGGCCTGCGCGGGGCCTACGCCGTGGGCTCGCCGGAGCAGGTGGCCGAGAAGATCCTCTTCCAGCACGAGCTGTTCGGGCACTGGCGCACGCTGATCCAGCTCGCGATCGGCAGCGTGCCGCACCGCGAGGCGCTGCGGGCGATCGAGCTGCTGGGCACCGAGGTGGCCCCGCTCGTGCGTGCCGAGGTGGCCCGCCGCGCCGCCGCCACGGCCTCCGCCTGACCGGACGCAGTGCTCACCGGCCCCGACCACGGTCGATCAAGGCGCTGACGTCTCTACTGTCTCGATGCAGAGCGCCATCAGCGCCTTGATCAGCGGGCTCCACCCGGGTCGTCGCGCTGTGATCGACGCCCGCCCCGGTGCGCACCCGAATAGTGCGGAACGGCCTCGGAGATGCGGTCCGTACCGCTACCGTCGCGCCGTGCGTCGCGCATGGCTCGGATCGGTCGTGGTCGTGCTGGCCGCGGCCGCGGGCTGCACCGCCACGGTCCCAGGCACCGCAGCGCCCGCTCCTCCCGTCGTCGTGGACGCCACACCGTCGCCGAGCAGCGCGCCCGCGGCTCCTCCGCCCGGGCCGCGCAGCGGCCTGGACGTCGACGTGCTCCCCGACGAGTGCCTGCTCAACGCCGCCGAGTTCGGGGCGCTCGTCGGGCGCCCGGTCCGGCCGCCCGAGCAGAGCACCGTCCGGCGGGAGAACGGGTCGACGAGCTCCGGATGCGTCGCGACCGCGGACGGCGAACCCGTCGCGATGATGAACGTCTACGGGGTGCGCACCGGCACCCCCGCCGACTACGTGCGGGCCGCCCCACCCGGCGGGCGCCGCGAGCTGCCGGGCGTGGGCGAGGCAGCGGCCGTCATCGACACCGCCACCGGGCCAACACTGCAGCTCGCCGGCGAGCGGTACCTGGTGACGATCCTCGTCTCCGGCGCCACGCCGTCGGACGACGCGTGGCGCGCAGCGGCCGAGGCCGCCCTGTCCCGTCTCCCCGCCTGACGGCGGTCGTGAGTGGTAACGAGTGCTCCAGCACCCGTAACCACTCACGGGCGGCGTCAGCCGCGCAGCACCGCCGCGTGCCGTTCGGTGGCCACGGACACGGCCGCGTCGCGGGCGGCGTTGGCCTCCTCGCTGGTCAGCGTGCGGTCGGGCGCGCGGAACCGGAGGCTGAACGCCAGCGACCGCTTGCCCTCCCCGACCTGCTCCCCGCTGTAGACGTCGAACAGCCGGACGTCCTCGAGCAGGTCGCCGCCGCCGTCCTGCAGCGCGTCGGCCAGGTCGGCCGCGGGCACGCCCGCCTCGGCGACCAGGGCGACGTCCACGGCCACCGGCGGGTACGCCGAGATCTGCGGGGCCGGCCGGTTCTCGACCAGCGGCAGCGCGTCGAGGTCCAGCTCGAACGCGCAGGTGCGCGGCGGGAGCCCGAGCGCCTCGACGGCCTTCGGGTGCAGCTCGCCCGCGTGCCCCACGATCCAGTCGCCGACGCGCAGCGCGGCACAGCGGCCCGGGTGCCACGGGGCGAGCGCGGCCGCGGTGACCCGCAGCTCGACACCGGCCGCGGCGGCGACCAGGCGCGCGGCCTGGATCGCGTCGGCCCAGCCCGCCGCGCGGCCCTCGCCCCACCAGCCGCTCGGCTCGCGGTCCCCCGCCAGCACGGCGGCGACGTGCACCGGCTGCGCCGGGAGCGCGGCTCTGATCTGCGCGTACTCCGCGTCGGACGGCCGGTCGGCGACCCCGGGGTCGGGCATGGGCACGGGCTGCGCGTGCGGCAGGACGACCTGCCCCACCGAGTACAGCTCGACGTCGCCGAACCCGCGGGCCCGGTTGCGCACGAGCGCGTCGAGCAGCCCCGGCAGCAGCGTGGTGGTGAGCGCGGGGCGCTCCGCGTCGAGCGGGTTGAGCACGGGCACGGTGCGGCGCCGGACGTCGTCCTCGGGCAGGCCGAGCGCGTCCCACGCGGCCGGGTCGACGAACGGGAAGGGCAGCACCTCGACGTACCCCGCCTCGGCGAGCGCGCGCGACACCGCCCGCTTGCGCTGCTGCGCGGCGGTGAGGCCGGTGCCGGCGGGCGCCGCGGGCAGCACCGACGGGATCACGTCGAGCCCCTCCAGCCGCAGTACCTCCTCGACGAGGTCGGCGGGCTGCGCCAGGTCGGGCCGCCACGACGGTGGCGTGGCCACCACCTGGCCGCGCCCGTCCTCGCCGGTGACGAGCTCGACGGCACAGCCGACCTGGGTGAGCCTGCGCACGGTGGCACCCGGCGGGTACGTCACGCCGGCCACGCGGTCGGGCAGCTCCAGCGGCATCCGGACGGTCGCCGGGGCGGGCGCCGCGCCGGCGTCGGTGCGCCCGGCCGCGATCGTGCCGCCGCCGTGCTCGACGAGCAGCTGCGCGGCGCGCTCGGCGGCGATCGGCGGGAGCTGCGGGTCGACGATGCGCTCGAACCGCCGCGACGCCTCGCTGGGCAGCTTGTGCCGTCGGGCGGCGCGCGCGATGACCGCGGGGTCGAAGTGCGCGGCCTCGATGAGCACGTCGATGCGGCCCGACCCGCCCGGGACTGTGTCGCCGGGCCCGGCGATCTCGGTGGTCGCGCCGCCCATCACCCCGGCCAGCCCGATCGGGCCGGAGTCGTCGGTGATGAGCAGGTCGTCCGGGTCAAGGGTGCGCTCGACGTCGTCGAGCGTCGTGAGCTTCTCCCCCGCCCGCGCCCGGCGCACCACGATCCCGCCGGTCACCCGCGCGGCGTCGTAGGCGTGCAGCGGCTGGCCGAGCTCGAGCATCACGTAGTTGGTGACGTCGACGATCAGCGAGATGGGCCGCATCCCCGCGGCCAGCAGTCGCCGCTGCATCCACCACGGGGCCGGCGCGGCCGGGTCGACGCCGTCGACGCGACGGGCGACGAACCGCGGGCACGCGGCGTCGGCGAGCTCGACCGGCCACGCGTCGCCGTCGGCCGCCGGGACCTCGACGCGGGCGGCCGGGTCGGCGTAGTCGGCGTCGAGGCTCGCGGCGAGCTCGCGCGCCAGGCCGCGCACCGAGAAGCAGTAGCCGCGGTCCGGCGTGACGTTCAGCTCGATGACGGCGTCGTCCAGGCCCAGGAGCGGGCGTGCCTCGTCGCCCGGCTGGGCGGTGTCCTCGGGCAGCACGAGGATCCCGGCGTGGTCGTGGCCGATCCCCAGCTCCTTGGCCGAGGAGATCATCCCGTTGGAGACGTGCCCGTAGGTCTTGCGCGCCGAGATCGCGAAGCCACCGGGCAGCACCGAGCCGGGCAGCGCCACCACCACGAGGTCGCCGACCGCGAAGTTGCTCGCGCCGCAGATGATGCCGCTGACCTGGTCGGGCGCGACCTGGACCTGGCACCACCGGATCGGCTTCTTCAGCCCGGTGAGCTCCTCGATCTCCAGGACGCGTCCGACCACGAGCGGGCCGGTGATCTCGGGGGCCCGGTGGACGTCCTCCAGCTCCAGGCCGACCCGCACGAACGCCTCGCCGACCGCGTCGGCATCGGCAGGAACGTCGTCGAGGTCGTCGGCGAGCCAGGACAGGGGAATCCGCACGTCTTCTCCGTCTAGTGCAGGGGGATCACACGCCGAAGGCGCGGCTGAACCGGATGTCGCCCTCGACCATGTCCCGCATGTCGGGCAGGCCGTTGCGGAACTGCAGGGTGCGCTCGAGGCCCATGCCGAACGCGAACCCGGAGTGCACGTCCGGGTCGACGCCGCAGGCGCGCAGCACGTTGGGGTTGACCATGCCGCAGCCGCCCCACTCGACCCAGCCCGCGCCGCCCTTCTTCTCCGGGAACCACACGTCCACCTCGGCGGACGGCTCGGTGAACGGGAAGTACGAGGGCCGCAGGCGGGTGCGGGAGTCGCTGCCGAACATCGCGCGGGCGAACGCGTCGAGGGTGCCCTTGAGGTGGGCCATCGTGATGCCCTTGTCCACGGCGAGCCCCTCGACCTGGTGGAACACCGGCGTGTGGGTGGCGTCGAGCTCGTCGGTGCGGAACGTGCGGCCGGGGCAGACGACGTAGACGGGCAGCTCGCGCTCCAGGAGCGCGCGCACCTGCACGGGCGAGGTGTGGGTGCGCAGCACCATGCCCGAGGTCTCGCTGTCGCCCAGGTAGAACGTGTCCTGCATGGTGCGGGCCGGGTGGTCCTTGCCGAAGTTCAGCGCGTCGAAGTTGAGCCACGACGACTCGACCTCCGGGCCCTCGGCCACCTCCCAGCCCATCGCCACGAACACGTCCGCGATGCGCTCGGCGATCTGGGTGATGCCGTGGCGGGCGCCGCGGGGGTGGCGGTCCCACGGGAGCGTGACGTCGACGGTCTCCTCGACCAGCACGCGCGCGTCCCGCTCCGTGACGAGCACCTCGCGGCGGGCGTCGAAGGCCTCCTGCACCTGCTGGCGGGCGGCGTTGACGCGCCTGCCCGCGTCGGCGCGCTCCGGGCCGGGCAGCGAGCCGAGCTCGCGGCGCGCGAGGAGCACCGGGGCACGGTCGCCGAGGTGGGCCGGCTTGACGGCGTTGAGGGCGGCCAGGTCGGACGCGCCCGCGAACGCCTCGACAGCCGCCTCGACGGCGGCCTTCAACGCATCAGGATCAAGCGCGTTCATCGCGTCCGTGCTCTCAGTCATGGTGGGGCGATCCTATGGGTCGAGGCGCCGCCGACGTGCCGCGGCACTCGCGTACAGGCACACCGCCGCGGCGGTCGCCAGGTTGAGGCTCTCCGCGCGCCCGTGGATGGGCACCCGGACGCAGTGGTCGGCGCGCTCCGCCACGGTCGCGGGAACGCCGTGTGCCTCGCCACCGAATATCCACGCGACGGGACCGGCGAGGACGGCATCGGCGGCGGGGTCGTGCAGGTCCAGCTCGCCGCGTCCGTCGGCGGCGAGCAGGGTGAGGCCGGCCGCGCGACAGGCGTCGAGCACGGCGCCGGCGTCGCGGTCGCGGGCCAGCGGCAGGTGGAACACGCTGCCGGTGGACGCCCGCACGGCCTTGCCGTTGTGCGGGTCGACGGTGTCGCCCGCCAGCAGCACCGCGTCGGCGCCTGCGGCGTCGGCCACCCGGATCACGGTGCCGGCGTTGCCCGGGTCCGCGATGCCGGCGCAGACGGCCACGAGCGCGGGCCGCTCCCCCAGCGCCTCGGCGACGGGGACGTCGAGCAGGTCGCACACCGCGACCAGGCCCTGCGGGGTGACCGTGTCGGACAGCGACTCGGCGGCGCGATCGGTGACCGGGCTGACCCGGGCGCCGGCGTCGGCCGCGGCGGCCACCAGGTCGGGGTGGCGGGCCGCGGCCGCCGCCGTGACGAACAGCTCGTGGACCCGCCCGTACGCGAGCGCCTCGCGGACCGCCTGCGCCCCCTCCACGAGGAACCGCCCGGCCCGATCGCGGCCCACGCGGCGCAGCAGCTTGCGGGCTGCCACGACGCGGGGC
>NZ_JAHKRK010000129.1 GCF_019396355.1 Pseudonocardia nigra
TCACGCAACCAGGTTGCGTGAAAGTGGCTTTGCTGCGGTCTCCGCGGCGCTACTTCTTGCGCGCCTTCGCCGTCTCGCGGGTGTTGGCCTTCTGGATCGCCTCGACGAGCTCGTCCTTGCTCATCGACGACCGGCCGGAGATGTCGAGCTTCTTCGCGACGTCGTAGAGGTGCTGCTTCGAGGCGTTCGCGGCGACACCACCCGCCGTCTTCCCGTCCGCGGACAGGCCCGGCTGCGCGGCCTGCTCGTCGGACGGCCCGTTCTGCTCCTTCGGCTCCCAGTGGTCACCCACCTTCTCGTGGGTGTGCTTGAGCGCCGCGAACGCCATGCGGTGGGCCCGCTCGCCGTCGCCGTCGTAGCTCTCCATCGCCGAGTCGTACGTGGCGACCCAAGTGCGCATCGCCTTGTCGTCCGACCGCTTGACCGTGCTGGGCACCTCGTCCTTGCCGGGCATCGCGCGTCACACCGCCGCGAGGTGCCGGGACTCGGCCGGGGAGTGGTCGCTGTGCGCCGGCCGGGGGCCGTCGAGGAACCGCCGCACGCCCTTCATCCCGTACCGGTCGACCGCGGTCTTGATCAGACCGAAGATCGCGCCCTGCAGGGTGGCGGCGAGCAGCACCTCGCACGTGCTGTAGTCGTCCGACAGCGGCTGCGGGGTCTCGTCCTCGTTGGAGATCTTCTTCCAGACGATGCCGAACACCTTCCCGGCGATCAGACCGCCCAGGAGCCCGAGCGTGAGGCCGATCGGCTTGTAACCGATCTTCGCGAGGCCGCTGAGCTCGTTGCCGTCACGCGTCACGGCGCTCCTCCTCGGACCGCGCCTCGGCGCCCGTCTCGCCGGCGTACCCGGCGTCGTCACCTGCGGTGCGCCCGACGAACTTCTCGTTCTCGTCGGTACCGGTGGTGCTGTTGCCGTCGGGGTCCGTCGCCGTGTTCGTGGGGCGGCCCTTGTCCTCGGGGTCCACGCCGCCGGTGTCTCTGCTGCGGGCGACGTTAGGGTCGGCGGCCACATCGGGCTCGGAGGAACCATGCATGGCCCGCGAGTACCCGAAGCGCGCTCCTGCGACACGGTTTGGACGGATCGGCCCCGGGGCACCACTGGGCCGTGACGGAGGACGACGCGTCAGGCGTGGCGGATCGGGCCGCGCTCCGGCTGCGCCACCGCGCCACCCCCAAGGGAGCTGCACACGATCCGGAGCCGCGTGGAGCGGTGGGCGCGCCAGCAGGCGATGCCGGAGGACGCGATCATCGACCTCCAGCTCGCCCTCGGCGAGGCGGTGGCCAACGGCGTCGAGCACGCCTACGTCGACGCCGACGGCGCGGCGCCGACGGTGGACGTGGAGTTGGAGATCCGCCCGATGGGACGGGTGCGTGTCGTCGCGGTGCGGGTCAGCGACTACGGCCGGTGGCGCCCCACCACCGTGGGCCCGAGCTACCGGGGCCGTGGCCTCGCCCTCATCGCGCGGTTGTCGCACGGCCTCCAGGTGTCCCGGACGGGCCAGGGGACGCAGGTGTGCTTCGACATCCCGCTCCCGGGATGACGGCGGGCACGCAACTGTCAGCGTCGATGTTCGCTCCGCGAGCTCCGCTCAGCGCGGCGTGCCCGGCACCGACCCGCCGGCCACGAGCCGGCGCGTGGCGGCCGGGGCCGCCGGGCGCAGGCCGGGCAGCTGCACGGCCGACCGCGGCATCCCGCGGCGCACCCGCAGCACCGGCCACACCGGCGAGGGCGGGAAGAGGGCGTCGAGGCCGGAGGGGGCGGGGCCACCGACGCTCGAGCGCAGCAGCTCCTGGTACTCGTCGTGCTCCGCGACCGCGGCGGCGATCTCACCCTCGGCGAGGTGCACCTCGATGAGGGCGCGGCGGGCGCTCTCGCGGCTCGGGGCGGCGCGGACGGCCGAGCGGGCCATCTCCACCGCCTCCGCGTACCGGCCGGCCGACGAGAGCCGCAGGCTGCGTTCCTCCAGGGCGTGCAGCCGCAGCTGGCGGAACCGCTCGCGCTCGACCGCGATCCACGAGGCCGTCCAGCCGGGGAGGATGTCGGCCTGCAGCAGCGTGACGTCCGGGTGGTCGTCGACCGGGATCCCGGGCAGAGCGCGCACGAGCCCCATCGCGTCGGCGAGGTCGACCTGCACGTCGGCGGCGAGCGCCAGCGGGGCGGTCTCGAGCGGCGCCCGATCGGGGTTCGGCACCGGGTCGTCCCCGCCGTCGGAGAACAGCCCGGGTACACCGACGGCGGCGACCGCATCGGCGAGCAGGCGGGCCGCGGCCTGCGCCGGGACGCCGGGCCACAGGTCGGCGGCGAGCGCGGCGCGCTCCTGCGGGCGGGGGTGCACCGCGAGGTAGGCGACGAGCCTGCGGGAGTCGACGCCCAGCGGCACGGGAACGCCCGCCGAGGCGAGGGTGTACGAGCCGAGCACGGTGACCCGGTGCGCGGCCCCAGGAGCCTGCGTCGTGCCGGATCGTCGCTGATCGTCAGACATCAGTCGTCCCATGTGTGATCGTGCCCGGTTGATGACCCGCGCGCAGCCCGCGGGCACCCGAGTCCGCGAAGAAGTGTTCTCCGGACCGGCCGGGTTGCCAAGGGGTGCATTCGTCACACTTCCGGTCGTGCCGCGGCCGTACGGGTGACGCGCAGTGCTGTTCCCGGTGCTGATGGTACTCACGGTGCCGCGCGTATCCGCACGTGGGTGCCGCTCGCATCGGCCCACACGTGCAGGGTCTCGCAGATCTGACGGGCGATCCACAAGCCGCGGCCGCGCGCGTCGGAGGGGTGCGGGGCCTGCAGGCCCGGCAGTGGGTCGCGCAGCCGCCCGCGGTCGTGCACCTCGCAGACGATGCCGTCGCCCGCCGCCCACAGTGCGAGCTCGGCCTGCGGGCTGCCGTGTTCCACCGCGTTGGTGGCCACCTCGTTCACCGCGAGCGCGACGTCCTCGGCGCGCGCCCGCTCGTACCCCGCCGCCAGCAGCGCCCCCTCGAGGACGGCCCGCACCTCGTGCAGCTGCCATGCGCTGAACGTGAGCCGGTGGTCGGGCGGGCCGAGGAGCACCGGGGCGGGCGCCGGCCGCTCGACGAGGACGGCCCGCGGGTCGCGGTGCGCGGGGTTGTGCCGCAGCTCGCCGCCGTCGAGCAGGAAGGGGTGGTTGCCGCGGGCTCCGTCGAGGATCGCGACGTGCAGCGGCAGCTCGGGGAAGAAGCACGTGAGCGTGAGGGGCAGCTCGGCCATGGCCACGTTCGCCGCGGCGTCGAGCTCGGTCCAGAACGCCCCGTCGAGGCCGTCGAGCCGGCTCGTGTGCTCGCTCACCGCGGTGACGCGGCCACCCGGCCCGAGCGCGGAGGACGCGGCGATCTCCCGCAGCTGACGGGCGCGGCGGGCGGCCACCGTCTGGCCGGAGCCGCTGTCCGGTCCGTACGGCTGGCCGAGCAGGATCAGCCCCGCCGGCCTGCCGATGCGCTCGCGCAGCGCCTCCTCGGTGCGTTCGGTGACCGCGGCGGCCACCGGCTCGCCCCGCTCGAGCGCCGCGGTGACCAGGGGCACGAGCTGTGCCAGCAGGTCGTCGGGGGAGCCGTGGAACGCGGCGGCGTGCCGCAGCCGGACCGCGGCGGCCGACCGAGTGGTCTCGATCCTCACCGGCCCACCCCGGACCCCTCGTCGGATCCCGCACCGGGACGGGCGCGGACGTCGAGCTGGGCCGCGAACGGGGCGCCGCACCGGTCGAGCACCCGCATGACCCGCGGCCGCACCCCGGTGAGGACCAGCCGGTGGCTGGCCGGGAACTCCTCGGCGGCGTGCACGAGGCCGACCGCACCCGCAACGTCGAGGAAGCGCAGCGACGACAGGTCGAGCGTGATGTCGGTGGGCGCCGACTCCGACCGCAGCGCCTGGTCCAGCGCCGTCTCCAGCAGCCGCCGGATCGGGGTGCGGTTGCTGTGGTCGATCTCGCCTGCCAGCCGCGCGGTGCCCGTGCCGGCCGCGGTGATCCGCAGGAGGTTGTCGTCGTAGAGCGCGGGGCGGGCCACCTCGGTGTGATGCACGGCGACGAGGCTGCGCACGGCGTCGGCCGGGAAGCGGCGCTGGTCGAACAGGCACAGGAGCCGGGCCGTCGGGCGGGCGGCGATGACGTGCTCGACCCGCTGCTCGAACTCGACGATGCCGGCCAGCCCCGTGGCGAGCTTGGAGTGGGAGTGGCCGGTGAGCCGCACCCCCGGCCAGCCCTGCGCGGTGGCCTCGTCGAGGTAGTCGGCGAGCACGTCGGTGATCTGCTCGGGCGACCCGGTCAGAACCGCGCGGGTCTGCTCGCCGGGCACGATCGTGAGCTGCCCGGCGGCGAGCGCGTCGTCGGTGGGCACGCGGTCGTCGGCGAGGCGCTCCAGCACGGCGTCGGCGGTGCCGTCCTCGAAGTACAGCACCCGCTCGCCGGACGACAGCCCGCCCGCGAGCCACTCGGCCGTGACCTCCCACAGCTGTTCGTCGCTCACCGGGGCGATGCACGCGTGCCGGACCGATCGGAGGTCCTCGACGGTTCTCGTCCCGGTCGGTTTGGTCATCGCCCGTTTCCGCAGTGGCCGGCAGCTGGCGCGGGACGGGGCTCACCCAGGGCGGGGGGACGCAGCGTCACGCGCGGACCACTGTACGTCGACCGAGCGGGCGGTGGGATCGCCCGGAACGGGCCGGCGGCGAAGCGGCGGGTGGCCGCGGCGAACGGAGCGCCACCGCGGCCACCGGCCGAGCGGGTGACGCAGGTCACGGCGCGGCGGGCGGCACCATGACCTCGACCAGGTGCGGGCCCGGTTCCGCGCCGGCCCGGCGCAAAGCGGCGGCCATCTCCTCGGCCGTGGTGACCCGGACGGCGGGCACACCCATGCCGGTGGCGAGCGCGACGAAGTCCAGGTCCGGCCGGGACAGGTCGAGCAGCTGCCGAGCGCGCTCCCCGTCCCGCTCCAGCAGCCCGGCCGCCCCGACCTGCTGCAGCTCCATCCGCAGGATCGCGTAGGCGCTGTTGTTGTAGAGGACGGTGGTGACGTCCAGGCCCTCTCTGGCGTGGGTCCAGAGCGCCGAGATCGTGTACATCGCGCTGCCGTCGGCCTGCAGACACCACACCGGCCGATCCGGGCAGGCCACCGCGGCGCCGGTGGCGGCGGGCAGGCCGTAGCCGATCGCGCCGCCGGTGAGCGTGAGCCAGTCGTGGCGCGGGGCACCGGCCGTCAGCGGGGGCAGGCCGCGGCCCGAGGTCACGGACTCGTCGACCACGATCGCGCCCTCGGGCAGCAGCGCCCCGACCACCGCCGCGGCGCTGTCGAGGGTGAGCGGTCCGGTGGGCAGCTCAGGGCGGGCCGCGGGCGCCAGGCGTGGCGCGGTGCCCGGGGCCACCAGATCGGCGAGCTCCTCCAGCGCCGCCTCGGCCGCGCCGTCCCGCCCGGCGACGGCGTGCACCGCGCAGCCCTCCGGCACGAGGTCCGACGGCTTGCCCGGGTAGGCGAAGAAGGACACCGGCGAGCGGGCGCCGACCAGGACGAGGTGGCGGGCGCCGGCGAGCTGGTGCACCGCCGCGTCGGCGAGATAGGCCAGCCGGGTGACGGGCGCGACGCCCGCGCCGCGCTCGAGCCGCGTCGGGAACGTCTCGCACAGCAGCCGGGCCCCGGTCGCGGCCGCGATGCGGTTCGCCGCGGCCAGTCCGGGGGCGCGCGTGGCCTCGCCGCCGACGAACAGCACGCAGGGCTCGCCGGAGGTCAGCGCGTCGGCCGCGGCGCGGAGCGCGGCGGCGTCGGCCGCCGGGCGCTGCGCGACCGCGACCGGTTCGGTGACCGGGCTGCCGCCCTCGTCCCAGCTGACGTCGGCGGGCAGCACGAGGGTGGCCACCTGCCCGGCCCGCGCGGCGGCGACGGCCGCCGCGGCGTCGGCGCCGAGCTCGGCGGGGGAGCCGGTGTGGCGCAGCCAGCCCGAGACCGAGCCGGCCACCGCGGCGATGTCGGACTGCAGCGGGGCGTCGTACTGCGCGTGCGTGGTGGCGTGGTCGCCGACGACGTTCACGACGGGCGTGCCCGCCCGGCGGGCGTTGTGCAGGTTCGCCAGCCCGTTGCCCAACCCGGGACCCAGATGCAGCAGCGTGGCCGCGGGCCGGTCGGCCATCCGGGCGTACCCGTCGGCCGCGCCTGTGGCGACGCCCTCGAACAGGGTGAGCACCGCCCGCATCTCCGGCACTGCGTCGAGCGCCGCGACGAAGTGCATCTCGGACGTGCCGGGGTTGGCGAAGCAGACGTCGACGCCGCTCGCGACCAGGGACCGGACCAGTGCCTGGGCGCCGATCACGCGGCTCCCTCCGCGCCCGTGCGCACCTGCACCGACGTGGCGGGCGAGGAGACGAGCGTCTGCAGCACCACGCAGTAGCGCTCGGTCAGCTTCGTCAGCGTCGCCACCTGGTCGGCGCCGGCGGTGGTGTCGAGGTCGAAGGTCAGCCGGATCTCGCGGAACCCGACCGGCGCGTCGGAGTCGACGCCGAGCGTCCCGCGGAAGTCGAGGTCGCCCTCGGCGTGCACGGTGCCTGCCACCTCCAGGCCGAGCGCCGTGGCGACCGCGCGGAGCGTGACGCCGGCGCACGCGACGAGCGCCTCCAGCAGCATGTCTCCCGAGCAGAGTTGGCTGCCGTCGCCCCCGGTCGCCGGGTGCAGGCCCGCCTCGGCGAGCGCGGTGGCGGTGCGGACCCGGCAGGCGACGCCGCTGCCGTCGAGCTCGCCCTCGGCGGACAGCGTCACGAGCGCGGCGGCGGGATCCTCGGCGTACCGGGCCTTGAGCGGGGCCTGCATCTGCTTGAGTGCGGCTGCATCCATGGGGGGATCGTGCCTGCCGCGTCGCGCACGCGCACCCACCGGGACGCCGCCGGGCCGTTCCCGCGGACGCCAGTAGGCTCAACCCGTGTCCGATCTGCCGATCGCGCAGGCGAGGGCCGATCGCCTCCTGACGATCCCGAACCTGCTCAGCGTGCTGCGGCTGGCCGGCGTGCCGCTGTTCCTGTACCTGCTGCTGGGCCCCCGGGCCGACGTCTGGGCGATCGTGGTGCTCGCCGTCGGCGGCGTCACCGACTGGCTCGACGGCAAGCTCGCCCGCGTGCTCGGCCAGTACAGCCGGATCGGAGCGCTGCTCGACCCCGCGGTGGACCGGCTCTACATCCTCGCGGCGCTGGTCGCGCTTGGCGTCCGGGAGATCGTGCCGTGGTGGGTCGTGGCGGCGCTGGTGGCCCGCGACCTGCTGCTGGGGCTGACCCTGCCGGTCCTGCGCCGCCGGGGGTTCGGCCCGTACCGGGTGGTGTACCTCGGCAAGGCGGCGACGTTCCTGATGCTCTACGCCTTCCCGCTGCTGCTCGCCGGCACCGGCAGCGGCTGGTTCGCCGAGCTCGCCCGTCCGTTCGGCTACGGGTTCGCCGCGTGGGGGACCGCGCTCTACCTCTACACGGGTGCCCTCTACCTGGCGCAGTTCGTGCTCGCGATGCGCGCCGGCCCAGCACGCCCGGGGGTCGCGGGCGGCGTCGGGGGTGGGGGATAGTCTCGCCCCGTGATCCCCGAGGACCTCCGCTACACCGACGCCCACGAATGGGTGCGCGACCTGGGGGACGGGGTGGTTCGGATCGGCATCACCGACCACGCCCAGTCCCAGCTCGGCGACGTCGTCTTCGTGCAGCTCCCCGCGGTCGGCGAGTCCGTCGCCGCGGGCGCGGCCGTCGGCGAGGTCGAGTCGACCAAGTCGGTGTCCGACATCTACGCCCCCGTGGCGGGCACCGTCAGCGCCGTCAACGAGGCGCTGCAGGACAACCCCGAGCTGATCAACACCGGTCCGTACGAGGCGGGTTGGATGTTCGAGGTGCAGCTCGCCGACGGGGCTGCCGGCACGCCCGACGACCTGCTCGACGCCGCCGCCTACCGGCAGCTCACCGGGAACTGACCACGGTACGTTGACTCCGAACGCACACGCAGCGACCTCGCCCGGACATCAGGGCCGCATTCATCAGGAGGAGACCCCGAGGTGACCACGAACGACGGGCCCGGCGTACCCCCGGAGCGCTCCCCGGAGACCACCTCGGTCTTCCGTGCGGACTTCCTCTCCGAGGTCGAGCCCCCCGCCCAGGACCAGCCGGTCTCCGGCGTCGACGCGCTGCCGGCGGGCTCCGCCCTGCTGGTGGTCAAGCGCGGCCCGAACGCCGGGTCGCGCTTCCTGCTGGACCGCCCCTCCACGAGCGCGGGCCGCCACCCCGACAGCGACATCTTCCTCGACGACGTCACCGTCTCGCGCCGTCACGCGGAGTTCCGCAACGACGCCGGCGAGTTCGTCGTCGTCGACGTCGGCAGCCTCAACGGCACCTACGTCAACCGGGAGCCGGTCGACACGGCGGTGCTGGCCAACGGCGACGAGGTGCAGATCGGCAAGTTCCGGCTGGTGTTCCTCACGGGACCGCGCGAGCCGGGCACGACGGACTGAACGGTCGGCTCACCGGCGGCTCGCCGCCCGTCCGGAGGCGGGCGCGGGCGGGTCGTCCCGTGTAGCGTCGACAGAGCAGGACCGTCAGGAGGAGGGATTGCGCATGAGCGAAATGCGCGTCGTGGGCGTACGGGTCGAACTGCCCGCGAACCAGCCGATCCTCCTGCTGCGGGAGACCAGCGGCGACCGGTACCTGCCGATCTGGATCGGGTCGGTGGAGGCCACCGCGATCGCCCTGGAGCAGCAGGGGGTCAAGCCCGCCCGCCCGCTCACCCACGACCTTCTCAAGGACGTGATCCAGGGGTTGGGGCGCCGCCTGGAGAAGGTGCGGATCACCGACCTGCAGGAGGGCACGTTCTACGCCGAGCTCGTCTTCGACGGCGGCATCACCGTGTCGGCGCGGCCGAGCGACTCCGTGGCGCTGGCGCTGCGGATCGGCGTGCCGATCCACGCCGACGAACGGGTGCTGGCCGAGGCGGGACTGATCATCCCGGACGAGCAGGAGGACGAGGTCGAGAAGTTCCGCGAGTTTCTCGACTCGATCTCGCCGGAGGACTTCCGGGGAGCGCAGCCGTAAGGGCCCGCGATCCGGACACGCCCGCTGCCGGGTGACCGCGGCGGCGCGCCGCGTTGACCGGAGCGGGCCCCGCGCATACCGTCGGTTTCCACAGCCCGGGATTCCGGGCTCCGGCGGAAGGAGTTCGGTGGAGAACCCGCCGTCCGGCGCGCCCGAGCAGGGCGAGCTCTTCCCCGACCCTCTGTTGGGGGCCGGTCTCGACGGTCTGCCCGACCAGCTGGTCGGTTTCCGCGGGCCCACTGCGTGTCAGGTCGTGGGCATCACCTACCGGCAGCTCGACTACTGGGCGCGCACGGGCCTGGTGATGCCGTCGATCCGGGGCGCTGCTGGTTCGGGTTCCCAGCGGCTCTACTCCTTCAAGGACGTCCTCGTCCTCAAGGTCGTCAAGCGGCTGCTCGACGCGGGCGTCTCGCTGCAGAACATCCGGGTGGCGGTGGAGCACCTGCGCCGCCGCGGCATTCGCGACCTCGCCGGCATCACGCTGTTCAGCGACGGCACCACGGTGTACGAGTGCGCGTCGCCGGAGGAGGTCGTCGACCTGTTGCGCGGCGGCCAGGGCGTGTTCGGCATCGCCGTGGGCGGGGCCATGAAGGAGATCAGCGGGTCCATCAAGGACTTCCCGGTGGAGCGCGTCGACGGCGGCAGCGTCGACGACGCCCCCGAGGACGAGCTGTCCCGCCGCCGGGCGCGGCGCGCGATCAGCTGAACCCGGTCACGCGTCGACCTTGAACGGGTCGTGCTCGGCGAGCAGCTTGTCCAGCCGGGCCTGGTCCACGCGCGAGACGACGGCCGTGCTCTCCTGCCGGTCGCGCACGCACTTGGCCAGGGTGAACGCGGACGTCACCACATAGAGCACGGCGAGGGCGAGGAACCCCCGCACCCACGGGTCGGCGGGCAGGTAGATGATCGCGAGGCCGACGGCCAGCAGCGAGACCCCGAACGAGATCACGGCCTGGGCGAAGAAGGCGGCGGTGGTCGGCGACGCCGGCGGTGTGGTGGTGGTCATGGGGGAAGTCTGCGGCCGTGCGATGCGAGCCACATCGGGGGAACTACGTGGCCGCGGTCGCGGCCCGGCAACGCCGGGCCGGGTACGATACGCGCCGTAGTCGCCGAACCCGCGCGGGAGAGTCCCGGCCCCTCCAGGGCCGGGCGCCGAAGGAGCAATCCCTCCCCGGAACCTCTCAGGCACAAAGGACCGCGCGGGAGAGACGCCTCTGGAAAGCGACGGCCCGCCGTGCGTGATGGGGGCCGTCCGCCGACGGGGAAAGCCCGGGCCACGGTCCGGGTGAATCTCTCAGGTGCCCGGGCCCGGGCGGGGACAGAGGGGGAGGGCAGCACCGGCCCCCGCCTGCGCTGTCCCGACCCGAGCCGGAGGAAGTCCCGACATGACCGAGCGCCCCTCGTTGCAGGATCTCGAGCGGGGCACCCCGTTCGCCGCCCGGCACATCGGCCCCCGCGCCGCCGAGCTCGACACGATGCTGGCCGCGATCGGCGCGGCGTCGCTCGACGAGCTCGCAGCCACCGCGATGCCCGACACCATCCGTGACACCGAGCCGGTGGCCTCCACCCTGCCGCCCGCGGCGTCGGAGAGCGAGGTGCTCGCCGAGCTGCGGGCACTGGCCGCGCGCAACACCGTGACCGTCCCGATGATCGGGCTTGGGTACTCCGGCACCGTCACCCCGCCGGTGATCCGGCGGCACGTGCTCGAGAACCCCGCCTGGTACACCGCCTACACCCCCTACCAGCCGGAGATCAGCCAGGGCAGGCTCGAGGCGCTGCTGACGTTCCAGACCACGGTCGCCGACCTCACCGGCCTGCCGGTCGCCGGTGCATCGCTGCTCGACGAGGCCACCGCCGCCGCCGAGGCGATGACGCTGCTGCGCCGGGCGGGCCGCGCCCGCTCGCCCCGGTTCGTCGTCGACGCCGACACGCTGCCGCAGACCCTCGAGGTGCTGCGCACCCGCTCCGAGCCGCTGGGCATCGAGCTCGTCGTCGCCGACCTGACCGATGGCCTCCCCGACGGCGAGCTGTTCGGGCTGCTGCTGTCCTACCCGGGTGCCTCGGGCGCGGTACGCGACCCCGCCGCGCTGATCGAGGAGGCGCACACGCGCGGTGCGCTCGTCGCCGTCGCGGCCGACCTGCTCGCGCTGACGCTGCTCACCCCGCCCGGGGAGCTGGGCGCCGACGCCGCGGTGGGCACCACGCAGCGGTTCGGCGTGCCGCTGGGCTTCGGCGGCCCGCACGCCGGCTACCTCTCGGTGCACGAGAAGCACGCGCGCCAGCTGCCCGGCCGCCTGGTCGGCATGTCCCGGGACGCCGACGGCAACCCGGCGCTGCGCCTCGCGCTGCAGACCCGCGAGCAGCACATCCGCCGGGAGAAGGCCACCTCGAACATCTGCACCGCGCAGGTGCTGCTCGCCGTCGTCGCGGCCTGCTACGCGGTCTACCACGGCCCGGACGGGCTGCGCCGGATCGCCCAGCGCGCCCACCGGATGGCCGCGGTGCTCGCCGCCGGGCTGCGGGCCGGGGGCGTCGACGTGGAGCACGGGGAGTTCTTCGACACCGTGCAGGCCCGGGTGCCAGGCCGCGCCGACGCGGTGGTGGAGGCCGCGCACGTCGCCGGGATCGCCCTGCGGCGGGTGGACGCCGACACCGTGGGGATCGCCTGCTCGGAGCTGACGACCACCGGGCACCTGGAGGCGGTGTGGGGCGCGTTCGGGGTATCCGCCGACGCCGCCGCCCTGGACGGCGCCACCGACGACGCGCTGCCCGCCGGCCTGCTGCGCAGCAGCGACTACCTCACGCACCCGGTGTTCCACGAGCACCGATCCGAGACCTCGCTGATGCGGTGGCTGCGCCGCCTCGCCGACGCCGACCTCGCGCTGGACCGCACGATGATCCCGCTCGGCTCCTGCACGATGAAGCTCAACGCGGCCGCGGAGATGGAGCCCATCACGTGGCCGGGTTTCGGCGACCTGCACCCGTTCGCCCCGGCGAAGGACGCCGAGGGCATGCTCGAGCTGATCGCCGACCTGGAGCGCTGGCTCGCCGAGCTCACCGGGTACGCGGCGGTCTCGCTGCAGCCCAACGCCGGCAGCCAGGGCGAGTTCGCCGGCCTGCTCGCGATCGAGGCCTACCACCGCAGTCGCGGGGAGGCGCACCGGGACGTGTGCCTCATCCCGGCGAGCGCGCACGGCACGAACGCGGCGTCCGCCGTCATGGCCGGGATGCGGGTCGTCGTCGTCGCCACCTCGCCGACCGGGGACGTCGACCTCGCCGACCTGCACGCGAAGATCGACGAGCACCGCGACACGCTGGCCGCCCTGATGATCACCTACCCGTCCACGCACGGCGTGTACGAGGCACAGGTCCGCGAGGTGTGCGACGCGGTGCACGCCGCGGGCGGCCAGGTCTACGTCGACGGCGCCAACCTCAACGCGCTGGTCGGGCTGGCCCGGCCGGGGGCGTTCGGCGGCGACGTCAGCCACCTCAACCTGCACAAGACGTTCTGCATCCCGCACGGCGGCGGCGGGCCCGGCGTGGGCCCGGTGGCGGTGGCCGAGCACCTGGCGCCGTTCCTGCCCGGCCGCGAGGGCGTCGACGGCGTCCGGGTGGGTGCCGTCTCGGCGGCGCTGTACGGCAGCCCGGGCGTCCTGCCGATCTCGTGGGCGTACCTGCGCCTGATGGGCATCGACGGCCTGCGCCAGGCCACCCTCACCGCTGTGGCGGCCGCCAACTACGTGGCGGCCCGGCTGCGTGAGCACTACCCGGTGCTCTACGCGGGCGCGGACGGGCACGTGGCCCACGAGTGCATCCTCGACCTGCGCGCGATCACCCGCGAGACCGGCGTGACGGTGGAGGACGTGGCCAAGCGCCTCGCCGACTACGGGCTGCACGCCCCGACGATGTCGTTCCCGGTGGCCGGCACGCTCATGGTGGAGCCCACCGAGAGCGAGGATCTCGCCGAGATCGACCGCTTCATCGACGCGATGATCGGCATCCGCGGCGAGATCGCCCGCGTGGCGGCGGGGGAGTGGCCGGTGGAGGACAACCCGCTGCGCGGCGCCCCGCACACCGCGGCCTCCCTCGTGGACAAGTGGGACCACCCGTACCCGCGCGACCTCGCCGCCTACCCGACCGGCGCGACGCCGGGCGTGCACGACCGCAAGGTCTGGCCGCCCGTGCGCCGGGTCGAAGGGGCCTACGGCGACCGCAACCTGGTGTGCAGCTGCCCGCCGGTGGAGGCCTACTTCTGACCTCCCCCCGGGGCGGTGCTGGCGGGCGTGACTGGTCCGCTGCTTCGGTGATCGGCGCGAACGTGCGGTTTCCGCGGTCGGAATGACCGGAACCGTCATCTCGTGCCGATCACCGTTCCCACGTTGTCAACGAAACATTGACGCCAGCGGATCGCCACCGATTCGTTGACCCTGCACGCCGCGACGCCCGGAGGTCGTGCGGACGTGACAGGGGAGTGGAGCGTCAGGCGTCGGCGAGCGTCTCGGCCACCGCGATCAGGCGCTCGCGCAGCGGCGCGGCGCGCTCGGCGAACGCGGCCTGCGCCCGCGCGTACTCGGCCCGCCCGGCGGGGGTCTCGATCGGGACGGGGGAGTAGCCGAGGTCGGCCAGGTCGTAGGAGCTCGCCCGCATGTCCAGCTCCCGCACGTCGACGTGCGGGCTCGGCTCAGTTGGCAATCTTGCGGACGCGTCGGGCGCGTAGCGCCGCCTCCGCGACCGAGCACGGCCAGCGCGTGGGCCGGTACACACACGTGCAGCAGTAGCCATCGGCCTGCCTCCGGCGCATTGCCAAGATCTTGTCGGCAGCTCCGGGGTGGGCGGCGATGAACTGAACGGCGGCGTCGAAGTGGTCGTTCGGCGCTGTACGGTCTGGCATGGTTTGAGCATGGAGCCGAGTGGCTGTCGGCAGGGCGATCGCCGCGGCTACATGCGGCTACAAGGAGGACCTGTGAACGACCTCGGCCACCGGCTCCGGTCAGCCCGTGTCGATGCCGGGATGAGCTTGCAGGCGCTGGCGGCGAGGGCGCACTACAGCAAGTCGCTACTGGGACATCTCGAAACTGGGGCGGCGCGCACCCTCGGCCGAGCATGTGGCCGCCTACGAGCGCGCGCTCGGGGTCCGGATCGAGGCCTCCGCGACTGACCTCGGAGACGACGGGCCACTACTCGCGGCGGCGGCCGACCTGGTGACGGCGATCGGTCTCCGGCACGGCGGCCTCGCGTCGATCGGGGTTGCTCGGGCTCAGTGGGATTGGGCGCGGTCCGTTCTCGACCGAGGCAGCAAGGACAGGGCCGCTGTCGCAACAGTCGGTGCCGCGGCTCGGCTCGCCGATCGGCTCGGGTGGTGTCTCGGCGAAATCGGTCAGATCGCCCGAGCGAAGGCGGCCTACCGGGACGCCCTGGCGCTCACCGAGCATGACCCGGGACTCCGCACAATGGTGATGATCGACTCCGCGTCCCTCGAAGTAGACCGCGGTGATGCTCGCATCGCTGTCGACATGCTCGCCGCGCTGCCCGCCGGCAATCCGGCACTGGAATTCTCAGCGTGCGGCGTGCTCGCGCGTGCCCATGCGAAGATCGGCGAGGTGTCCGCCTGCCTCGCGCACGTCGAGCGCGCGGATGCCGCGTGGTCCGAGGTCGACCTGCGCGATCTGCCGCTATGGATCAGGCCGTACGCGAGTGGGCATCGGGGGCACGCCGACCATGCGGCAGGCAAGGCTCTCTTCGAGCTCACACGGCGCGGGCACGGCGAGTTGGCCGATCGGGCCGCCGAGCGTCTTCACGCCGCGGCCGGTGCGTTCGGTCCCGAGCGCGCACGGGCGGTCGAACGATGCAGGGTGCGGCTGTTGTCCCTGGCCCGGCGTCTCTGACCGGACGCCCAGGCACTCACCTCCGTTCTCGCGCCGTGTGGGTGGCATCGCTGACCTCGCCGACGTAGTGCTCGACGAGGTCCTCCATCGCGACGAGGCCCACCGTCTCGCCGCGGCGGTCGACGGCCCGGCCGAGGTGGGCGCGGGCGCGGCGCAGCACGGCGAGCGCCTCGTCGAGCCGCGCGGTGGCGGGCACGGCGGGCAGCTCACGGATGCGCCCGGGCGGAACGGCGGCGTCGGGGTCGTCGACGAGGTCGAGGATGTCCTTGACGTGCAGGTAGCCGGTGAGCCGTCCGTCGTCGGCGACCAGCGGGAACCGGGAGTAGCCGGTGTCGGCCACGGTGCGGGCCACGTCGTCGACGGTCGGCCGCACCGGCAGGGTCACCAGCTCCGCGCGGGGGACGACGACGTCCGCCGCGGTGGTCTCGGCCGAGGTGAGCGCCCGAGTGATGCGCCGCGACTCCTCGTCGTCGAGCAGACCCTCCCGCCGGGACTCGGCGACCAGGTCGGCCAGCTCGCCCGAGGTGAACGAGGTCTCCAGCTCGTCGCGGGGTTCGACCCCGACCAGCCGCAGCACCCCGTTGGCGGTGATGTTGAACAGCTCGATCAGCGGCCGCATCACCGTGGTGAACACCAGGAACGGCGGCACCAGCCAGATCGCGGTGCGCTCCGGCCCGGCGATCGCGATGTTCTTGGGCACCATCTCCCCGAGCAGGATGTGCGCGACGACGACGATCGCCAGCGACAGCGCGAACGCCACCGGGTGCAGCACGGCCTCCGGAAGACCCGCCCACGCGAACGGGCGCTCCAGCAGGTGCGCCACCGCGGGCTCGCCGAGCCGGCCGAGCACCAGCGAGGAGATCGTGATGCCCAGCTGGGACGCGGCCAGCATGCGGGAGAGGTCGGCGTTGGCGCGCAGCACCGTGGCGGCCGCCGCCGTGCCGGACGCGGCCATCGCCTCCAGGCGGTCGCGCCGGGCGGAGATCAGGGCGAACTCCGCCCCGACGAAGAACGCGTTGGCCGCCAGCAGCCCGACGGCGGCCAGCAGCGCCAGCAGGTCACCGCCCACCGGCCACCTCCTCGGTGCGGGGGACGGCGTCGGCCGGGGTGCGGCGGGCCAGTCGCAGTTCGGCGACCCGGTTGCGGTCGCGGCGCATGACGGTGAGCCGCCAGCCGTCGACGTCGAGCTCCTCGCCGACGTCGGGGATGCGGCCCATCTGGGCCAGCACGAACCCGGCGAGCGTCTCGTAGGCGCCCGACGGCATCGCGAACCCGGTGGCGTCTGCGACCTCGTCGTCGCGCAGCAGGCCCGAGACGAGCCAGCTGCCCCGCCCCAGCGGCCGCACGGTGGCCTGCTCGGCGCGGTCGTGCTCGTCGCGCACGTCCCCGACGATCTCTTCGATGAGGTCCTCGAGCGTGACGATGCCCGCGGTGCCGCCGTACTCGTCCACGACGACCGCGACCTGCAGCCCGGAGCCGCGCAGCCGGGTCAGCAGCGCATCGCCGTCGAGGGACTCGGGCACCGTCGGCACCGGCTGCACCAGCTCACGCAGGGCGACGGCCTGCCGTTTCGCGGCGGGCACGCCGAAGGCCTGCTTCACGTGCACCACGCCGAGCACGGCGTCGGGGTCCCGATCGTGCACCGGGAAACGGGAGAACCCGGTGCGGCGCGCCATGGCCACGAGGTCGGCGACGGTGTCGTCGGCGTCGAGGGACTCCACGCGGACGCGCGGGGTCATGAGGTCCTGCGCCACGCGGTCGGTGAACCGCAGGGACCGGTCCAGCAGCGTGGCCGTGCCGACGTCGAGCGTGCCGTGCTGGGCGCTGCTGCGCACGAGCGAGCTGAGCTCCCGGGGCGAGCGGGCCGACCGCAGCTCTTCGGCGGGCTCCACGCCGAGCCTGCGGACGATGGCGTTGGCGGCGGAGTTCAGGCCCGTGATCAGCCACCGGAACGCGTGCGCGAACGCGCTCTGCAGCCATACCACCGCGCGTGCGGTGCGCAGCGGGTTCGCGATCGCGAGGTTCTTCGGGACGAGCTCGCCGAACACCATCGACAGGGCCGTGGCCAGCAGCAGCGCGAGCACGGTGGCGGTGCCCGCGGCGAGGGCGTCGGACAGACCGAGCGCGCTCAGGCCGGGCCGGAACAGCGAGGCGATGGCGGGCTCGGCGATGTAGCCGGTGACCAGCGTGGTGACGGTGATGCCCAGCTGGCTGCCCGACAGCTGGAACGACAGCCCGCGGTGCGCCCGCTGCACGGCGCGGGCCCTCCGGTCACCGACCTCGGCGAGGTGCGCGTCGACGGTGCTGCGCTCCAGGGCGGTGAGCGCGAACTCGGAGGCGACCGAGATCGCCGTGCCGAGGGTGAGCGCCGCGACCGCGAGCAGGCCCAGGACGGACAGGACGACGGTCACCGTGGGTCACCGCGCCGGGGGTCGGCCGGTCTACCGGGCGGGCGGCAGGGGACGATGCGCCGGGTCGAACCCGGCCTACTACTGCAACCCGGCTCGGCGGGGCGTGCAGTGGGCACGGACCTGCTCCTCCTCGTGTGGAGCGACCAGTGTACGGCGCCCGCTCACCCCGGACCGCTGCCGGCGGCGCCGGGCGACCCGATCGTGACGCGTGTCTCGCGCGCCCCGCGCACGTGGGCGAGCCGTTGGGCCTCCTGCTCCAGCTGGGCACGTTCGGCCGCGCCGAGCGTGCGCAACTCCTGCACCGCGACCTCGAGGACGCGCCCCCGCTGCGTGGCGCGCCACGCAGCGGCGACCTCGGTGCGGGACAGGACGATCCCCGGTGGGCCGAGCGTGGGCCACAGCAGCTTCCGGTGCGCCGGATCGGGCACCAGCAGCGCGCGGTCGCGGCCCTGCACCAGCGGATCCGACGGCGGCAGCAGCCGGACGACCTCGGCCGGCACCGCCGAGCGCACGGCGTCGACCAGCTCCTCGGGGACGGCGGCCGTGCGCCCGTCGACCCGCGCCGGTACGAGCCCGGGCGGCCGGTCCGGGGCGACCGCGGCCCGGCTCGTGCCGAGGAACGCGGCGACGTCGGCGTCGCTGCCGGCGCCGAAGAACCGCAGGTAGAGCGCCTGCAGCTCGGCCGAGCCCGCGGCGGTGTCGGCCGGTGGCCCCGCCCAGTCCGGGATCGGTTCGACGAGCAGCGGCCTGGCCCCGGCACGCAGGCGGGCCCCGGCGGGCAGTGCCGCCAGCCGCAGGAGCTGTTCCGAGACGTGGTGGGTGCCGCACGGCCGGCAGAACGGCGCGAGCTCGGGCGGGATCCGGGCCGTGACCGCCGCGCTCAGCTCGCCCTTGGTCAACGGCCGGTCGAGCACCGCACGCACGGCGTCGGCGACCGCGCGGAAGGCCGGCCGGGCCGCCCCGCCGACGGCGGCGAGCCGGGCGCGCTGCCAGCCCAGCCGGGCTGCGGCGTCGGCGTCGTCGCGCGGCCAGCCCGCCGCGGCGAGCGCGGGCAGGGCCGCGGTGCGGTGCAGGTGCGGAGCGCCGCGGTGCGACCACGCGAGCGTGAGCGCGCCGCCCGCGGTGAGGTCGGCGTCGGGGGCGAGCGGCTCGGCCAGCCGGGCGGAGACCGCCGCCCGCAGCGCGCCGGGCGGGGTGTCCTGGACGCCGAGGTCGAGCACCGCGACCTCGGGGAGCGCCGCAGCGCGGGACACCAGCCCCTGCACCGCGACGCGGTGGGCGACGACCTGGTCGCGGGTGAGGGTGAGCACGGCGGACATGCCCGCGATGGTGCCGCAGAGGTCCGACAGTTCCCGAGCGTGCAGGCAACGTCCACCGGGGCGGCGTGCCCCCGCGATCGCCGCGAGATACGCATCCGCGCACCGCGAACAGCAACAACCGCACTCTCACGGCAACCATCCGTGCAGTCACGCCGGTCACGTCTCGCGGCGGTGGCGGCCTCCGGGATCTAGGTTGACCCGTCATGGACGGCTGTCGCACCGGTGCGCGTGACCAGTCCTCGCCGTTCGTCGACTTCGACCGGGCGTCGTGGGCGAGGCTGGGCGAGAACAGCCCGCTCCCACTGACCGCCGAGGAGCTCGAGCAGGTGCGCAGCCTCGGCGACGAGGTGGACCTCGACGAGGTGCGCGAGGTGTACCTGCCGCTGTCGCGGCTGCTCACGCTGCACGTCCAGGAGGGCGGCCGGCTCTACCGCGCGTACCGGACGTTCCTCGGGGCGAACACCGCGCGCACCCCGTTCGTCATCGGGGTGGCCGGGTCGGTGTCGGTCGGCAAGTCGACCACGGCCCGGCTGCTGCGGCTGCTGCTGGCCCGCTGGCCGCAGCACCCGCGGGTGGAGCTGGTGACGACCGACGGCTTTTTGCACCCCAATGCCGAGCTCGAGCGGCGCGGGCTGATGAGCCGCAAGGGGTTCCCCGAGTCCTACGACCGGCGGGCGCTGCTGCGGTTCGTCACCGAGGTGAAGGCCGGGCGCTCCGAGGTGAGCGCGCCGGTGTACTCGCACCTGGTCTACGACATCGTCCCGGGCAGGCGGGCCACGGTCCACCGGCCCGACATCCTGCTGCTCGAGGGCCTCAACGTGCTGCAGCCCGCGCAGTCCGCCCGGGAGGGCGGCCCCGCGCTGGCGGTGAGCGACTTCATCGACTTCTCGGTCTACGTCGACGCGAACACCGCCGACATCCGCCGCTGGTACGTCGAGCGCTTCCTGCGGCTGCGGGAGACGGCGTTCCGCAACCCGGAGTCGTACTTCCGCCGCTACGCCGCGCTGGACGAGGCCGCGGCGATCGCCCGGGCCGAGAGCATCTGGGCGGAGATCAACGCGCCGAACCTGGAGCGCAACATCCTGCCCACGCGCGGGCGCGCGAGCCTCGTGCTGCGCAAGGGGCCGGGCCACAACGTCACGGGCATCCGCCTGCGAAAGGTCTGAAACGCGTGTTTGGCACCATGGTGCGATGACCGCCGAGGCAGTGAGCGTGGAAGCGCCGCACCGCGGGGAGACGGACGAGCAGGTCGAGCTCGCCGCCCGCCTGCGGCTGGCCGTCGGGCGCCTGCACCGGCGCATCCGCATCGACGGCCGGGAGTCGATCCCGCCGCTGCAGCTGTCGGCGCTGGTCACGATCGAACAGCACGGGCCGTTGCGCCTGTCGGAGCTGGCGCGCCGGGAGGCGGTCACCGCGCCGACGATGAGCCGGGTGCTCGCCGCGCTCGACGAGCAGGGCCTGGTGATCCGCACGCCCGACCCGAACGACGCCCGCGGCGTGCTGATCGTCGTGTCCGCCGAGGGCGCCGCGCGCCTGCAGGAGGTGCGCAGTCACCGCACGGCGCTGATCGCCCGCCGGCTCGCCCGGCTCGACGACGACCAGCGGGCCGCCCTCACCGCCGCCCTGCCGGCCCTGGAAGCGCTCCTGGTGGACGAGGAGAGGCCTGACCCGCCCGGCGCTGCGGCCGGGTCAGGCTGATGCGCCGTCGACCAGCACCCGCAGGTCGTCGTGGGCGAAGCTCAGCCGGCCCGCGATCCGGGCCGACTCGGGCAGCGGCTCCGGGTAGCCCCACGCGGCGTCGGCCAGCTCGCGGCCGTCGGGCAGCCGCACGCTCCAGTAGCTCGCCTCCCCCTTGTAGGGGCAGCGGGTACGCGTGGCGGTGGGCTCGAGCGGCACGCGCACGTCGTCGGGGGCGAGGTACCAGCGCGGCGGCAGCCCGGTCTCGGTGAGCACGAGCGGGGCGTGGGTCTCCGCGACGAGGACGTCCCCGGCGAACACCTGCACGTGCCGGCTGGTGGGACGCACGTCGACCCGGGTGTAGGGGTCGGTGAGGTGGGCGAACACCTGCTCGTCCTCGTCGTACCAGGCGTCCGCGGCGTTCCAGTACAGCGCGGCGCGACCGGCGAGCCACGGCGCGGCGGGCAGTGGCTGCGGGTAGGACCACAGCGCGTTCTCCACGACCCGGTCCCCGACCCGCAGCGACCGGTAGCCGGCGTCGCCCTTGAACGGGCAGTGCGTGGTGTGGTCACTCGGGACGAACGCCGACGCGTCGAGGTCCTCCTCCGGCACGTAGAGCACCGGGAGCAGGCCCGTCTCGTGCAGCAGCGCGCCGCGGCGGGTGTCGAGGACCGTGCGACCGGCGAACTCGGCCCGCACGCGCCGCGGGAACGGGTGCATCAGCAGCTTGTGCGCCGGCCCGTCGAGCCGGTAGTTGACGGTCTGCGGGGCATGCGCGGACAGCGGTCCGTCGGTGCGGGTGAGGCCCATGTCCCACCGAACGCCCCGACCGCCGCAGAATTCCGGCCGGGCGACTCCCGTGTCGGGGAGGGGCGACTCGCATGGCGCGGAGGGGCGACTCGCATGGCGCGGAGGGGCGACTCGCGGACGACATGCGACGTGCCCCCGCGAGTCGCCCGGTTCCGCCCCGCGAGTCGCCCGATTTCGACGCGCGAGTCGCCCGATCCCGACGTCCGGGTCGCCCCATCGCGCCTGCCGCGATCCCGTGGCCTCACCCGGCTAGGTCGTGCACCACCTCGACCGTCACCGTCAGCTCCTGGACGCCGGGCTCGATCGGCACCGACGCGACGTCGGCCTGGGCGGCCTCGAGCGCGTACGGGACGGGCGGCTGCTCGGCGGGCAGCTCGGTGATCGAGCGGATCGGCCCGAGCGCGACGCCCGCCGCCTCGGCCAGCTGCGCGGCGCGGTCCAGGGCCTCGCGCACCGCGGCCGCACGCGCCTCGGCCCGCGCCGCGCTGTCGTCGGCGATGTCGAAGGTGATGCCCTCGACCCGGATCGCGTCCCCGGCAGCGGCGGCCGCCGCGTCGATGACCGCCCCGGCCCGGCCGATGTCCCGCAGCGTCGCCGTGACCCGGTTGGTCACCTCGTAGCCGGTGATCCGGCCGCCCTCGGCGTAGGTGGGGTGGACGGCCAGCCCGCTCGTCCGCCGGTCCTCCGCCGCGACGCCCGCCTCGGCCAGGACGTCGAGCAGGGCGCGCGTCCTCGCGTTGTTCGCCTCGAGCGCCGCCGATGCGGTGGCGTCGCGGGTCTGCACGCCGAGGGCAACGGTGACGATGTCCGGGGCCGCCGTCACGGTCCCGAC
>NZ_JAHKRK010000013.1 GCF_019396355.1 Pseudonocardia nigra
GCCCCGCGAGTCGCCCAGTCCCGCCCCGCGAGTCGCCCAGTCCCGCCCCGGGCGACTCGCGGGCGGATTCCGGGCGACTCGCGGCGTCAGGAGGGGCGGGGGCCGAGCCGCAGCATGCTCCACGACACCGGCGGCAGCTCCATCCGCAGGTGCCCGTCGACGAGGTCGGCGCTGGCGTTGGGCCGGGGCACGACCCGATCCGGCCGGTCCGCGGTGTTGCGCGCCGTGCGGTCCGCGTCGGCGAGCGTCACCGCCTCGAGCACCGCCGACACGCGCACCGCGCGCAGGTCGACGTCCAGCACGATCGGTTCGGCCTGGTCGCGGTTGACGGCGAACAGCACCGCCTCGCCCGTCTCGGCGTCCCACGTGCCGACGGCGGCCAGCACGGGGACCGGGCCGTACCGGGCCGTCTCGTAGGCCGGGGCCCGCGGCTCCACGCGCAGCACCTCGCCGCGCGCGTACCGCGACGTGAGCGCGAACGGGTGGAAGATCGTCTGCCGCCACGCGGGCCCGCCGGGCTCGGTGCGGATCGGTGCGATGACGTTGACCAGCTGCGCCTGGGCCGCCGCCGTCACCCGGTCGCTGTGGCGCAGCAGCGAGATCAGCAGGCTGCCGACGACGACCGCGTCGGTGACGTCGTAGACGTCCTCCAGCAGCCGAGGGGCCACCGGCCAGTCGGACGGGAGACCGGCGGCCCGGTGCCGGTCCTGGTACCAGACGTTCCACTCGTCGAACGACAGCATGATCTTCTTGCGGGACCGCAGCTTCGCTCCGACGTGGTCGGCCGTGGCGACCACCGCGTCGATCATCGTGTCCATGTCCACCGCCGCGGCGAGGAAGCTGCCGACGTCGCCGTCCACCGGGTGGTGGTAGGCGTGCAGCGACACGAAGTCGACGTCGTCATAGGCCTCCGCGAGGACCGTGGCCTCCCATTCGGCGAACGTCGGCATCCGGGAGTGCGAGCTGCCGCAGACGACGAGCTCGAGGTCCGGGTCGAGCTTGCGCATCGCCCTGGCCGTCTCGGCGGCGAGCCTGCCGTACTCGGCCGCGGTCTTGTGCCCGATCTGCCACGGGCCGTCCATCTCGTTGCCCAGGCACCACATCCGTACGCCGTAGGGCTCCCGCGCGCCGTTCGCCACCCGTCGGTCGGCGAGGGCGGTGCCGGGCGGGAGGTTCGCGTACTCGAGCAGGTCCAGGGCGTCGGCCATGCCCCGGGTGCCCAGGTTGACGGCGAGCATGGGCTCGGCGCCGGCCTTGCCGGCCCAGCGCACGAACTCGTCGAGGCCGACGGTGTTCGGCTCCGTGGAGTGCCAGGCCAGGTCGCGGCGGCGCGGGCGCTGCTCCACCGGGCCGACGCCGTCCTCCCACCGGTACCCGGACACGAAGTTGCCGCCCGGGTAGCGCACGGTGGACACGCCCAGCTCGCGCGTCAGCGCCAGCACGTCACCGCGGAAGCCGTCCTCGTCGGCGCTCGGATGGTCCGGTTCGTGGATCCCGGTGTAGACGCAGCGACCGAGGTGCTCGACGAACGAGCCGAAGGTGCGGCGGTGGACCGGGGCGACCGCGAAGGCGGGATCGAGGGTGACGACGGCACGGTGCACGAGCGGCTCCCCCCACCCCCGAGCCCGGACCGGCTACCCGCACCCCGTCCGAGTGATCCAGCCACTCGATTGTGGTGCTCAGGCTACTGAGCGTCAACAGCTGCTTACTCAGGTGCGCGCGCAGGTCCCTTCAGAAGGCTGGCCAGGGGATGGCGGGCCCATACCCGGACGGCTCCGGGTAGCAGGGGTTGGCGAGCAGCGCGTCGACGCGCGCGGTGAGCATCCGCATCTCCCGCAGGGTGATGTGCTCGTTCAGCGCATCGGGCAGCCCGTCGTCGAGCTCGGAACGCAGCCGCTTCAGCGCCTCGACGACGTCCTCGGGCAGCGGCCTGCCGACCCAGCCCCACAGCACCGTCCGGAGCTTGTCCTCGGTGTGGAGGCACAGCCCGTGGTCGACGCCGTAGACGTTGCCGTCGAGGCCGGCGAGGACGTGGCCACCCTTGCGGTCGGCGTTGTTCGTGACGATGTCGAATGCGGCCATCGCCTGCAGCGGCGGGACGTCGGCGTGCACGAGCACGGCGGGCTCGCCGCGGGACCCGCGGGCGCGCAGCACCCCGAGCCAGCCGGGCGGCACGTCGGCGGGTGCGCAGACGTCGACCAGCTCCCGCTCGTCGTCGGTGTCGACCCAGACCTGCACCATCCCCGGCCCGAACGGCCCGTCGCGCAGCACGGTGGGCGGGACGACGTGGAAGCCGGCCGCCTCGGACACCAGGTAGGCCGCGACCTCCCGCCCGGCGAGGGTGCCGTCGGGGAAGTCCCACAGCGGGCGCTCCCCGCGCACTGGCTTGTAGACGCACTGCACCTGCGCCCCGTCGGCCGTCACGGTGCCGAACAGCGTGGCGTTCGACGCGTCGACGAGCCTGCCGGTGATCTCGATGCGGCCGTGGCGCAGCAGCGCCGGCACGGCCGGGTCGCGGGGGTCCACGTGTACGGGATCAGTCCCCGACCGGGGAACGCTCGCGGTAGCCGTTCAACCGGGCGCAGACGTGGCCTCCGGAGTCGAGCGGCGCGGCGCACAGCGGACACGGCGGCCTGCCCGCGGAGACGACCCGCTCGGCCCGGTCGGCGAACGCCTTGGCCTGCGTGGGGGTGAGGAACACCCGCAGCGCGTCGGGCCCCTCCTCGGTGTCGTCGAGGACGACCGACTCGTCGATCTCCTCCTCGGTGACCGCGAGGAGCTCGACCACGATCGAGCGCGAGTCGGCGTCCCAGCCCAGGCCCATCGTGCCGACGCGGAACTCCTCCTCGAGCGGCACCGCGAGCGGATCCAGGTCGGTGCCCTCGGCCTCCTCCGGCAGGTCGGAGCCGAAGCGGCGGGCCACCTCCTGCAGCAGCGCGCTGATGCGATCGGCCAGCACGGAGACCTGCTGCTTCTCCAGCAGGACGCTGATCGTGCGGGCGTCCTGGATGGCCTGGAGGTAGAAGGAGCGGTCGCCGGGCTCGCCGACGGTGCCGGCGACGAAGCGCTCCGGCTGACGGAAGACATGGATGACGCGTGACATGGCGATATCGAGAGTAGGCCTTCCCGGCCGTCGAAGCACGTCCGCTCGGCGTTACGAGCCCGTATCGCCCCCGACGACCGCGTCCGAGCTGCGCGCCGGCGCCCTGCGCCTGCGCCGCGGCTTCGGCGGGATCAACCCGGCCACGTCGCCGCCCAGGTCGTTCACGCGCGCGACGAACGGGCGCGTCTCGGTGTAGTGCACCACGCTGATCGAGCCGGGGTCGACGACGATCCGCTGGAAGTTGTCCAGGTGCGTTGCGAGGGCGTCGGCGAGCAGGGCCTTGATCACGTCACCGTGGCTGCAGGCCAGCCAGACCGCCTGCGGCCCGTGCGCATCCGCGATCCGCGCCGAGTGCCTGCGGACCGCGGCGACCGCGCGGGCCTGCATCCCGGCGAGGCCCTCCCCACCGGGGAACACCGCGGCGGACGGGTGCGCCTGCACCACCTTCCACAGCGGCTCCTTGGCGAGCTTCTTGAGCTCACCCCCGGTCCACGAGCCGTAGTCGACCTCGGCGAGGTCGGGCTCCCCGGCCGGGTCGAGCCCGCGGTCGGCGGCCAGCGGGGCCACGGTCTGCTCGCAGCGCAACATGGGCGAGCACACGATCTCGGCGATCGGGACGCCCACGAGCCGCTCGACCACCTTCCGGGCCTGGGCCTGGCCCGTGTCGTCGAGCTCGACGCCCGGCGTGCGCCCGGCGAGGACGCCGCCGGCGTTGGCGGCCGACCGCCCGTGGCGGAGCAGGATCAGGGTGGTCACGTCGGGCGAGCCTACGGGCCCGCCGTCGAGCGGGAACATCACCCGTCGCGGCCTGCAGCGCGGCAGGCCGGCGGGGCCTCGATGACGTCGAACACGTCGCGGGCGACCCAGTAGGTGCGCCCTCCCCTCCCCACCACGTCGAACACCTGCAGCCATCCTCGCGCCTCGGCATCGCGGATCAGGTTCCGCGCGCCCTGGTTCGTCAACGTCAAGTCGGCCTCGACGCGTTTCACGGTGACGAACGGATTGGCGAACAGCAGCTTGATCAGCTCGCCGATCCGAGACCGGGCGCGGGCGGCCTCCGCCAGATACCGCTCGCGCAGTCGAACCAGGGCAGTGGCACGGTCGACACCGTCGGTGGCCTGCCTTCGCACCGCGGTCAGGAAGAACTGGACCCACTGCTGGATCTCGCCGCGCTCCCTGACTGCCTGCAGCCGCTCGTAGTACTCGCGGCGGCGGCTCTCCAGGTAGCCGGACAGGTACAGCAACGGGTGGGTGAGCCGCCCCTCCTGATGCAGCAGCAACCCGATGAGCAGTCGCCCGATCCGCCCGTTGCCATCAAGGAAGGGGTGGATCGTCTCGAACTGGTAGTGCATCAGCGCGCACCGGACGAGCACAGGCATGCGGCCCGGCTCGTTGACGAACCGTTCCCAGTCCTGCAGGAGATCACCCAACAGCTCGGGAATCGGCGGAACGTAGACGGCGGTGTCCGGACTGTCGGTCGGCGAACCCACCCACACCGGACCCCGCCGTAATTGCCCCGGCAGGCGGTCCTGACCGCGCAAGCCGGACAGCAGCACGTGATGGACGTCGAGGACGAGGCGCTGCGTGATCGGCAGCGTTCGGATGAGATCGAGTCCGCGGTAGGTCGCCGCGATGTATCGCTCGACCTCCGCGACGTCCTCCGTGCGCGACTCCTCGCCATCGCCTGCACCTGCCTGCAACACCTCTGCCAGCGATGCACGCGTCCCCTCGATCCGCGAGCTCGCCAACGCCTCACGAGATACATACGGGCCGACCAGGAGCTGTGGATCGGTGATCAGGTGCCCCAGCCCCTCGAGGTGCCCCAGCGCGGCGTCGGCCTCCGAGAGCGCCAGGATCGTCGCGGCGTCCAGCGGGAGTTCGCGCGGGATCGGGGCCGGGTGGAAGAACCAGAAGCCGTGAGGATCCCCTGGCCGGCGCGTGGCGTTCCCGAAGGCCGGGGCCTGGAACTCAGTTGGATCCACAACCCCACGCTACAAGACAAGGGCCCCTCAGTTGGAATGAATGCCTGCGCGACCCACTTCCGTTGGAATGAAGCGAGGAAGACCCACGCCGTTGTGGGATGAAACAGTCGCGCTCCCGGCCGCGCCACCTCAGGTCGCGGAGATCCAGCCCACGCCCAGTGCCAGGAACAGCAGCGCACCCAGCGCGATGCGGTACCAGACGAAGACGTAGACGCTGTGCCGCTCGACGTAGCGCAGCAGCCACGCGATCGCGGCGTAGCCGATGGCGAACGCGATCAGCGTCGCCACGATCATCTGCAGCCCGCTCGGGCCGTCACCGGCGAAGACGTCGGG
Source organism: Pseudonocardia nigra (assembly GCF_019396355.1). Lineage (GTDB taxonomy): Bacteria > Actinomycetota > Actinomycetes > Mycobacteriales > Pseudonocardiaceae > Pseudonocardia > Pseudonocardia nigra. The sequence continues at coordinate 5,419 of NZ_JAHKRK010000013.1, forward strand.
GATCTGGAAGATGCCCGACGCGACGACCGCCGGGATCGCGAGCAGGAACGAGTAGCGCACCGCGGCGGGCCGGGTGAACCCGAGGAACAGCCCCGCGGTGATCGTCCCGCCGGACCGGGAGACCCCCGGGATCAGGGCCATCGCCTGGGCGAAGCCGAGCAGGATCCCGTCCATCGGCTTCATCTGATGCAGCTCGATGCGCTGCCTGCCCACCCGCTCGGCGAGCCCGAGCAGCAGCCCGAACGCGACGAGCGTGGTCGCGATCAGCCAGAGGTTGCGGGCCGCGGTCTGGATCTGGTCCTCGAACAGCAGCCCGAGCACCCCGATCGGGATCGTGCCGATGATCACCAGCCAGGCGATCCGGTAGTCCGGGGTCGCACGCACGGCCGCGTCGCGGAAGCCGCGGAACCAGGTCGCGATCAGGTGGCCGATGTCCCGGGCGAAGTAGACGATCACTGCGGCCTCGGTGCCGAGCTGGGTGACCGCGGTGAACGCGGCGCCCGCGTCGCGGCCGAAGAAGACCTCCGAGGTGATCCGGAGGTGGGCGGAGGACGAGATCGGCAGGAACTCCGTCAACCCCTGCACGACACCCAGAACGAGCACTTCGAGCCAAGTCACGGCGGGACCGTATCGAGGGGGCCGGAGGGGCCCGGCTTAGGCTCGGCGGCGTGCGGCGGCGACGGGTCGGAACGAGCGGTCTGGAGGTGTCGCAGATCGGGATCGGCACCATGACGTGGGGCGCGGACACCGACGTCGAGGGCGCAACCGCCCAGCTCACGACGTTCGTCGACGCCGGAGGCACCCTCGTGGAGACCGCTGACGGCTACGGCGACGGCGCCGCCCAGGAGGTCCTCGGCGAGGTGCTCGCGACCACGGTGCCGCGCGAGGACCTCGTGATCGCCGGACGCGGCACCCTGCCCGGCGGCCCGCTCGGCGACGGCGCCGCCCGCGGCGCGCTGCTCGCGGGCCTCGACGCCACACTGAAGCGACTCGGCGTCGACCACCTCGACCTGTGGCAGCTCCCCGGCTTCGACGCCACCGTTCCGCTGGACGAGACGCTGTCCGCCGTGCAGGTCGCCGTGCTGGCCGGCAAGGCGCGCTACGCCGGGCTCGTCGCGCCGCAGGGCTGGCAGCTCGCCACCGTGGCCGAACGCGCCCGCGTGGTGGGCAACATCACCGTCCCGATCTCGGCGCAGGTGGAGTACTCGCTGCTGGCCAGGGACGTCGAGAAGGAGCTGCTGCCCGCGGCCACCCACCACGGCGTCGGGCTGCTGGCCTGGGCCCCGCTCGGGCGCGGCGTGCTCACCGGCAAGTACGCCGGCGGCACCCCCGCCGACTCCCGCGCGGCCTCCGCCGCGCTCGCCTCGTACGTCGAGGCACGCCGCAACGAACGCTCCGCGCGGATCGTGCAGGCCGTACTCACCGCGGCCGACGGGCTGGGCACCTCCCCCCTCTCCGTCGCGCTGGCATGGGTGCGGGACCGGCCCGGCGTGGCCGCCGCCGTCGTCGGGGCGCGGGACTCCGCCCAGCTCGCGGCGTCGACCGCCGCGGACTCGGTGGTGCTGCCCGCCGAGATCCGGGCCGCGCTGGACGACGTGAGTGCCACGACCTGAACGCGTCGCCGACCTGGCACGCCATTCGTGGCGCGCCTATCGTGTGGGGATTCCACCCGGTGTTCACGCGCGCGCCGGGTGCTGCAGTCGAGCTGGCGGGAGGTGAGCCGGTGAAGTCGAGCGGCCCGACCGGCGCGGTCGAGGGGGATTCGGTCGACGGGGATTGGGAGTACCGCCCGGTCCAGCTGCCCGGGGACGTGTCCCGGATGACCGCGGCGGTACGCCTGGCGATCCAGGCCGAGTTCGGTGGGTGGGAGCTTTCCCGGGTGCGGCTCTACCCCGGCGGTGTCCGCAAGGTGTGGCTGCGCAGGCGCCGCACCTCGCACATGCTCCCCGAGCTCTCGGTCTAGCCGTGCACGGCCGGCCTCAGTGGTCGGACCAGGACACCCCGGGCGGCGGTGTGCTGCCCTTCGGCCCCGGCACCCCCCGGAAGCCGTAGGGGCCGGGCTCCCGCCCGGGCTGGACGAACCAGCACTCCCCCGGCTCGCCGCGCTCGAGGATCGCCTCGATCCCGTCGACGACGGCATCCGCCGTGAGCAGCGGGAAGTCGCCGAACTGCGCCTTGGCCCGCGCGATGAGCGGGGTGTCGGCGAAGCCGGGGCACACGGCGTTGACGCGGATGCCCTCGAGCGCCAGCGTCGGCGCGGCGGCCCGTACGTACCCGACCACGGCGTGCTTGCTCAGCGTGTAGAGCGCGTCGCCCGGCATCCCGATCAGGCCCGCCAGCGAGGCGGTGGCCACGATGTTCCCACCGCCCGCGCGGCGCAGCGCGGGCACCGCCGCCGTGAGCCCGAACACGACGTGGTCGACGTTCACACCCATGATCCGGCGGTAGCCGTCCAGGTCGAGGTCCTCCACGCCCGACTGCCCCGCGGTGACACCCGCGTTGAGCAGCACCGTGTCGAGCCTGCCGAACGCCTCCTCGGCCGCGGCGACGGCCCGCGGCATCGTCCCCGGGTCGGCCGCGTCGCCCGGCAGGGCCAGGCCGCCAACCTCGTCGGCGAGGGCACGGGCGCCCGCCTCGTCCCGGTCGGCGACGGCGACGCGCCCACCCGCCGCGGCGAGCCTGCGCACCGCCGCGGCCCCGATCCCGGACGCTCCACCCGTCACGAGCACCGCACGGCTCATCAGCAGCTCCTGAGGAAGCGATCGAGCACCCGGGTGCCGAACTTCAGCGCGTCGACCGGCACCCGCTCGTCGATGCCGTGGAACAGCGAGGCGAAGTCGAGGTCCGGGGGCAGCCGCAGCGGCGCGAAGCCGTAGCAGCGCATCCCCAGCTCGGCGAACGACTTGGCGTCGGTGCCCCCGGACAGCATGTAGGGGACGGTGTGCGCGGTCGGGTCCTCCTCGCGCAGCGCGGCGAGCATCGCGTCGGTGATGTCGGCCTCGAACGGCGTCTCGACGGCGGGCAGGTGGGTGACCCACTCCCGTTCCACGTCCGGCCCGATGAGCTCGTCGACCTCGCGCAGGAACGCCTCCTCCCGGCCCGGCAGCACCCGGCAGTCGACGACCGCCTCGGCCGAGGACGGGATGACATTCGCCTTGTAGCCGGCCGAGAGCATGGTGGGGTTCGCCGTGTCGCGCACGGTCGCCCCGATGATCCGCGACAGCGGCCCGAGCTTGCGCAGCGCGCCCTCGAGGTCCTCCTCCGGGAACTCCAGCCCCGTCAGCTCCCGCATCCGCTCGATGAACGCGCGCACGGTGTCGGTGACCACCATCGGGAACGTGTGGTTGCCCAGCCGCGCCACGGCCTCCGCGACCTTCGTCACGGCGTTGTCGTCGTGCAGGAACGACCCGTGCCCGGGACGCCCGCGCGCCCGCAGCCGCATCCAGGCGATCCCCTTCTCGGCGGCCTCGATCAGGTAGACGCGCTCGTCCTCGCCGACCGTGAGGGAGAACCCGCCGACCTCGCCGACGGCCTCCGTGCAGCCCTCGAAGAGATCCGGCCGGTGCTGCACCAGCCACTGCGCCCCGTACTTGCCGCCCGCCTCCTCGTCGGCGACGAACGCGAACACGATGTCGCGCGGCGGCACCACCCCGTCGCGCTTGAAGCGGCGGGCGACCGCGATCGTCATCGCGACCATGTCCTTCATGTCGACCGCGCCCCGGCCCCACACGTAGCCGTCCTGCACCGCACCCGAGAACGGGTGCACCGACCACTCCGTCGGATCGGCCGGCACGACGTCGAGGTGGCCGTGCACGAGCAGCGCACCGCGTTCCGGGTCGGCCCCCTTCAGCCGACAGACCACGTTCTCCCGCCGCGGCGCCCCCGACTCGACCACCTCGACCTCGTAGCCGACCTCGGAGAGCTTCGCCGCGACGAAGGCCGCGGCCTCCCGCTCGCCCGTCACCGTCTCGGGGTCGCCGGTGTTGGTGGTGTCGATCCGGATGAGCTCGGAGGCCAGCTCGACGACCTCGTCCTCGGCTGCTTCTACGCGGGTCACGCGGGCCTTCCTACCATCACCCGGTACCCCGCGCGGCGGCCCGGAAGGCGTCGGCTATCCTCGTTCCAGCAAGTCCGAGTGGCGGAATGGCAGACGCGCTAGCTTGAGGTGCTAGTCCCCGTGTAGGGGGTGGGGGTTCAAGTCCCCCCTCGGACACCAGTTGTGGTGGAACGTCACCAGCCGTGTGACAGCTCGCCGGGGCTCCCGGATGCGGTCACCGTGGCGTCCCTGGGCATCAAACCCGATCAGGCGGCACCCGCGCAGAGGTGATCGTGATCGAGACCTACAGCGCGGCACGAGGATCGCTCGATGAGCATCCGCGCCCACGAACCGCATCTCGGCACCCATGAGCAGCTGATCGCCGCCGTCCTGCCCGACGTCACCGCCCCGCGGCCGACGCCTCGGCCGGTTTCGCTGCCGTCTCTGCCCGCACCGGACCTGCCCAGCCTCGACGATCCGGACACCCTCCTCGTCGGCACCGCACGTGTCGATCGTTCCGGTCGCGTCCACGAACGGGCGCTGCTCCATGCACTGGGTTGGGAGCCGGGCCACGAGCTGGAGCTGGACACGGGCAGCGGCGTGATCGCCGTCACCTCCGTTCCCGGCGGCCGGTACCGCGTCGACGGCCGAGGAGCGCTGGCCCTACCGGCCGCGGCGCGCCGGATGTGCGGCATCACGATCGGCCCGCCGGTCGTCCTCGTCGCGGCTGCACACGAGCAGATTCTCCTCGTCCACCCCGCTGCGACCGTGGCTCGGCTGCTGGCCGGGCACTATGCCACGGTGATCGGTACCCGCGATGGCCGCTGACCCGTCTCGGATCGCGATCGCGCGCGATCTCCTGGCCCAGCTCGGGGTCACCCTCGCCGACCTGCGCGACGGCGAGACGCCGGCCGCTGTCGTGCCGACGCTGGCCGACTACCTGCCCTGCGTTATCGCGGCAGCTGGACCTGGCGCGAACCGTACCTACGGCAGCTACTGGATCAGAATGGCGGCCGTCTGGGGCACCAGGCCGCTGGACCAGATCTCGGCCAGCGACATCGAGGCCATGCAGCACCAGATGGCCGCGACCGCGCGGTCGCGGCGCAACAGCCGCCACGGCCGGCACGCCGGCGAGCACGTGATCGCCGCCGCCCGCGCCATCTACAACAGGGCCATCGCCGACGGGCTCATCGAGCGGGGCGCGAGCCCGGCGCACCGCGTCGCCAAGCCGCGCCGACTCCCGAGCGCCCGTAGGGCCCTGACCGCCCACGAGCTCGACCAGATCAACACCGCCGCCCGCACCAGCGGCAACGACGTCGTCCTCGACGCGTTGCTGCTGCGGCTGCACACCGAAACCGCGTGCCGCCGCGGCGGCGCGCTTGCCCTCCGCCTCGCCGACCTCGACACCGACAACTGCCTGATCCAGCTCCACGAGAAAGGCAGCACCACCCGGTGGCAACCGGTCAGCCCGGCCCTCGCGGCGAGCCTGGCCGAGCATGCCGCCTGCCGTGGCGCGATCCTGCCCACCGACGCCCTGCTCCGCTACCGCGAGGGCCGCGCACTGACCAGCCGCCGCTACGACCACCTCTGGACCCGCCTCGGCCAACAACTCCCCTGGGTCTCCGCACAGGGCATCTCCACCCACTGGCTCCGCCACACCACCCTGACCTGGGTCGAACGCCACTACGGCTACGGCATCGCCCGCGCATATGCCGGCCACACCGACAGCACCGGCGCGGCGACGACCACCTATATCAAGGCCGACCTCCAAGCCGTCGCCACCGCCTTGTCGGCCATGACCGGCCAACCGCACGCACTGACACGGCCATGAACAGAGGTCACGGTCATTCCGCAACCGGGGAACGAGCGGGCGGAAGAGATCCTGCCGGGGTGTATACCTACCGCTATACTGCCGGTGTGGACGTAGGTGGGTGGCAGATCTACATCGCCAACGAGGTCCGCGACTGGCTCGATCGCCTCGACGGCGCCACCCACACGCGGGTGGTCCACGCCATCGACACCCTCGCCGAGGCCGGGCCCGGCCTCGGCCGTCCACTCGTCGACACGATCCACGGCTCCTCGATCGCCAACCTCAAAGAGCTCAGACCCGGCACCGTGCGGATCTTGTTCGCGTTCGACCCCTGGCGCTCGAGCATCCTCCTCGTCGCCGGGGACAAGGCGGGCCACTGGAACACCTGGTACCGCGACGCGATACCGCTGGCCGAGCAGCGGTACGAGCGCTACCTCAAGGAACGCACTCAGGAGGAGGAACAGCGATGAACAACTTCGTGAGCTGGAACGACATCCGCACCGAGCACGTCGAACGGGCTGGCGGCGAGGCCGCCGTCGAAGCCGGCAAGCGCGAGCTGATCGCCGAAGTGATCGGTCATCGCCTCGCCGACATCCGTCGGGCGCGCAGCATGACCCAGCAGCAGGTCGCCGACAAGATGGGTGTCACCAAGGGCCGTGTGTCCCAGATCGAACAGGGCAAGGTCTCCGGACACGACGTCCTCGCTCGCTACGCCGCCGCGCTCGGCGGACGACTGCACCAGGCGATCTACTTCGACGACGGCGATATCACAGCCATCGCATGAACCCGGCATGAACCCGAGGTCACCGAAGCTGCGAGTTCGCACTGCCTGCCACCCCGGTTCGACGCCGTCCGGGTGGGTCATCAACGCGGGGTGGCGGTCGCAGGAAAACGGACGAGGTCCCGCAGGCAAGCCAGATCTCCGCCCCGGCGCCCTTCGCACGCGGCGACTACACGAAGTCTGTTGCAGAGGCGTCGTCGATCTCGGCAGGAAGGGCTGGCCGAGGCGCGCGCAGGTAACCGATCCCAGCCCAGACAAGCCAATCGGCTGACTCAGGATCGAGCGACCATGGTCGGTACATCAGGACTCGCCTCAAACCAGTCCGATCCATCACCTGGGCCGGTTCCGGCGGCAACCGCGCCCGCCGATCGCCGTCTGCCCCCCAATGCGCATGAACCGGATCATCGAGCACCCACAGCAACGTGTCGACGAGCTGCGGCCACGTGGGTGTGCCCCACCAGTGCGGACACGCCAGTCCACCATGTGCGGAAGCCCGCCACGACGCGTAGCGGCCGCCCCGGTGCTCCGCCGTGGCGGCGAACAACCCGAGCGTGGCGTCCACGTGGTCGGAGAACTCGTCGAGGCCGGCACCGGCCAGCTCGGCGAGCGTGGTGCCGATCGGGAGTCGACGTCCCGGATTCACCAGCCAACGCCAGATCCGCACAGCGAGTCGATCCGTCGCCTCGACATCGAGATCATCGAGCGTCGCGGTTGGCGCGTCGGGCGTGAGGCCGGTCTCGGCGCGCCAGCGCCTCATGATCTCCCGGATGCGCCACGTGGTGTGCGCATTGATGCGCAACATCGCCCCGTCGGTCAGCGGACCGTCCGCGGCGTGCCAGTCCTCGACCGGGCTGTTGCGCCACGCGCTGTTGACGATCCCGACCGCGGCGAGGTCCAGCACCTGCCCGAGGTGACGAGGATCGATTCCGGCTTGGTGGCGAAGCACTCTCTCCACCAAGACCGCCTCCTCCTGGCGCGTGAACTCATCACCATCCGAGTCAGAGTCCCTGTCCTCCACGTCGGCGAGCATGCCAGCACGTATCGACCTCCAGATCGACGAGCAACCCGATCGCAACGGCGCGACTGTCCGCAGGACTCGCCGAGCGCATCGCGGGCTGCGGCGAGCTCGCAACGGCAGCATCGTGCGGACGTTGCGGGTCCAGCTCGCCGAGACGCGGTCGGGACGTGATCGAGCGCATCGACATGTATCGACGAGTCGTGGATCTTCCCCACGGTGCCGCCCCAGGATTCGCTTACGGGGGCGGCTAACGTGCGCCCCGTGGTTTCTCTCCCCGCGTCCGCCATCGAGGTCACCGCCGCGGCACGCGAGTGCGCCGCGTTCCGCGCGGCGCATCGTCTGGCCATCTGGGTGGGCGAGGGTCGCCGCGTCACGCCACGACACGTCCTTCGTCCAGCGGACGTGTCGGCTGCCGCCCGGGCCTTGGGTATCGCGGCCCCTGCGCGGGTGCGCACGGCAGGCGATGTCGTCGCCCTGCATCGCCCGTGGCGGATCGCCATGACCGTCGGATTTCTGGACATCGTCGACAGCCACGCCCGGCCCGGCCCCGCCCTCGTCAGCTGGCCCGACGCGGACGACGAGACCGTCCGTGGGATGTGGCTGGCCGCGCTGCCCGCAGCGCTCGCCGCGACGGCCCCCGACGTGGACGAAGCCGAAGCGACCATCTGCGCTCGTGTGCTCCTCACCAAGCTCGCCGCGGACCCGGAAGCCGCGCCTGACGAGTTGCGCAGGTTCGGCCGCGAGGCCGTCGCCGAGGAGCACTCGGAGGCGGTGTTCCGGTTCTTCGCCGGCTGGTACCACCTGACCAGCCCCATCCCCAAAACCCTGGACTGCCTGGCCGAGCTCGGTGCCGTGCAGCTCGGCCACGCCGGAGCGGCGCTGACCCCGCTGGGCCGCTGGGGGCTGGACGAGCTGCTGGCCCGGGCGCCCCGCCCGATCAGCAGCGAGCTCACGGTAGGCGAGCTGATCGCGCGGCTCGCGGAGGTCGAGCCGGACGAGCAGTGGCGAGCGGCACAGCCCTGGCTCGCGGCCCGGGATCCGCTGGCGGCCGCGCACGACCTTCTCGCCGCCGCCGCCACCGCACCTGCGGACCAGCGAGTCGCCGCGGTAGAGCTCGTCGACGCCCTCGGGCCGCCCGCCGACCCAGCCTGGGCGGCTGCGGCCACGGACCAGACCCTCGGCCCGCACGTCCGGACCCGGCACCGCTCGGTGCCCAACGAGCCGGACGCGGCCTGGCTCGCCGTCGAGTACGCGGCCGCCGCCCTGCGACGCGAAGGCCCTGACGAAGCGCACTCCTGGCTTGACGAGTGCCTGCCGGGCGACGGCATCGACTCCCGGCTACGGGTCGTCGAGCGCACCGGCCACCCCGCGGCCTCCGAACTGGCTGCCGGCATCACCGCGTTCCTCGCCACCGGCGTCACCCCGACGAGCACACGAACCGTCCAGCTCAAGATCTCCCTGGACCGCATGCGGCCTCCCGTATGGCGCCGCGTACTGCTGCCCGCGGCCGCCCCCCTCAGCCTGCTGCACCGGGTGATCCAGATCGTCATGAACTGGGACGATGACCACCTGCATGCGTTCACCGTCGGCCGCAACCGCTACGGCGATCCCTCCTACACGCCAGACCTCGGCGACGAGGAACGGCTGCGGCTGAGTGCCGCTTTCGCCGCCACCGACACGATCACCTATCGCTACGACTTCGGGGACTGCTGGGACCACACCGTGCGGTGCGAGACAATCCTCGATCCCCCCGCGGGCGCGGCAGTTCCCGTCTGCGTCACCGGCCGGGGCGACGCTCCCGTCGAGGACTGGATCGGCGGCGCCGCCTGCGTCGCGTTCGACCTCGAGGGCATCAATCGACGGCTGGCCCGGTACGGGGCGGACCGTTGATGGACGATGACGTCGCCGCCGACGACCTCGCCGAGCTCCGGGCCGCCGCATCCGTCGCGGACCTGCACCGACTCCTGGTCACGCGCCAAGTGAGCGGACGCAGCACCCGGCACCAGGAGGCGGTCGAACTGTTCGTGCTCCATCACCGGGAGGATCCGGTCGGCGCCGTCGACACCGCCGTGCTGCTGTGCACCGAATGGCGGTGGAACCGGTGCACGGCGAAACTCATCGCCGACATCTGCGCCGCCGGCATCCTCGACGACGACGCGCTCGACGCGCTCGCGGACCGGCTGCTGTGGGCGGATCAACCGTCGGTCCGCCATCCCCTGTCCTGGCTCGGGCTGGGATGGATGTCGATCGACCCGGCAAGCGGCCACGTCGTCGGCCGCGGCACCGACCGCGACCGGCTCATCGACCATCAGCGCTCACCCGCCGAGCCGCCGTTGCTGCGCTGGGCCGCGGGACACCTGCTATGCCGCAAGCGGACCACCGTCGACCGGCTGCGCAGCCGGGCCGCGTCACTCGACTCCCGGCGCGGCCCAGCCGTTCTCGCGGGCGCCCTCGACGCGGCGGACTCGCTGACCCACCCCGACCTCCAGGCCGCAATCGACCTCGGCCTGACAAGCGGGCGCGCACAGGTCCGTAAGCTGGCGCTGCACGTCATGGCCGACCGGATCGACCCCGCCGAAGCCGTCCGCCTGGCCCGGATCGATCCGGACGCCTCAATCCGCCGCTGGGCGCCGATTCTGGAGACCGAGAGCAGCCTCACGCCCGCGACGTTGTTCTGACTGCGCCCCGCCTGAACGAGGCGGCCGCAACGTCAACGGGTGTTGACCGGAGCACAAACCCGCACCGGGATCCCGGCCCGGGTCGCGGCCACGCCGATCACGACCTGGAGCCGGTCGTCGCGGGAATCCTTCGGCTTGCCACTACGGTCTGGCTGCGGAAAGAACAGGGACGAGCGCGAGTGAGGACACATGGCAAAGACGGCGCGGGAACGGCTGGCGCGGCTACTCGACGACTCCGAGCCAGCCGGGTCGTTCGCTGCTCAGCTGCTGGCGCCCGCGCATTTGCTCCAGCTCGAGGTGTCTGGCGTCGGACCAGTGCGCCTTCCGGTCCGCGCACCCCTAGCGAAGAAGCTGATCGCAGTGGCGCGGTCAGCGATGTTCGGGCGAGGGGAACAGACGCTGTCCGACACCAACGTTCGCGACACGTGGGAACTCACCCCGGATCAGATCACGCTCGGCGGACCCGACTGGACAGCGCTGATGAATCACGCGCTGGAACACTTTCGCGACGAGCTCGGACTCCCGCAGACGTCACGCCTGCGGGCCGAGCCGCACTCGATGCTGGTATACGGCAAGGGACAGTTCTTTCTCCCCCACCAGGACTCGGAGAAAGACGACGCTATGGTCGGCACGCTAGTGGTGTCACTACCTTCGGCGCACACCGGTGGGGAACTGGTCATCGACCACGCCGGGGAGAGCACCGCCTACCGAGCGTCGAAGGAGGAGTTGACCTTCGTCGCGTTCTACGCCGACTGTCGTCACCAGGTCACACCGGTCAGATCCGGGTACCGGGTGACGCTCACGTTCAACCTGCTCGCCAGCCCCGCGACCCCGGCTCCGGAGGCGAGCCCCGCAACCGAGCTGGCGCACTGCCTGAGCGAACACTTCATCACCACGCCGGCCACCACGCGATACGGAACCCGCGACGTCGGCCTGCCGAACCGGCTGGTCTTCCTCCTCGACCACGAGTACACCCAGCGAGGGCTGAACTGGCGTCGGCTCAAGGGCGGCGACGTGGAGCGGGCCAAGCTGGTGCGCGCCGCGGCGGAGCAAGCCGGGTGTGAGACGGTGCTCGCACTCGCCCAGGTGAAGGAGACCTGGGACGCCCTGCCATCCGACAGCGACCCGTGGGACGGCTACTCCTACTACGAGGACGAGGACGAGGACGAGGACGACGGTCACAGCAGCCCGAATGAGGACCCCAGCGACTTTCAGCTCAATGAGTTGATCGACGACGAGATCACCCTCGGCTGGTGGACCAGCCCGGACGGCACCGGCGGCGAGCCGATCTCGCTGCACGTCCCCGACTACGAGGTGTGCGCCACCACTCCGAGCGTGGGCCTGGCCCCCTACCAGTCCGAGTACGAGGGCTACATGGGCAACTACGGCAACACGCTGGATCGGTGGTACCGGCGAGCCGCGGTTGTCGTATGGCCGCAGGACAAGGCGTTCGCGGCGCGTGCCGAGGCCGGATCGCAGTGGGCTCTGCACGAGCTGCGTGACCGCATCGAGGCCGGAGACCTGGAGGGCGCACGTGCCGCGGCAGAGTCGCTCACGCCGTTCTGGAAACGGATAGGAACGCAGGCGGGACTGCTCGGTGCGGCACTGGATGTGGCGGCGAGCCTCGACGTCGCCGGGACGGCGGCGATGCTGCTGGAACCATTCCGGGTGGAAACGGTCACGCAGGAGCATGCGGGCGGGTTGGCGGCGACGGCCGGCCGGTACGGCGAGGACTGGACGCGAAGCGTCATCGACGGGTGGTTCGGGCCGACGAACCACTTCGGAACCGACCTGTCCGAGTGGGTCGGCAACAGCCTGCCTGGGCTGTGCGAGACGCTGCGCACCACCGGGAGGCCGGAGGTGGCACAGCTACTGGCCGCCAGAGCCTGGCGCTGGATGGGCGGCCGACTCCGCCTCTGGACTACCACCGCGCGAAGCGAGGTCCGCCAGCCACAGCTGGAGATGATGAGCTCGCCGTTGGTGGGGCTGCTGGAGGCGGCCGACGACAAGCTATGCGACGAGATCACCGGAGCACTGCGCGAGTGCGGGGACAACGTACTGGAGTGCCTGATGCCTGCGCTGCGTCTTGCGGACGCGCGCCAGGCGGCGGGGCTCGACACGGTCGCGCGGGACTGCGTGGAGCGGCTCGGCACGATCATCGCGCGGCCGCTGCGCGACGAAGACGACTGGTCGATCGAATGGACCGGCTGCGGGTGCGGCCTCTGTGACACGTTGGGGACGTTTCTCGTCTCCCGATCACAGCGGATCTTCGAGTGGCCGCTGGCGACAGACGGACGCCGGCACGTGCACACCCAGATCGACTCCGGAGGGCTGCCGGTGCGACACCAGACCCGGCGGCAGGGGCGGCCATACACGCTGACGCTGACGAAAACCAACGAGCTGTTCACACGCGCCACGAACGCGCGGCACAAGGCTGTGACCGACCTGGCGTGGCTGACGTCGACGCGAGGTGCCCCATCGACGCGAACGTAAGGTACGCCAGGTAGCCTGCGCTCGGGCAGTCCGCCTTGTACCCGACGGACAGGATCACCGCGACGGTCCGGTGGCGGCGAAGATCAGCCCGATCAGCCCGTTCGCGACGTAGTGGAGCTCAACGTCACGCAGCGGGCGACGTGGCCCGGTGAGCCGTCGCGGTGGACGCTCGAAGCGCGCCTCGGACTGCACGCGATCGGTGGTGGTCGTCATGCGGCACGTCCCCCGCTCGGGCGCGACTACCTCGAGCCGTGGATCGAGCAACGTTGAGACCCGGGCGTTGATCGAGGTGCTGCTGCCAGCGTCCTGCATAGCGTTTACCGACCCCGGCTACAATGGGCCACGTGAACACCTGCCACGTGCAGGTATGCCACGTTCTCGTGTTCGATTCCCCCCTCGGACACCAGATCAAGTCTCTGATCAGCAGGTTCTCGCAGCTTCTGCTCGCGTTTGATCTGTATGCGCTGGGCACGGACGTGGGGGTGCACGTCCCACTGGGACGTGCCCGTGCCGCGGGGCGCACGAGTCCGGAACGGTTGCTTCTCGGAGTGGTTCGGTCGCGCGCGAGTTGTTCCATCGTCTCGGCCGCTTCGGCGGGATCCTCGTGCTCCCAGATCCTGACTACGAGCCAGTCCCGACTGCAACCTGCGCCGCAGTCCTCACACCGCCCGCCAGGCGCTAGAATCAACCGGAGAACCGACCCCGGACGCCGCTCGTCTGGCGACGGCTGGCCCTGTGCGGTGGGTGCCGCGGCCGTCTACCGGTGGTCGATCAGTGGCCATGCCTTCCCGCCGTATGCGGGCGGGCTGTCCGGCCCGCGGATCCGTGGGTCCGCTCGCGTCTCGGAGGAGCCACCTCGGCCTCTCCCCGCGACGCCCATCGCCCGACCGCAGCACTGTACGCGGCACGGCTGCCACGGCGGCCGTGCCGGGCACGAGGAGGAGGAGTCAGTGGCTCGACGAGGCCGGCCCCAGACCAGGGCTCGCCGTACCGCCCCGCGCGACCGTCGTCACGGCCGCCGCCGCGACGACGTCAACTCGGTGCTCGCCCGCGCCGTCCGGGAGGTCGAGGCAGCCCTCCGGAGCGGTCGGGTCACGCCCGCGACGCGCACGAAGTTCCAGGCCCTCGCACTGCTGCTGCGCGATGAGCGCGCCCGGGTCCGGGCGGAGGAGAACAGCAGCGACACGCACCGGGCTGAGCAGCTCAAGCGCCTCGACGGCATCGCGACGATCCTCGCGAAGAGCGCCGTGCGTGATTCCGAACTCCTGGCGCTCCTCGCCGAGGACGCCGTCGTCTCCGACGAGGCCCGGTCGCTCAAGCGGGACATGCTGAGGACCGCGGGCATCGAGTCGGGCGCCGACGAGCTCCCGCCGGTGGAGCCCCCGGCCGCCGCCACCGAGGACCGGGTGGTGCCGCGGTCGGTCGTCTCGCGGCGACTGGCCAACCCCTTCCTCGCCCCCGACGTCTCCGCCGTCCGGCCGAGCGCACCCCGTCCGACGCGGTTGGCCACTTGGGAGCTGATCGGCCCGCTGCTCAGCTCGTTCGAGCGCGCCGGAGGCGGAGCCGCGGCGTGCATGGCCCTCCCCGCGCCGACCTCCCGGTACACGCCGCGCGGCCTGGAGCTGATGCCGCACCAGGCCCGGCTGGTCGCCGCGGCCGCGGCCGGCCACCGGACCTTCCTGCTCGCCGACGAGCCGGGGCTGGGCAAGACGGCCCAGGCGCTGCTCGCCGCGGAGGCGGCGAACGCCTACCCGCTGCTCGTCGTCGTGCCGAACGTCGTCAAGACGAACTGGGCGCGCGAGGCCGGGATGTGGACGCCCCACCGCTCGGCCACCGTGATCCACGGCAACGGTGACTCGATCGACGGATTCGCCGACATCGTCGTCGTCAACTACGAGGTGCTCGACCGCCACGTGGGATGGCTCGGCGGCTTCGGCCTGCGCGGCATGGTCGTCGACGAGGCGCACTTCATCAAGAACAAGTCCTCCCAACGCTCGCGGCACGTCCTGGCGCTCTCCGAGCGAATCCGGTCCTTCACCGCGCGCCCGCTGCTGATGGCCCTCACCGGCACCCCGCTGATCAACGACATCGAGGACTTCCGGGCGATCTGGCAGTTCCTCGGCTGGATCGACGAGACGAAGCCGCTCGCCGAGCTGATGAACGCGCTCGACGAGACCGGCCTGACACCCGCCGACCCGGGGTTCTACGCCGCGGCCCGCCAATGCGTCGTCGATCTCGGCATCGTCCGTCGCCGCAAGGTCGACGTGGCCGCCGACATCCCGGCGTGCCGCATCGCCGACCTCCCCGTCGAGCTGGACGGGCCGGCCGGTCGGTCGATCCGAGCGGCCGAGCGCGAACTCGCTCGCCGCATGGTGTCGCGGTACGAGGAGGCACTGGCCGGCCGCCGGTCCGGTGCCGTCGTCGAGGGCGTCGACCACGACCTCGTGCGCCAGGTGGCCAGGTGGGAGCAGAAGGACGCGACCACCTCGACGACCGGCGAGAACGTCTTCAGCATGATGCGGCGCATCGGTCGGGCGAAGGCCGGCCTCGCCGCCGACTACGCGGTCCAGCTCGCGCGCAGCGCGGGCAAGGTGGTCTTCTTCGCCAAGCACGTCGACGTGATGGACGTCGCCGAGGAGACGTTCGCCGAGCAGGGGGTCCGCTTCTCGTCGATCCGCGGCGACCAGACGCCCACGTCGAGGCAGCGGAACATCGACGCCTTCACAGGCGACCCCGACGTGGCCATCGCGGTCTGCTCGCTGACCGCGGCCGGCGTGGGCCTCAACCTCCAGGTCGCCTCCGACCTCGTGCTCGCCGAGCTCTCCTGGACCGCCGCAGAGCAGACCCAGGCGATCGACCGCAGCCACCGCATCGGCCAGGCGCAGCCCGTCACCGCGTGGCGCATCATCGCCGCGCAGACGATCGACGCCCGGATCGCCGAACTGATCGACAGCAAGGCCGGCCTCGCCGCCCAAGCGCTCGACGGCTCGGAGGAGGAGGTCGGGTCGTCGGCCGACGTGCAACACGAGGCGCTCGTCGCGTTGCTGACCGACGCGCTGTCGGCGGCCCCGACGCGCCTCGTGAGCTGACGGGGGGCGCGCCGCGTCTCGTGCGGTGGCGGGTAAGGACGGACCCGATTCGCCCGGCGCTGCCCGGTTGCATTCCGTGTCCTCAGGAAAGGTCGGGAACGGCAGCGGTCGGCCGCGGCGACGGCACCGCTGTCGGACCAGGCGCACATGGCCCAGTCAGCCGGTGCGGCGGGAGCGGGCCAGACCCAACCCACCGAGGTTCATGCCGATCAGCCCCACCACCAGGGCCACGATCGCCCCGGCTCGCCCGTTGCCGGTACCGAAGCCACCGGTGGAGCCGGCCAGATGCAGCACACTGAGGACCATGCCGATCAGCCCCACCACCAGGGCCACGATGGCCCCGGCTCGCCCGTTGCCGGTGCCGATACGACCGGCGGAGCGGGCCAGAGCCAGCCCACCGATGACCACGCTGATCAGCCCCACCACGGCGGCCACGACGGCGCCGAGTCGCCCGGAGCCGGTGCCGATACCACCGGCGGCGACGGAGAGCTCCGCGGCCGCCGGTGCGACAAGCAAATGACGGACGGACATTGAGGATCCTTTCGGTCGAATGACGGGTAGGCGCCCGGGAAACCGGCCGACCACCACGGCTTGGGCGAACACCCCGTGCAGGTGCACGGTGACCACCGCGCGCAGTGCCCACCGCATCGGCCGGACCACCAGATCCGGCACCTCTGATCAGCTCCCCTCCTGGCGACGGCTTTCTGGGAGCGATCGTGGTTGCCGGGGTGGTGCCCGCGCGTCGGGCAACGGAGGTGTCTTCGGGCTGAGGCCCGCGGCGTACGGTCGGCCGCCGGTAGTAGACGCTCTCAACCCGTGCGGTAGTGCCGAGGCACCACACCCGGTGGATGCGCACCCCCGGCGGCACACGCAACATGGGACCGGGCGGCGTGCCCGGTCGAGCCCGGATCGAGGGCGGGGGAATGGTCAGCACCATGCGTGAGGCGGCGCGCCGCGGCGCGCTGTCGCCGGTTGTGGCCGACGCGAGTCTCGGCGTCTGCGTGGCGGTTGGTCTCCTCGCTGCCGCTCTCGCCGGGGTCGGCCCGGCGGTGGTGAGCCCCCGCCCGCTGGACGCCGGAGCGGTCGCGCTGGCCGCGACCGTCGCCGCCGCGGTCGCGGTGCGCCGCCGCTACCCGATTGCGGCGCTGGTCGTGCTCAACGCGGTCCCCCTCGCCTGGTTCGTCAGCGCCTATCCCGGGCGGCTGATCACGCTCGCCCCGCTGATCGCCTGCTACACCCTCGCGGCCTACCGGGGCTGGCGGTGGGGTCTCGCGGGCGCCGTGCTCACCGCGCTGACCCAGATCATCGCGATCCGGATCGTGCTCGCCGACGCCGAGACCGCCGGGGTGGTTCCCAACCTGGTGCTGTCGGCGGCCACCGCGGGCAGCGCCGGCGCGGCCGTGGGCTACTACCGGGCGGTGCTCGCGGCCACCCGCGCCCAGCTCGCCCGGGAAACCCGGACCCGCGAGGAGCGGGCGCGCCGGCTCGCGGTCGAGGAACGGCTACGCATCGCCCGCGAGCTGCACGACGTCTTCGGGCACACCATGGCCACCATCAGCGTGCAGGCCGGTGTCGGTCTGCACGTCATCGAACAACGCCCCGGGCAAGCCCGCGAGGCACTCACCACGATCAAGAAGATCTGCGACGACGGCCTCATCGACGTCAAGACCATCCTCGGCATCCTGCGCGCCGACACCTCCACAGAGGAGGAGCCCGGGCAACCGCGTGCGCCCCGAGGCGGGCTCGACCGGCTCACCGAGCTGCTCGACACGGCCGAGGCCGCAGGCCTACGGGTCGAGCTGAACGTCGACGGCGACCTGCGGCCGCTGCCCGCGCCGGTCGATCTGGCCGCCTACCGGATCATCCAGGAAGCGCTGACCAACGTGCTACGCCACGCCGACGCGCACGCCGTGAGGCTCGCGCTGACGCACGAACCGTCGCGGTTGCTCATCCGGATCCGCGACGACGGGCCCACTACCAGCGCGGACACCCGGCACACCGCGGCGGGGCATCACGGGCACGGCATCGACGGGATGCGCGAGCGTGCCCGCGCGTTGTCAGGTCAGCTCACAGCAGCCCCACACCCCGAGGGCGGCTTCGAGGTGTGCGCCGAGCTGCCCGTCCCGCACCCGCGATGATGTCCACGTGCGCCCACCCGACCCGCTCCTGAGCCACCAGTGCGCCACGGCCGCGACCGGCGAGACTCAGGGTGCTGTGCGGTGACCGAGCCCATCCGCGTGCTCATCGCCGACGACGAAGCCCTCGTCCGGGGCGGCTTCCGGGTACTCGTCGACAATGAACCCGGCATGATCGTGGTCGGCGAAGCCGGCGACGGAGCCACCGCGGTGGACCTGGCCCGGCAAACCCGCCCCGACGTCGTGCTCATGGACATCAGGATGCCCGGCGTCGACGGACTGAGCGCCACCCACCAGATCGCCGCCGACCCCGACCTCACCGACGTCCACGTACTCATCCTCACCACCTTCGACCACGACGAATACGTCATCGAAGCACTCGGTGCCGGCGCCGCCGGCTTCCTGATCAAAAACACCGAACCCCGCCAGCTGCTGCACGGCATCCGCATCGTCACCGGCGGGGAGGCCCTCCTGTCCCCTGGGCTGACCCGACGACTCATCGCCCGACTGACCAGCCGAACCACAACTCCACGACTCGACACCGACGTCCTGGCCCAACTCACCACCCGGGAGAAGCAGATCGTCGGACTCGTCGCCCACGGCCTGAGCAACACCGACATCGCCACCGCCCTCACCATCAGCCACGCCACCGCCAAGACCCACGTCAGCCGCGCCATGACCAAACTCGGCGCCCACGACCGCGCACAGCTGGTCGTCCTGGCCTACCAACACCGCCTCGTCGAACCACCCGACCCCACCCCGTGACGTGGTTGCGCGGCGTGCTCGCCGACGTGGTCCTACAGGTTGTCCCGGGCGTGGCGCCGCGCCAGCTCGAGAGCGCCCTGCAAGGGTGCGCTCTCACCGAGGGCACTCGCGGCCACCGGTGTCGGCGCCGGGGCGAGGTCGTCGAGCGTGCGCTGGAGCTCATCGCGCAGCAACGCGTTCGTGCCGATCGGGCCGCCGAGGACGATCAGCCCGGGGTCGAGGATCGCGCAGATCGCCGTCGCCGCCTCGCCGAGTGCGCGTGCGGCGTGCGCGACCGCGTCGAGTGCGTGCCGGTCCCCGTCCTCCGCAGCCCGTAGCAGCGAGCGCGCCTCGGCGACGGTGTCGAGATACCAGGCGTCACGACGCCGAGGCCCGAGCCCGAACCCCGACACCGCACGCGCCAGCCCGTGCTGCTCGCCCGAGGTGTCCGCCCGGCTCGGGAGGTAACCGATCTCGCCCGCGAGCCCGCGGGAGCCCCGGACGAGCCGGCCGTCGACGACGACGCCGAGCCCGAGGCCGGCGCCCACGTAGAGGTAGGCGAAGTCGTCGACGTCCTTCGCGACACCATTGCGCTGCTCCCCCAATGCCGCCAGGTTCACGTCGTTGTCGACGAGCAGCGGTGCGGAGATCCGCGCGGCCAGGATCTCCGCAGGCTGGACGAGACCTTCCGGGTAGGGCGTGTCCGGAAGTTCGATCACCGACAGGGTGCGTGGATCGACCGGCTTGGCCACCGAGATCGCGGCGGCACGCAGGAGTGTCCGCTCGCGGCGCGCGTGCTCACCGGCCTCGACGACGATCCGCTCGAGCTGATCGGCCACGTCCTCGGGGCTCCGCGGCGGGTCGAACCGGTCCACGCTGACCTGCCGGCCCAGGAGATCGCTGACCGCGACGCGGATGACGCCGGGGTTGAGCTCGACGGCCACGACGGCACCCGCCGTGTCGGCGAGCTCGTAGAGCGTCGCCACGCGACCCTGCCGGCCGGTCTGCAGCCCCGCGGGGGCCAGCACACCCTCGTGCTCGAGGCGACGGACGGCGGCGTTGACCGTGGGCTTGGACAGGCCGGTGCGACCGGCGATGTCGACCCGGGTCACCGGACCGGGCTCGGCGAACACGACATCGAGGACGGCCTGCTCCGTGCGGTCACGGAGAGCCGTCGGGCCGGCGACCCGTTGCACCTCGTCACTCGTGCCGGCCGTCATCGCCCTCCTTGTGTGGTCGAGGCGCCGATGCTACCTTCACTCGGCCTAGTTAGGTAGCTTTACTAACAAAAGATCCGGAACCTCCGGTCGGAGAGGACCTGAGATGACTGCAGCGCTCCACGGCACCGAGACACCCACGGACATCTCCGCTGCGATCCGCGCCGCCAAGACCGAACTGCGGGCGCGGATCGGCGACTACACCGGCGTGTTCGCCGAGGTCGAGGACGCGATGAAGCGCGCCGTCGCCGAGATCGTCGCCCTCCGCGAACGCGGCGAGGAGGTGTGGCCCGTCGTCCGGTTCGCCGACATCGCGGCCGGGACCGTGCCGGGCGAGACGGTCGAGGCGATCCGGCGCCGCGGCTGCGCGATCGTACGCGGCACGTTCCCCCGCGAGCGGGCCGAGGCGTGGGACGCCGAGCTGGTGTCCTACCTCGAGGACAACGACTTCATGGGCCGCTACACCTACCTCGACGACGGCATCTTCGGCGGGCTGGCCGCCGGGAAGCCGTCGATCTTCCCGATTTACTGGTCACGCCCGCAGATGCAGGCCCGCGAGGACGCGAACATGGTCGCCGTCCGCGGGTTCCTCAACAGCTTCTGGAAGCACGAGTCCGAGGGCCGCGTCTGGTTCGACCCGGACCGCGACACCGCCTACCCGGACCGCGTCCGCCGCCGCGCTCCCGGCGCCGACTCCGACGGCCTGTCCCCGCACACCGACTCCGGCTCGGTCGAACGCTGGCTGCTGCCCGCCTACCAGAAGGTGTTCCGGCACGTCTTCGACGGCAACTGGACCGAGTACGACCCGTGGGACGGCGCCTACCGCACCGACGTCCACGAGTACCGGTCCACCGTGATGTGCTCGGCCTTCCGCACGTTCCAGGGTTGGACCGCGCTTTCGGACATGGCCCGCACCGCGGGCGTGCTCAACGTCCTGCCGATCCCTGATGCGATGGTCTACCTGCTGCTGCGGGCCCTGCAGGACGACATCGCCGACGACGACCTGTGCGGCGCCGCGAACGGCCAGGCGTTGCCCATCAACGAGAAGTACCACTCGATCCTGCTCCCGGGCATGAGCCCGATCCCGGACGTCGAGCCCGGTGACACGGTCTGGTGGCACGCCGACGTGGTGCACGCGGTGGACCCGGTGTCCGACCAGAAGGGCTGGGGCAACGTCATGTACATCCCGGCCGCGCCCCACTGCGCCAAGAACGCGGCGTACGCCACCGAGTGCGGCAAGGCGTTCCTGACCGGCGAGAGCCCGTCGGACTTCGCCCCGGAGCACTACGAGATCGGCTGGTCGGGCCGCCCGGGCCGCGACGACCTGAGCCCGACCGGGCTTCGCCAGCTCGGCCTCCAGGACCGGTGATCCGCTCCTCGCCGAACGTCACCCGCTCCTCGGCGAGCTCCGTTGCTCGCCGAGGAGCGAGACGTCATCTCCCGGCGCTCCGTCAAGCGAGCGACGCGTGCATCTCCCAGACCAGGATCTCGGCCGGGGAGGCGGCGGTGAGCTTCTGCCCGCCGCCCGCGGTGAACCGCACCGCGTCGCCGGCGGCGAGGCTGCCGGCCCCCTCCAGCACGACCTCGCCGCGCGGCACGAACAGGTGCAGGAACGGCGCTTCCGGCAGGGTCGCCTCCTGGCCCGGCTGCAGCCGCGCGGCGTGCAGGGCCGCGTACCGGTTCGCGATCCGGATCGCGCTGTCGTGGCCCGCCATGCCGGACGCGACGGGCACGAGCGCACCGGAGAGCAGCTCGCCGTCGATCTCGCGCTGCTCGTAGCCCGGGGTGATGCCCTGCTCGTCCGGGACGACCCACATCTGCACGAAGTGGACGGGGTCGATGTGCGGGTCACCGCCCTGCAGGCGCCAGGAGTCGTTCTTCTCCGAGTGCAGGATCCCGGTGCCCGCGCTCATCCGCTGCGCCAGGCCCGGGTAGATCACGCCGGAGTGGCCGGTGGAGTCCTGGTGCACGAGCGAGCCCTGCAGCACCCAGGTCACGATCTCCATGTCCCGGTGCGGGTGGGTCTCGAAGCCGCGCCCGGGCTGCAGGATGTCGTCGTTGTTGACCAGCAGCAGCCCGTGGTGGGTGTTGCCCGCGTCGTAGTGCCCCCCGAAGGAGAACGAGTGGTGCGAGTCGAGCCACGCGATCTTCGTGGCGAACCGGTCGTCCGCCCGCCGGACGTCGATCTGCGGGACCAGCATCGTCTCGGTCATGCCCCCATCCTTCCGAGAAGTTGCTCCCGCAACAACAGCGTGCCCGCGGGCATTCCGCCGCCGCCACCAGGGTCCGGTCAGGCGTCGTCCCCCGCACCCCGGGCCGCGAGCGCCTCGCCGAGCTCGTCGGCATGGCGCAGGGTGCGCACGAGGAACGGCACGGCGAAGGCGACGACGGAGCGGTCCACCCCGCGGGCGCGGGCGGCCTCCCGGACGGACCGGGCGATCTCGGACAGCGTGCTCACGGCCTGGAGCGTGAGCCCGACGAGCAGACCGACCCGCTCCGGCCGGACGCCGAAGCGGCGCAGCGGCCGGAGTCCGCGCTCGACGGCGGAGATCACGGCCTCGATGCGGGTGGTGAGGGTGAACAGGGTCGCGGCGCCGATCGCGGCGACCAGCCGCAGGCTGGTCAGCGCCGCCTCCCGCGGGCTCAGCAGCCACGCCTGCAGCGCGAACACCAGCGCGACGACCACGAGCAGGCCGCGCACCAGCGGCACGACCCGGCGGGCCGGGATCCGCGCCACCGCGTAGCCGGCGGCGACCACGACGCAGGCGGCGGCGGGCCACGCGAGCGAACCCGGCACGAACGGGACCGCGGCGAGCACCAGCACGCCGAGGAACTTCAGCGTCGTCGGCGCGCGGTGCAGCGGGCTCGTACCCGGCTCGTAGAGGCCGAGCGGGCTCACTCGACCAGCTTCCGGTAGTACTGCACGGCGGCGCGCGGCTCGTCGTCGGCCACCACCCGGCCCTCGTCGAGCACGACCACGCGGTCGAAGTCGTCGAGCAGGTCGAGGTCGTGGGTCACGAGCACCACCTGCTGCCGCAGCCGGGTGAGCACCTCGGCGAAGCGCCGCTTGTTGCGCAGGTCGAGCAGGGTCGTCGGCTCGTCGCACACCAGGACGTCGGGGTCGAGTGCGAGCATCCCGCACAGCGCGAGCAGCTGCTTCTGCCCGCCGGAGAGCTGGTGTGCCGGGTGGTCGGCGTAGCCCGCGAGCCCGTGCTCGGCGAGCACCTCCGCGGCCCGCCGGGCCCGGTCGGCGCGACCGAGCCCACTGCGGCGCAGGGAGAACGCCACGTCCTCCCCGGCGGTGGGCATCACGATCTGGCTGTCCGGATTGGTGAAGACGAAACCGACCCGGCGCCGGACCGCACGGCCCTGCGCCACGGGGTCGAGGCCGTCCACGCGCACGCGGCCCTCGGTCGGGAGCACCAGCCCGTTGATCATCCGGGCCAGGGTGGACTTGCCCGACCCGTTCGCGCCGACGAACGCCACCCGCTGCTCGGACAGCGCGAGGTGCACCTCGGCGAGCACCACCCGCTCGCCGAAGCGGTGCCCGACACCGTCGAACTCGATCACGCCAGGCCCTCCCCCTCAACCGCCTCCCACAGCGTCGCAATGCCCAGGCCCCCGCCCGCGGAGAGTGCGGCGAGGCCCATGCGCGCGCCGGCGGAGCGGACCAGCCGGGCGAACAGCCGGACCACCAGCACCGCCCCCGAGGCGCCCCACGGATGGCCCAGCGCGATCGCCCCGCCGTCCGGGCTCACCGTGTCCTCGTCGATCCCGGCGGCGTCGAGGCAGGCCAGCGCCTGCCCAGCGAAGGCCTCGTTGAACTCGACGACCTCGGGCACCCGCCCGGCGAGCACCTGCCGCATCGCGGGGACCGCGCCGAGCCCGAGCCGGTTCGGGTCGAGCGCCGACGTCGCCGCCGCGACCAGCCGCAGGCCCGCCAGCCCGCGCTCCCGCCGCAGCCGCTCGCTCACGACGAGCACTGCCGCGGCGCCGTCGTTGATGCCGCAGGAGTTGGCGGCGGTCGCGGTCCCGCCGGGCGTGAACGCCGGGCGGAAGCGGGCGAGCCGTTCGACGGTGAACCCCGCGCGCGGCCGTTCGTCGGCCGGCACGCCCCCGACCGGGACGAGCTCGGCGGCGAACCGCCCGGCCCGCTGCGCCGCCACCGCGCGCTCGTGGCTGCGCGCCGCGAACCGGTCCTGCCGCTCGCGGGAGATCCCCGCCTCCGCGGCCACGAGGTCGGCGGCCGCACCCATCTCCGGGTCGCCGATCTCGGCGGGGGCGAACGGCGCCCGGGTGTACGGGGTGGGCGGATCGGTGCGCCACGCGCGGTGCGGTGCGGTGGAGGCGCTCTCCACCCCGCCCGCGAGGTAGGCCTCGCCCTCGCCGGCGCGGATCAGCGCCGCCGCCAGGGTGATCGCGGCCAGGCCGCTCGCGCACTGCCGGTCCACGGTCACGCCGGGCACGGCCGGGCCGAGCCCCGCCCGCAGCGCCGCCACCCGCGCCGGGTTGCCCCCCGGCCCGAACACGTTGCCCAGCACGACGTCGTCGACCGTGGCGAGCCCGGCGTCGTCGAGCAGGGCCCGCAGCACCGGTGCGGCGAGCGCGTCGACCGGGAGCGCCCGCAGCGCACCGCCGGCATTGCCGATCGGTGTACGGCGGGCCGCGACGACGACCGGCGCGAGATCGCCCGTCACCGGAGGGGCTCCGCCGGGAACGTGCCGGCCGCCAGCTGCTCGGCGACGGCGGCGCGGGCCGGTTTCCCGGACGCGGTGCGCGGGAGGGCCGCCGTCACCAGCCAGCGGCGCGGCCGCTTGCCCGGGGCCAGGCCGGCCCGGGCGGCGGCACACAGCTCGCGCAGGGCGGGCGGCGAACCGGCCTGGACGACGGCGGTGACGACGGCGCCGAGCGTCGCGTGCGGAGTGCCGCTGACCAGGACGTCGTCGACGCCGGGAACGCCGCGCAGCACCGACTCGACCTCCTCGGCCGCGACGAGCCGGCCCCCGCTGGAGATCGTCGCCGAGCCCCGCCCGAGCACGACCAGCTCGCCGGAGTCCGTCAGCTCCGCCCGGTCACCCACGGTGGACCAGCCGGATCCGCTCGCCACGACCGCGCCCGAGCGCAGGTGGCCGTCGAACGCGAGCGGCGACCGCACCCACAGCTCGCCGTCGCGGACCGCGACCTCGACCCCGGGCACCGGGCGCAGCGCGGGCCCGCCGCGCCGGACCGCGATCAGCGAGTGCTCGGCCGACCCGTAGTACTCCATGAGCTCGGCGCCCGGGAGCACCCGGGCGAACCGCGCGCGCAACCCGTCCCCGACGTGGGCGCCGCCGCAGACGACCGTCCGCAGCGCGCACGGTCCGGGCGTGCGTTCCAGCTCGGCGAGCAGGTCGGCGAGCATCGCGGGCACGACGTGCAGGCTCGCGACCTCCCGCGCGTCCGCGGCGCGCAGCCGCGGCCGGACCCGCAGCTCCGCGCCACACCACAGGGCGTGCAGCGCCCCGAACAGGAACAGCGACGAGCTGAGCGGCCCCGGGACGAGCACGGGCCCGGGCAGCGGACCGAGCGCGGCGAAGCTGCGCAGCCACGACGCCCGGGAGCGCACGAGGACCGCGGGCCGCCCGCTGCTCCCGGAGGTCGTGGGGAGGTAGAAGCGCGTGCTCTCGTCGCCGTGGGGCACGACCGGGGTCGTGGTCGGTGCCGGCGCGCCGGTGACGACCACGTGCGGCCGCGCGTCGCCGAGGACCGCGGCGCGCTCCCGGTCCGTCCAGCCCGGCTCCACGACGAGCGTGGCCGCGCCCAGCAGGTCGGCGCCGAGCAACCACGCCAGCACGTCCACCGGCCTGCCTGCCGGGCCGGGGTCGACGGCGACCCGAGACCCCGCGCGGACAGCCCGGCCGGTCAGCTCCCGGGCCGCCCCCTGGGCGAGCGCGAGCAGGTCGGCGGGGACGTCCGCGGACCCGAGGACCGGCGGGTTGGGCGTCACCGCATCGCCGCGCTGGTGAGCCGGTCGGGCAGGGCACGGTGCACCACGGCGGCGACGACCGCGGCGAGCACGACCTTCACGAGGTCGCCGGGCACGAACACCAGCGAGCCGACGACGGCCGTGCGGAGGTCACCCGTGTAGGCCCAGAGCCACGGGACGCCGACGGCGTAGTCCGCGAGCAGGCCCGCGGCGGTCGCGAGCAGCAGCACGGGCAGCCGCGGCCGGGCGGCGCGCTGCACGATCAGGCCCGCGACCAGCGCGGACAGGATGAAGCCGAGCAGGAAACCGCCGCTGGGACCGAGGAACGGGGCGATGCCGCCCCGGCCGCCGGAGAGCAGCGGCAGCCCGATCGCGGTCAGGCCGAGGAACAGCACGACCGCGCCCGTCCCCCGCCGGGCGCCGAGCACGGCGCCGGCGAGCAGCGGGCCGATGTTCTGCACCACGATCGGCACCCCGGACAGGCCCACGTAGAGGCCCGGGAAGATGCCGAGCACCGCGATGAACGCGGCGAACACGACCGCGGTCGCGAGATCCGCCGCTGACGATGACCCTCGGGACGCCGGCACGACGAGCAGGTTAACTCCGCGTCCGCCGGGTGGCGGCCCCTCCGCGGTGGACCGTCGCCGGGCTCACACCACCGCCGGCCGCCGCGGCCTACCGGAGGGTCCTCCTGCGGGCCCGGCGGGCCTTCAGCGCGAGGTGCACGTCGAGACGGACGAGCCCGTCGCCCAGGTCGCGGCCGAGCAGCGCGGCGATGCGGTCGAGGCGGTAGTAGAGGCTGCTGCGGTGCAGGCGAAGCCGCGCGGAGGTGGCCCGGACGTCTCCGGCCAGGTCGAGGAACACCTCGAGTGTCTCGAGGAGCATCCGTCCGGACGCGCCGGCGCCGTCGAGCGGTGCGAGGGCGTCGTCGACCAGGACGTCCGCGGTGATGAGGCTGCGGTAAGGGCCGAGGTCCGCCCAGCGACAGCGGCGGGGCAGCGCCGGGTCGAGCGCGGCGAGCTCGGCGGCGGCGAGCGCCTGGCGGCGGAGGCCGCGGACGGCGTCCATCCCGAAGGGTGCGGGCTCGCTGAGCCCGAGGGTGGGTTCGTCGCCTGCGGCGAGGCAGCGTGCGACGACCTGTTCGATCTCGCCGAGGACCCGGTCGTCGGTGTCACGTCCGGTGCGGTGGCGGAGAAGGGTCAGCGCACAGGCGGCCAACACGGAGGAGCCGACGTGGCTCGCGCCGGTGCGCAGGATCGGGGTCAGCGCCGCGGACAACGCGCCGAACTCCGAGGCGCGCAGCGGGCGCACGCCCCCGCCGTCGCGGTGCGCGGCGATCGCGGCGACCAGTTGCACCGAGCCCTCCACCAACCCCGGCACGGCGGCGACGAGCTGTCGTAGGCCTCGGCCTGCCCGTCCTCCACCAGCCTGCGGACCAGCCGGTCCACCTCCCGGCCCGGCGCGTGCGCGCGCGGTTGCGGCGGGATGTCGAGCAGGTCCGCCAGCGCCTGGGCGCCGCGCCTCAGCGCGGACGTCTCGACCGGTGACAGGGTCGCGCCCGACCCCAGCATCCACAGGTAACCGAGGGTGCGGTCGTGCCGGCGCAGCGGCACGCAGAGCCGGGCGTTCATGCCGAGGTCCGGGTTGGCCGGGATCGACACCGGTCCGGTGGCGTCGGCGACCCGGTGCCGCTCCTCCCACCGGCGGACCTCGGGGGCGACGTGCCGAAGCAGGATCGACGAGACCCGGGCCTCGTCGGCGTCGTCGCGCTGCGTGCTGTAGGCGAGCAGGTCGCCGTCGACACCGTCGATGGTCAGGCTCCGCCCGAGCCGGACGGCGAGCGCGTCCAGCTCGTCCTGCACCTGGTCGACGACCACACCCGCTCCTCAGCCGCGCTGACTCTCCGACAAGTGTAGGAACGGGCGCGCACGACTCCGGGCTTTCGCCCGGTGCGCGGGCGGCTCGTACGCCTCTACCGTCCGGCGGAACGACCGGCCACCAACGCGCACGAGAAAAGGGGCTTCGAACATGACCGCAGCTCTCGCCCACCGGCCCTGGGTTCCCGAGCAGCCCGAGCACCGCGTGCAGACCGTGGCGACGGCTGCGGCGAGCGCCACCCCGGCCGCCCTGCTCACCGAACTGGACCGGCTCGTCGCCGAGAACCGGCAGATCCACGACGTCGACTCCGTGAACCTCAACCCGGCGACGAACATCATGAACCCGCGGGCCGAGGCGATGCTGTCGGCGAACCTCGGATCGCGCCCGTCGCTGGGCTACCCCGGCGACAAGTACGAGATGGGCCTGGAGGCGATCGAGCAGATCGAGGTCATCGCCGCCGAGCTCGTCGCGGAGGTCTTCGGCGTCCGCTACGCGGAGATCCGGGTGGCCTCCGGCGCGATCGCGAACCTGTACGCCTTCATGGCGACCTGCGAGCCGGGCGACACGATCATCGCGCCGCCGCCCTCGATCGGCGGGCACGTCACCCACCACGCCGGCGGCTCGGCGGGCCGGTACCGGCTCACCACCGTGCCCGCACCGGTCGCGGCCGACGGCTACACCGTCGACGTCGCGGCACTGCGCGATCTGGCCCGCGAGGTCCGGCCCAAACTGATCACGATCGGCAGCAGCCTCAACCTCTACCCGCACCCCCTCGGCGCGATTCGCGAGATCGCCGACGAGGTGGGCGCAAAGGTTCTCTTCGACGCCGCCCACCTCTGCGGGCTGATCGCCGGACGGGCCTGGCAGCAGCCCCTCGACGAGGGCGCCCACCTGATGACGTTCAGCACCTACAAGAGCCTCGGCGGCCCCGCCGGCGGCGCGGTGGTGACCGATGACCCGGAGCTCGCCGAGCGCATCGACGCGATCGCCTTCCCCGGCCTGACCGCCAACTTCGATGCCGCCAAGGCCGCCGCGCTCGCGGTGACGATGGTCGACTGGAAGGTCGCCGGGGCCGCCTACGCCACGGCGATGGTCGACACCGCCGCCCGGCTGGCCGAGGAACTGGGCGCGGCCGGGCTGCCGGTCTTCACCGGTACGCACGGCCCGACCCGCTCGCACCAGTTCGCCCTCCGCGCCCACCGGTGGGGCGGCGGCCAGCACGCCGCCCGCCGACTGCGGCGGGCGAACCTGCTCGCCTGCGGGATCGGGCTGCCCGAGGCGCCGGTCGACGGCGACGTCAACGGCCTGCGCATGGGGACGCCGGAGCTCGTCCGCCTCGGCATGCAGCCTGCCGACATGCCCGGCCTGGCCGAACTCATCACCCGCGGCCTCGACACCGACGGCGACCCGGCCGCGGTGGCCCCGGACGTCACGGCGTGGCGCAAGCAGTTCTCCGGCGTGCACTACACGGCCGACCGGCCGCAGTGAGCACGCGGAGATCGTCCGCTCCCCGCTGCCCGTGCACCCCGTACAGCCGCTTGCCCTTCCTCGGTGAGACGGTGAGAGCGGTTGCGGCAGCGGATCGTGTGTCGTCGGCCGGCTACTCGTCGCTCGGCCAGCGCACTGCCTGCGCGACGATCACCCGGCTCCCGTCGAACGTGATCGCCGGGCTGCCGTACAGCTCGTAGCCGAGGCCGAGGGCGTCGCTGACGCGCCGGCAGAACGCCGGGTCGTCGGGGCCGGTGAGCACGCGGTAGACCGGGAGACCGTCGGGTGGTGGCGCCACGGACCCCAGTCTGCCCGCCCACGATCTGCACGGCCGCGGAGAGGAAGCAGAAGCTCGGTCGCCGGGTGAAGGGGCTCTACGCCCCGGCCGACCCGCCGCGACTGTGGCTGCGGGATCTGCCCCTGCGGATGGCCGCGCTGCCCCCGATGGGACGGCTCTTGCAGCGCAGACTCCAGCTGAAGGGCTGACGGCAACGGTCGGGGCACACCCGCGCATCCCCCGAGGACGCGTGGGTATCCCCGCCGCATGCCCCGCAGCCGGACACCCGTCGACCCATGCAGCTGAGGCTGACCGCGGCGGCCGACCGGCTGCGCACGAGCTAGTTCGTCGTCCCGATGTTCGGGGTGCTCTTCGGCGTGGTGCTGGGCGAGCTGATGCTCGCGGTCGACCGGTCCATCGGCACGGGCGTCGAGCTGCCGCTGATCCTCACCTCGACCGTGGAGAACGCGCGCGCGGTGCTCAGCACCATCGCGACGGCGACGATCTCGGTGGCCGGCATCACGTTCTCGGTCTCCCTGCTGATCATTCAGCAGGCCTCGGCGCAGTACTCGCCGCGGGTGGTCCACGGGCTGTTCCGTGACCCGTTCAACCGCCGGATCATGGCGGTGGCCGTCGGGCGTTCGCCTACGACCTCGTGGTGCTCCGCGCCGTCCGGGCCCCGGAGGACACCGGAGCCGAGGTCGTCGTCCCCAACCTCTCGGTCGCGGTGGCGGTCCTGCTCGGAATCGCGGCGATCCTCGCCATCGTCGCGTTCATCGACCACAACGCCCACACCATGGAGGTCAGCGAGGTGCTGAACCGGGTGCTGACCGAGGCGTTGGCGGCGACGCCCGAGGCCGACGACGGGCGGGCCGAGGGCGCCGGGAGCATCGCGGACCCGCCCGGGACGGAGGGGTACCTCGTGCGGTGCGAGCGGGACGGGTGGGTGCAGCACCTGGACGTCGCCGGGATGCTCGGCGCGGTGGGCGACCGCGGGACCGTGCGGCTGGAGACCGGCGTGGGGCAGTTCGTGTTCGCAGGCAGCCCGCTGTGCACGCTCTGGCCGATCCCGCCGGACCGCCGGCGCGCCGAGGGGTGCGTGCACGCCGCGGTCCGCGTCGGCAACAGCCGGACGGTGCACGGCGATCCGGCGTACGGGATCCGCCAGCTCGTCGACGTCGCCCTCATCGCACTGTCCTCCGGCGTCAACGACGCCACGACCGCCCGCGACGCCGTGCTGCACGCGGCCGCCCTGCTGACCCGGCTCGTCGCCACGCCACCACGGCGGGCGCACCGGGACGAGTGCGGGCGGGTGCTGCTCGTGCCGCACGCGCCGACGCCCGCCGATCTCGTGGCGCTCACCTTCGGCGAGGTGCGCCGGTCCGCCGCGCCGCTGCCCGACGTGTCCGTGCAGTTGCTGGAGACCATGCACATGGTGTGCCGGGCGCTCGAGGGCCGCCGGCTGGACCCCGCCGTGCGTCCCGCGATCCACGAGCAGGCCCGCCTCGTCGTCGCCGGGGTGGAGCAGGCGGACCTGCTACCCGCGGATGCCTCCAGGGTGCGGCGGGTCTACAAGCGGTACTTCGCGGACGGCGCGGAGCTCTGATATCGAAATCAACGTCTCATAACTCGGGCGCATTCAGGTGTCGGTAGACCGTGGCCCGGGAGACACCCAGCTCCTGCGCGATCCGCTCGACCGGCTCGCCCGACCGGTAGCGCTCCCGCGCACGGTCGACCGCCCCCTGCCCGAGCGCGCGTGGCCGCCCACCCGCGCGACCGCGGGGCCGGCCCCGGGGAGCCGGGGGCGCCTCGTCGGCGGCCGGGAGGCCCGCCAGCACGACCCGTGCGCCGTCGAGCAGGTGCACCCGCAGCACCTCGGCCGGCACGTCGGCGAACCGCGTGATCGTGTTCGCCAGCCCCGACGTGAGCTGGAACGCCCTGATCCGCTGTCCGAGCCCGGCATCGGGACCGGCCAGGAGATCCTGGCCGCGGACCATGACCGCGGCGAGCCGCGCCCCGACCGCGGTCTCCGACAGCAGCGCCAGATCGCGCAGCAGCATCGTGAGCACGTCACGGTGGGCGAGCATCGCGGCGACCGAGCCGTCGACCACGTGCCGACGAACCCGCGCGAGGCCGCGCTCGGCGGCCGCGGCGTCGAGCGCGGCATCGAGCGCATCGAGCAGCGGGGCGGTCAGGCACTGGAGGATCTCGTCCTTCGAGCGGAAGTGGTAGTAGAGCGCCGCCTTGGTGACCCCGAGCCGCTCGCCGATCTGACGCATCGACGTGGCCCGGTAGCCGCCGGGCCGCGCGAAGAGCTCCCGCGCGGCGTCCAGGACGCGCTGACGCGTGTCCCGCCGGAATTCCTCCGGCGCCTGCCGACCGTCCACGTGGACACCGCCCCTCCGTCTCGGGAACTCTCTACCACCGGTCAATTGCTGCTACGGTTCCTGACCGCCGGTAAGTACGAGGCAGTCGCGGAGGCGCTCGTGAAGCTCGTGATCATGACCGTGGGGTCGTACGGCGACGTCGCGCCGTTCCTCGGCCTGGGGACGCGGCTCCGGGGCAGCGGCCACCACGTGACCCTCGCGACGCAGGAGTCGTTCGCGGACGTCGTGCGGGAGCACGGCCTGGGGTTCGCGCCGCTCCCCGGTAACACCCGCGAGGTGATGGCCTCCGACGAGGGCCGGAGCTGGACCCGGTCCGGGAGCGGGCTGCGGGCGATGAAGGCCCAGTCCGCGATCTACCAGCAGTTCATGCGCGCCCTCGCCGAGCCGGTGATCGCGGCTGCCGACGGGGCCGACGCCCTGCTGCTGCAGGCCGTGCCCGCCACGCACGGCTATCTCGTCGCGAAGGCGATGGGGATCCCCGGCGTCCTGTTGGGCCTGACACCGAGCGTGCCCACCGAGGAGTTCCTCCCCGCCATGTTCGGCGACCGCTCGCTGGGTCGCTGGGGAAACCGCGCACTGATGCGACTCGGCCCCGCGATGCTGAAGTCCCTCGACGGCGTGGTCGACGACCTCCAGACCCGCCTGGGCCTGCCGACCACCGGGATGGCCGCCGTCCGCCGCGAGATGTTCTTCGACGACGCCGACCTGCCGATCCTCGACGGCTACAGCCCGCTCGTCTCGCCCCGGCCCCGCGACTGGCGCCCGGGAGCGAACGTGGTCGGCTACTGGTGGCCGCCCCACCCACCCCGTTGGGAGCCACCCGCCGAGCTGACCGAGTTCCTGGCGGCCGGGCCGGCACCGGTCTTCGTCGGCTTCGGCAGCCACGGCCACGGCGACGCCGAGCGGCTCGGCGAGATCGTCGCCGCCGCCACCCGCCGGGCCCGGGTCCGCGCGGTCGTCCAGGCCGGGTGGGCCGGCCTGCCCGGGACCGACGGCGACGTGCTGACGGTCGGCAGCGTCCCGCACGACTGGCTGTTCCCGCGCATGGCCGCGGTCGTCCACCACGCCGGGGCCGGCACCACCGGGGCCGGGCTTCGGGCGGGCGTCCCGGCGGTCCCGGTCCCGGTGCTCGCCGACCAGCCGTTCTGGGCCGCCCGGCTCGTCCGGCTGGGCGTCGCCCCTGGCGCGGTCCGCCTGAAGCGGCTCACGGCCGACCGGCTGGCGGAGCTGATCCGGCAGGCCGTGTCCGAACCGGGCTACCGCAGCCGTGCCACCGCAGTGGCCGAGCGGGTGCGAGCCGAGGACGGCGCCGGCCGCGTCGCCGAGACGCTGCATCGGCTCGGCTCCACCTCACGCCATCACTGACCGGGCAGCATCGACGTGTCCAGCCGCGGGTGGTGGAGGTCATGGCCACCTCCGCCCCGCCGCCCGCGCGCCCCGGGGACGACGCTGCCCGCGCTCGCCACGCCCGTGCACCGCCTCCAGGACGCCGCTTCGCTCGACCGCCCGGCCGGTGTCCTCGACCGGGTCGCGGACACCGCGCTGCCCTCGCCGCGGGCGCGCTCGGTGCTGCGCGGCGACCAGTTGGGGCAGGCGCTGCACCCGCTGCTCACCGACTTCCCGCTCGGCGCCTGGACGTGCACCTCGCTGCTGGACCTGTTCGGCGGCCGCCGGGCCCGCGGCGCGGCCACCGGGCAGCTGGCCTTCGGGCTCGCCGCGGCCGTCCCGACCGTGCTCGCCGGACTCGCCGAGTGGCAGACGGCGAGCGGCGCGGCGCGGCGCGTCGGCCTCGTGGTACGCGGTCGTGAACAAGCACCGCGCTGGCCCTGTACGCGTCCTCGCTGGCGCTCGGCTCACCGGTAGGCACGCCAGGGCCGTCGCGCTGGGCGTGACCGGCGGCGTGGCCGCCACCGCAGGCGGATACCTGGGCGGGCACCTGAGCCTGACGCTGAAGATGGGACCAGCGACCCCGGCGCTCGTGCCGGACGGTCAGGCGCCCGCACCGCGCTGACCTGCGCCGCTCCCGCTTCCCGTTCCGCCGACCAGCAGAAGCGCATCTCGCGGCGATCTTCACCGGCCGCCGCCGACGGCCACGCCCTCGCTCGCGTTCCGCGGAACACCCGCCGCATGGCCCCTACGAGAGGGCACCTTCCGCCGACGGGACGACGCGAAAGCGCACCTCACGGCGATCTTGCCCCTGTCGCGACCCGGACTCCCCCGTGATCGCCGCGAGCGTGCGGTTATCGCCGCCGCGGCGACAACAACCGCCACCTCACGACGATCACCACCACCCCGGGCACCACGAGAGCGCACTTCCCGTCCCGTCGGCAACACGGAAGCGCATCTCGCGGCGATCTTCACCGGCCGCCGCCGACGGCCACGCCCTCGCCCCGCGTTCCGCGGAACACCCGCGGGTGGCGGCGTAGCGGCGGAGGTACTCGACGACCTCGTCGCGGTGCGGGTAGCGCTCCGGATCCCCGGGGAACGGCAGTCCGAGCAGCGCGCTGTAACGGGCGGGGGAGAAGAGCGTGAGGCTGTCGTAGTAGTTGGGCCAGGAGCCGACCGGCTCGGGTCCGGCCTCCAGCACGACGGGCCGGAGGCCGTGCGCGCGCAGGGCATGTGCGGCGGCGAGACCGGACTGACCGGCGCCGACGACGATCGCGTCAGGGCTGTTCATGGGTACCTCGGAGCTCGGGCCCTCCCCGGGGAGGACGAATGGGCAGGATCGGGCGACCGACACCGCGCGAGTCGGGGCCTACGAGTGCGCGAGTCGGGGCCTACGAGTGCGCGAGTCGCGGACTACGAGTGCGCGAGTCGCGGACTACGAGTGCGCGAGTCGCGGACTACGAGTGCGCGAGTCGCGGCCTACGGGCGCGCGAGTCGGCGTCAGGCGTCGGCGCGCCGGCGTTCCAGGAAGACCGTGTCGCGCCAGACGCCGTGGTGCCGGCCGATCCGTTCCCGCATCCCGAGGGTGCGGAACCCGGCGGACCGGTGCAGGGCGACGGCTGCGCGGTTCTCCGGGAAGATCGACGTCTGGAGCGTCCACAGCCCGGCGTCGTCGGCGGCGGTGACCTGCCGGTGGATCAGTGCCTTGCCCACTCCGCGGCCCCGGAACCCGTCGCCGACGTAGATCGCGGTCTCCGCCACGCCCGCGTAGGCGGGCCGGGACGACACCGGCGCTGCGGCGGCCCAGCCCACGACCCGGCCGTCGAGCTCGGCGACCCAGCGGTGCTCGGGCAGCCACGCGGCGTCCAGGTCGTCCCGGTCGGGCACCTCGGTCTCGAACGTCGCGTGTCCGGTGGCGATGCCCTCGGCGTAGATCCGCCGCACGTCGGCCCAGTCATCGGCCCCGAGTGCCCGGACGGTGACGTCGGCGGGGAGGTCGTCCGGGCAGCACGGGCGCGGGCCGAGCATCCCCATCACCGCGTCGGCGGCGTGCGGCAGCCCGGTGCAGCAGGCAGCGTTGATCGAGACCAGCGTCGAGGTCCCCTCCTTGCGCAGCCGGACGAACCCGACGTCGGCGAGCTTCCGCAGGTGGTGGGAACACGTGGACTGGCTGACGCGCAGGCGCTCGGTCAGCTCCCCCACCGTCGTCTCCCGGCCTGCGACCGCCACCGCGTGCAGCAGTCGCACCCGCATCGGCTCGGCCAGGCAGGCGAACCACTCCGCGTAGGTCGCGGCGTCGCGGGGCGCCAGCTGGGCGGGCGGCGACGGCAGGACGGTGAGGGACAGGGGCTCGCTCATGCCAACCAGTATCGACACACATCGATGGTTGCGTCAATCGATGCCCGTCGATACAGTTCGGCCATCAATCGACTCGGATCGATGGAGGATTCGGTGAGTGACGTGACCGAGCTGCCCGTGGTCGTGATCGGTGCCGGACCGGCCGGGCTGGCCGCCGCGGCGCACCTGGTCGACCGGGGCCTGACCCCGCTCGTGCTGGAGGCCGGGCTCGCGGCGGGCGCGGCCGTGCGCGAGTGGCACCACGTGCGACTGTTCTCGCGGTGGGGCGAGCTCGTCGACGCCGCCGCGGAGAAGCTGCTCGCCCCCACCGGATGGCAGGCCCCCGACTCGGACGCCTACCCCACCGGCGCGGAGTGGGCGGAGCACTACCTCCAGCCGCTGGCCGACACGCTCGGCGACCGGGTCCGCTACGGCGCCCGGGTCGTCGGGGTGGCCCGCCGGGGCTGGGACCGCGTGGTCGACGCGGCTCGCGGGACGGAACCGCTCACCGTCCGCGTGGACACCGCGGGCGGCGAAGAGCGGATCGACGCCCGCGCCGTGATCGACGCGTCCGGGACGTGGACGTCACCCAACCCCCTGGGCGGGGACGGGCTCCCCGCCCTCGGCGAGCGGGCCGCGGTCGACCGGATCCGCTACCGGGTGCCGAACCTGACCGACCCGGCCGAGCAGGCGCGCTACGGCGGCAGGCGCATCGCCGTCGCCGGCAGCGGCCACTCGGCACTGACCGCACTGGTCGCGTTCGCCGAGCTGGCGCAGGCCGTCCCCGGGACGCACGTCGAGTGGCTGCTGCGCCGCGGCGAGATCGGCACGACCTTCGGCGGCGGCGACGCCGACCAGCTTCCCGCGCGCGGGGCGCTCGGGAAGCGCGCCGCGGAGGCCGTCGCCGCCGGGCACATCACCACCGTCACCCGGTTCCGCACCGCCGCCGTCGAGCGCGACAGCGCGGGCCGGCTCGTGCTGGAGTCCTTCGCCGGGACCCGGCTCGACCCGGTCGACGAGGTCGTCGTACTCACGGGCTTCCGCCCCGACCTGGGCTTCCTGTCCGAGGTCCGCCTGGACCTGGACCCGGTGCTGCAGGCCCCGCGCGCGCTGGCCCCGCTGGTCGACCCCAACGTGCACTCCTGCGGCACCGTCTACCCGCACGGCGCCGTCGAGCTCGCCCAGCCGGAGCCGGACGTCTACCTGGTCGGGATGAAGAGCTACGGCCGGGCGCCGACGTTCCTCGCGCTGACCGGGTACGAGCAGGTCCGTTCGGTCGTCGCCGCGATCGCAGGCGACCGGGCGGCCGCGGAGCGGGTGGAGCTCGTGCTGCCCGAGACCGGCGTCTGCAGCGGCGGTGGGCTGCTCGAGGAGACGTCGGCGGAGTCGGCGGGCGGATGCTGCGGGCCCGCCGAGCCGGTGGCGGTGCCGATCGGCGGCCAGGCCTGAGAACGGCGCCGCCCTGATGCACCCTGTCGGGATGAGCGCAGGGCAGCCCGGGACGTTGAGCGCGTCCGGGCTGCGCCGCGTGCTCGTGGTCCTCTGCGTCACCGAGATCACCAGCTGGGGCGTGCTCTACTACGCATTCCCCGTGCTCGCGCCGAGCATCGCCGCCGACAGCGGCTGGTCGATCAGTGCCGTCACGGCGGCGTTCTCCGCCGGGCTGCTGGTCTCCGCGATCGTCGGGATACCCGTCGGGCGGCTGCTGGACCGGATCGGTCCGCGCGCTGTCATGACCACCGGCTCCGTGCTGGCGCTCCCGGCGGTACTGGGCATCGCGTGGGCGCCGACGCTACCGGTGTTCGTCGCCGCGTGGCTCCTCGCGGGCGTCGCCATGGCCGGCACGCTGTACGCGCCCGCCTTCGCCGCACTCACCCGCTGGTGGGGTCCTCGACGCGTCACCGCGCTGACTGCGGTGACGCTGCTGGCCGGGCTGGCGAGCACGGTCTTCGCCCCGCTGACCGCGGCACTGCTCGGCCCGCTCGGGTGGCGGCAGACCTACGTCGTGCTCGCCGTGGTGCTCGCCGTCGTCACGGTCCCGGCGCACCTGTTCGGGCTGCGGGGCCACTGGCCCGCGCCGGACCCGGCCGAGCACGCCGAGCACGTGGACCGGACGCCGGCCGCGATCGTCCGCAGCCGCCCGTTCGTCCTGCTGGTCATGGCGGTCGGGCTCGCGTCGTTCGCCGCGTTCGCGGTCGTGGTCAACCAGGTGCCGCTGTTCATTGAGCGGGGGATGTCGACCAGCGCAGCCGCCTGGGCACTCGGGCTCGGCGGCGTCGGGCAG
The DNA here is from genome assembly GCF_019396355.1 of Pseudonocardia nigra. GTDB lineage: Bacteria > Actinomycetota > Actinomycetes > Mycobacteriales > Pseudonocardiaceae > Pseudonocardia > Pseudonocardia nigra. The sequence continues at coordinate 43,422 of NZ_JAHKRK010000013.1, forward strand.
GTGCTGGGCAGGCTCGGGTACCGGCGGCTGGCGGCCGCCACCGGAGTGCGCTCGCGGGGCGTCGTCGTGCTGACCAGCGCTGCCGCCGCCACCGCGATGCTCGCCGCCCTGCCCGGGCCCGCGGTGCTGCTCGTCGGGGCCGCGATGCTCGCAGGCGCGGCCCGCGGGGTGTTCACGCTGCTGCAGGCCACCGCGATCAGCGACCGCTGGGGCGCCACGCACTACGGACGCCTCAACGGCCTGCTCTCCGCCCCGGCCATGGTCGCCACTGCGGTCGCGCCGTGGGCGGGCGCCGCCGTCGCCCAGGCGCTCGGCGGCTACCCGGGTCTCTTCGGGCTGCTCGCGGGGCTGGCCGCCGTCGCGGCGATCCTCATGGCCGGGAGCGTTCCGCGCCGGCCCGAGTGACTGCGCGAACGGCACTTTCGACCAAACCTGTTGACCGAGAGTGCCGTTCGCGCGTGGTCACGAGGCCGCGACGACGGGCTCCCCGGCCAGCTGCCATTCGAGCATCCCCTCGGCCAGGCGCACCGCCCGGCGGCCCTCGGCGGCGAGCAGCCGCACCGCCTCGTGCGCGAAGACGCAGTAGGCGCCGCGACAATAGGCGACGACGTCGAGCTCGGGCGGGAGGTCGGACAGCCGCGCGGGAAGCTCGTCGATCGGGATGGAGACCGCGCCGGGGATGTGGCCGGCGGCGAACTCGGGCGCGGGCCGCACGTCCAGGACGACCACCTCTCCGGCCTGCGCGCGCCGCAGCAGCTCCTCCCGGCCGATCTGCTCGACGTCCTCACCGTCGTGCGTGCCCAGGTACCGGGCCCGAGCCGCATCGACGTCGGGGAGGTGCGCGGCGGCGACATCGCGCAGCTGCGCGTAGAGCGCGGCGACATCGCCGTCCGCGAGCCGGTAGAAGATCGTGGTGCCCTCACGGCTGGTGGCGACGAGCCCCGCCTGCCGGAGGGTCTGCAGGTGCGCCGAGGCCGTGGTCAGCCCGAGGCCGGCCGCCCCTGCGAGGTCGGCGACACTGCGCGTCCCCTGCGCGAGCAGGTCGAGCAGCTCGAGGCGCTTCCCGTTGCCCAGCGCCTTGCCCACCCGGGCCAGCTGCTCGAACAGCTCCGACTTCCGCGTCGCGTCACCCATAGACTCCTCCAATGCTCCGTGGAATAGTGTAGCAGCAACGCCGGACCCCGGGAGGGCGAGATGGGCGACACCACGACGGGACTCGCGCCGACCGCGGTCGCCGACGAGGGCCTGGGCAACTCCTGCCACCTGCTCGACCTCGGCGACGGCGGCGCCCTGGTCGTCGACCCACCACGGGACCTGCGCGCCGTGCGCGCGGCCGCCGAGCGGGCCGGCCTGCGCATCCGGTTCGTCGCCGACACCCACCTGCACGCCGACTTCCTCTCCGGCGCCGTGCAACTGGCCCACGACGACGCCGCCACCGTGCTCGCCGCGGCGGCGGGTGAGCGCCGGTTCGACCACCGCGGGCTGCGCGACGGCGACGAGGTCGATCTCGGCGGGCCGACGCTGACCGCGCTCGAGACACCGGGGCACACCGACGAACACCTGGCGTTCCTGCTGCGGGACGGCGCCCGGCCGGTCGGGGTCTTCAGCGGCGGTTCACTGATCGTCGGGTCGGCGGCGCGCACGGACCTGCTCGGCGCCGACCGTGCCGAGAGCCTGGCGCGCGCCCAGTTCGGCTCGCTGCGCCGGCTGGCAGCGCTGCCGCCTGCGACGGCCCTGTGGCCCACGCACGGCGCCGGTTCGTTCTGCTCGGCCCCGCCCGGCGCCGACCGGACGTCGACGATCGGGCGGGAGCTGGCCGCCAACCCCCTGCTGGCCATCGACGACGAGGATCGGTTCGTCGAGCACCTGCTCGGTTCGCTGGGCAGCTACCCGCCCTACTTCCTCCGACTGGCCGAGATCAACCGGCGCGGCCCTGCGGTGCTCGACCCCGGTGCGACGGGGCGGCTCGACGCGCTGCCGGTGGCCGCGGTCCGGCGGCTGCTCGCCGACGGCGCCGTCCTCGTCGACGCGCGTCCGGTCGCCGACTACACCCGCGGCCACGTCCCCGGCGCGGTGTCGATCCCGCTGCGCGCCCAGTTCGCCACCTGGCTGGGCTGGCTGGTCCCCGCCGACACCCCCGTCGTGGTGCTGCGCAACCCGGACCAGGACCTCGCCGACCTCGTCTGGCGCGCCCTGAACATCGGCGTCGAACGGCTCGCCGGCGAGCTCGACGGCGGGATCGACGCGTGGATCGCGGCCGGGCACCCGACCGCGAACACGCCGCTGCTGCGGCCCGGGGAGGTCGACGGGCGGTACCGGGTGCTCGACGTCCGCCAGGAGGCGGAGTTCAGCGCGGGGCACCTGCCCGGCGCCCTCCACGTCGAGCTCGGCGCGCTCGGCCCGGCCGCGGGCCGGCTCCCCGACGCACCGACGCTGGTCATGTGCGGGCACGGGGAACGCGCCGCCGGTGCCGTCGGCCTGCTCGAACGCGCCGGGCACCGGGATCTGGCGGTCCTGGCCGGCGGGCCCGGTGACTGGGCCGAGGCCGCCGGGCGCGACTTGGCCACGGGCCGATGAGCACCCCTGCCACCCGCGCCCCGCTGCGGCTGGGGCTGCGGGCGAACCTCGCCCAGTTCGTCCTGCTCGTCGCGGTCAACGCCCTCGTCGGCGGCATGTACGGGCAGGAACGGACGGTGCTGCCGCTGCTCGCGGAGCAGGAGTTCGGGCTCACCGCCTACACCGGCGTGCTGACCTTCATCCTCGCATTCGGGGCGACGAAGGCGGTGGCGAACTACGCCGCCGGGACGCTGTCGGACCGATACGGGCGCAAGCCCGTGCTGGTCGCCGGCTGGCTGATCGCCGTCCCCGTCCCGCTGCTGCTGATCTGGGCGCCCAGCTGGGGCTGGGTGATCGCGGCGAACGTGCTGCTCGGGCTCAACCAGGGGCTGACCTGGTCGACCACGGTCGTCATGAAGATCGACCTCGTGGGCCCGCAGCGGCGCGGGCAGGCGATGGGGCTCAACGAGGCCGCCGGGTACCTCGCCGTCGCGGCCACGGCGATGGCCACCGGGTACATCGCCGCCCGAGCCGGGCTGCGACCGGAGCCGTTCCTCCTCGGGATCGCCTACGCCGCACTGGGCCTCGGCCTGTCGACCCTGGCCGTGCGCGAGACCCGCGACCACGCCCGGCTCGAAGCCGCAGGCCACACCACTCGCGGGCACCTGCACGCCGGCCTCGGCAGCCGCGAGATCTTCGCCCAGAGCAGCTTCCGCGAACCCGCGCTGTCGGCTGCCAGCCACGCCGGCATGGTCAACAACCTGATGGACGGGCTGGCCTGGGGGCTGTTCCCGCTGCTGTTCGCCGCCGCCGGGCTGTCGGTCGCGCAGATCGGCGTGCTCACCGCCCTCTACCCCGCCGTCTGGGGGCTCGGGCAGCTCGGCACCGGCGCGCTGTCCGACCGCACCGGCCGCAAACCGCTCATCGTGGGTGGCCAGCTCCTGCAGGCCGTCGCCCTCGTGCTCGTCGCCACCGGGGGATCCTTCGGGGTGTGGGCGGTGGCGATGGTGCTGCTCGGCGCCGGCACCGCGCTCGTCTACCCGACCCTGCTCGCCGCGGTCGGCGACGTCGCCCACCCCGCGTGGCGCGCCCGCGCGGTCGGCGTCTACCGGCTGTGGCGCGACGGCGGCTTCGTCGTCGGCGCGCTGGTCGCCGGGCTGGTCGCCGACGCCTACGGCCTCCCGGTCGCCGTGGCGGTCGTGGCCGCGGTGACCACCGCCTCCGGGCTCGCCGTCGCCGTGCGGATGTACGAGACGCACACCTCGGCCTCCCCCAGGAGCCCGCGTTGACCCACCCCGGCCTGGCCGACGGCCCGATCTACCTGGACTACAACGCGACCACCCCGGTCGACCCCGCGGTCCTGGAGGCCGCCCTGCCGTTCCTCGCCGCGCACTTCGGCAACCCCTCCAGCAGCCACCGGTACGCCGACGCCCCGCGGTCGGCGGTCGACCGCGCCCGTGCGCAGCTCGCCGCGCTGCTCGGCGCCCGCCCCGACGAGATCGTGTTCACCGGTGGCGGGTCGGAGGCCGACACGCTCGCCGTCCGCGGCGCCGCGAGGGCCGCGCCAGCCGGCCGCCGGCATGTGATCACCCTGCCCACGGAGCATCCGGCCGTCCTGCAGGCGTGCCGCGGCCTGCAGGACGAGGGCTTCACGGTCACCCACCTCCCGGTCGACGGGTTCGGCCGCGTGCGGCCCGCCGATCTGGAGGCAGCAATCAGCGACCAGACGGCGCTGGTGTCGGTCGCCTTCGGCAACAGCGAGACGGGCACCCTGCAGCCGGTAACCGAGCTGGCGGCCGTCGCCCGGGCACACGGCGCGGTGTTCCACACCGACGCCGCACAGGCCGCAGGGAAAGTGGACATCGACGTGGCCGCGCTCGGCGTGGACCTGCTGACCGTGGTCGGCCACAAGATGTACGCGCCCAAGGGGGTCGGCGCCCTCTACGTCCGCGACGGCGTCCCGATCCGGCCGGTCGTCCACGGCGGCGGGCAGGAGCGTGGCCTGCGCGCGGGCACCGAGAACGTCGCGTTCATCGCCGCCATCGGGCAGGCCGGCGTCATCGCCCGCGCCGAGCTGCCCGGCGGCACCGTGCGGCTGACGGGGCTGCGCGACCTCCTGCACCGGGAGCTGGAGCGGCTCCTCCCGGGGCGGGTGCACCTCAACGGCCATCCCGTCCACCGGCTCCCGGGCACCCTCAACGTCAGCATCGACGGCGTCCGCGGGCGCGACCTGCTCGCCGCCCTGCCCGAGATCGCCGCGGCCACGGGCTCGGCGTGTCACGAAGGCATCGACAGCCCCTCGGAGGTCCTGCTCGCCATGGGCATCAGCGCCGAGCGGGCGAACGCCGCACTGCGGCTGTCCCTCGGCCGGTGGACCACCGAGGACGAGCTCCGCGCGCCGCCGGGCTCATCGCGCGGCAGGTCGAGCGGACCGCGCCGTGGCGAGGACGTGCCACGAGAACGGCGCCCGGGTGTCTGGGAACAGGAAGCGGTCCAGTCGATCCAGGGTGAAGCCCGCCTGCTCGATCGCCGCGACGGTGTCGCGGCCGGTGTGGCACCCACCCGCGAGCCTCGGCCAGATCGTGGCATCGAGCAGCCGCTGCACCCGGGCCACGCCCGGGGCGTCGGCGCGCCCGTGCTCCAGGACGCGCAGCTGCCCGCCGGGCCGCAGCACCCGACGCGCCTCGGCCAGCGCGGCGGCCGGACCGGGCACCGAGCAGAGCACCAGGCAACACACGACGGCGTCGGCGGTGTGGTCGGCGACGGGCAGCCGATCGGCCAGGCCGTCGACGACCTCGACCGGGACGGGGGCGGCCGCCGCGGCGCTGCGCGCGAGTGCCCGCAGCCGCGGTTCGGGCTCCACCGCCAGCACCCGGGTGACCGTGGGCGGGTAGTGCGGGAAGGTGCCGCCCGGGCCCGCGCCGATCTCGACGACCTCGCCGCGCAGCCCGGACAGCAACTGCCGCCGGTGCTCGGTGAGGCCGCCCTCGTCCATCGCCCGGGCCATCCGCGGGTACAGGCGCGCGAAGACCGGGTGCCGCACTCCGGACACGGCCGTCACCACGTCACCGGGATCTCGCGCAGGCCGCCGGTGAGCGTCCCGGTGTGGACGGCCAGTCCGTCGACGCCGACGGCGAGCCGCATCTCGGGGAAGCGCGGCACCAGCCGGGAGAAGACGGCCTGCAGCTCGATCCGGGCCAGCGGCGCGCCGATGCAGTAGCGGGCCCCGTGCCCGAACGTGACGTGCCCGGCGTCGCGCCTGCTCACGTCGAACCGGTCCGGCTCGGGGAAGACCGCGCCGTCGTGGTTGGCGGAGCCGGTGTCGAGCAGCACCAGCTCCCCCGCGCGGACCGTGACGCCGGCGATCTCCAGATCGGTGCGCGCGTACCGCGGGATGCCGCCCCCGCCCGTGCCCTGCGCCCGCAGGATCTCGTCGACCGCCGACCCAATCCGGTCGGGGTCGGCGAGCAGGGCCTGCCACTGGGCCGGGTTCGACAGCAGCAGCACGGCCCCCATGCCGATCGCCACCACCGTGGTCTCGTGCCCGGCGAACAGCAGGAACATCCCCATCGCGGCGGCTTCGCCGTCACTGACGCCCTCGGTCGCGCAGAGCTGGGAGATCACGTCGTCGCCCGGCTCGCGGCGCTTGCGCGCCACCAGCTCCTGGCCGTAGCGGAACAGGTCGGCCAGGCCCTGCTGGGAGCGCGCCCCGTCCTGCACGTCGGCGGCCGCCCGCGTCCACGTCCGGAACTGCGCCCGGTCCTCGAACGGCACCCCGAGAAGCTCGCAGATCACGGCGATCGGCAGCGGCAGCGCCAGCGCCTCGACCAGGTCGGCGGGCGAGCCGTGCTCGGCGAGCTCGTCGAGCAGGCGGGCGGTGAGGGCCTCGACCCGTGGGCGCAGGGCGCGCATCCGCTTCGGTGAGAAGTGCGGCTGCAGCAGCGCCCGCATCCGCGCGTGATCGGTGTGTTCGGTGGTGAAGTCGCCCACGGGCCCGCCGAACAGCGCCGACTCCCCCGTGCGCGCCGCGGAGGCCGGGTCCGGGTGGGACCGCCCGAGCCGGTCGTCGTCCAGCAGGCTGCGCACCTGCTCGTACCCGGTGACCAGCCACGCCTCGTCGCCGACCGCGGTGCGGATGCGGTGGACGGGCCCCGCGGCCTGCAGCGTCCGCAGCAGTGGGGCCGCCTGCAGGGGATGCGGCTTCTCGAACGGCAGCTGGATGTCAACATCTCGTTGTACACTCACGAGTAAACAAGCTACTTTTAGACTCCGGCGTACACAAGAGGGAAGCGGGTGAGCATGAGCGACGGCAACGCTGCAACGCCGGTGCGCCGGATGCGCCGCGCCGACCGGCGCGAGCAGATCCTCGGCGCGGCCACGCGCGCGTTCGCCCGCACCGGGTTCGCCGGCACGGGCCTGGACGACGTCGCCGCCGAGGCCGGGATCACGCGCGTGCTGCTCTACCGGCACTTCGACTCGAAGGCCGACATGTACCGCGCCGCCCTCGACCGCGCGTGCGGCCGCCTGCAGGAGCGCGTCGGCGACGACGACTTCGACGACCGGTCGATCCCGGCGCTGCTCCGCGCCGCCGCGACCGATTGCGACGCGTTCCGCCTGCTGTTCCACCACGCCGCCCGGGAGCCGGAGTTCCGCGACGTCGTCGACGACCTGACCGCCGCATCGACCGATGTCGCCCGGCGCAACCTCGCCCCGCTGATCCCCGATGGCCCCTGGCTGGACTGGGCCGCCCGGCTGATCCCGGCGCTCACCGTCGAGGCCGTCATCGCCTGGCTCGACGCCGGTCAGCCCGACCCCGAGCACGCCGCCGAACGGATCGGGCAAGCCGTGCACGGGGTCATCCGCGCCGCCGCACAGTAGTGCGACCCGGGCGTGTTCATGGCGCCGATGCGCCCCGTCGTGGCCCGTGCGCCCCGTCGACGGGGCGCATCCGCCGAAACGGGGTGCATGAGGAACCGTCAGGGGCTGCGCCGGGAGCGCACCGCCCGGTAGGTGCGGTCGAGCGCGGTCATCGTCCGGTCGTAGGACTGCTGCGCCACCCCGACGAAGAGGCAGTCGATCACCGCGAGCTGGGCGATCCGGCTCGCCATCGCGCCGGAGCGGAACGTCGTCTCCCGGGCCGCGGTGGTGAGCACCAGGTCGGCGCACTCGGTCAGGGGCGACGGCGCGAAGTTGGTGATCGCGATCGTGCGGGCGCCGGACTCGCGGGCGACCCGGAGGGCGTCGACGGTGTCCGTGGTGGTGCCGGTGTGCGAGATCGCGATCGCCACGCAGCTGCCGTCGAGGAGCGCGGCCGAGGTGAGCGCGGCGTGCGGGTCCGGCCACGCGAAGGCGAGCAGGCCGATGCGGTGCAGCTTCTGGTGCAGGTCCTGGCCGACGAAACCGCTCGCGCCCAGCCCGTAGATGTCGATCCGCCGGGCACTCGCCACCGCCTCGACGGCCCGCCCGAGCGCGGCCAGGTCCAACGTGGCCGCGGTGTCCTCCACGGCCTTCGCGTCGCTGAACGCGATCTTGGCGACGACGTCGGCGAGCGTGTCGCTGCGGTCGATGTCCGAGGAGAGCACCGCGCCGTCGGGGCTGCCGGCGGCCTCGCGGCCGGTCTCGCGCGCGAGGGCGAGCCGCAGTTCGGGATAGCCGTGGAAGCCCGCCGACCGGCAGAACCGCATCACCGTCGCCACCGAGGTGGAGCACTCCTGCGCGAGCCTGCCGATCGACAGCTCCGCGGTGCCGTCCGGGTCGCGCAGCACGGCCTCGGCCACGCGCCGCTGCGCGGGCCGCAGCGACGGCAGCACGGCGCGGATCCGCACCAGCACGCCGCGGGCCACAGGCGATGACGTCATGCAGCGGAGCGTATCCGCACCGTCGATAACTTGTTACATCTGGATGCGAGTCTGCGACAACTCTTGACCACCGCTCGGCGCTGTGGTCCTGTAGCCGCCAACAGCAGCGGCGCAGCCCAACAGGCCGCACCCGATCCCGCGCGAGTGGAGGTCCAGGCGAGATGCTTCGAGACGTGTTGAGGAGCCGGCGGGGGGTGCGGCTCGGTGCGTTCGCGGTGGCGGGGGCGGTGCTGCTCAGCGCGTGCTCGGGCTCCGGTGGCGGCGACGCGCCCGCGGGCGGCGGCACTGCCGGGCCCGGCGGCCTCGTCATCGGCGCCACCTCCGACCCCGACACCCTCTTCCCCTGGAAGGCCACGCAGTTCCAGGCCGTCAACGTGCTGGAACAGCTCTACGGCACGCTCACCGAGCTGGACGAGGACCTCGAGGTCGTGCCCGGGCTCACGGAGTCGTGGCAGCTCTCCGAGGACGGCACCACCCTCACCCTGACGCTGCGCCAGGGCGTCACGTTCGCCGACGGCAGCACGTTCGACTCCGCCGACGTCAAGTCCTCCCTCGACCGGATCCGCGAGGAGGCGACGGGTGCCGTCGCGGCCGCGAGCCTGGCCTCGGTCACCGCGGTGGAGGCGCCCGACCCCTCCACGGTCGTGCTCACGCTGTCCGGCCCCGACGCCGGCATCCTCGCCGCGCTGGCGTCGGTGAACCTCGCGATGCTCTCCAGCGAGGACACCGAGGAGACCCTCGCCGAGACGTCGAACGGCACCGGCGCGTTCACGTTCGCCGAGCGCTCGCCGAACGAGTCGATCACCCTCACGGCCAACGAGTCCTTCTGGGGCGGCGCGCCCGCGCTGTCCTCGCTCGAGTTCCGGGTGATCCCGGACGAGACGTCGATCGTCTCGGCGCTGCAGTCCGGCAACGTGCAGTTCGCGGTGTTCGACGACCCGCTGGTCGCGCAGAGCGCGGAGGCCTCCGGGGTGCAGATCACGAAGACTCCGCAGCTGTCGTACCACGCCCTGCAGCTCAACGCCCGCAAGGCGCCACTGGACGACGTCGACGTGCGGCTGGCGATCCAGTGCGCCATCGACCGCCAGCAGGTGCTCGACACCGCGGCGCTCGGCGAGGGGGAGGTGACCGGGCCGATCACCTCCCCGGCCTACCGCTCCGACCCGGCGGCGCGCCCGTGCCCACAGCGCGACGTCGCGAAGGCGAAGGAGTACCTCGCGCAGGCCGGCCACGCGGGCGGTCTGACGATCTCGACGATCGTCTCCCAGGGCGAGTACGCCACGTCGGTCAACGAGGCCACGAACATCCAGGCGCAGCTGGCCGAGGCCGGTATCACGATGAACCTCGAGGTGCTGGAGTCCGGCGCCTACGTCGACCGCTGGGTGGCCGCCGACTTCCAGAGCGCCGTGGCGCTCAACGGCGGCCGGCCGGACCCGGACGGCATGTACGGGCGGTACTTCACGAGCACGGGCAACCTCAACGAGGTCGCGGGCTACAGCTCGCCCACACTGGACGGGCTGTTCGCCCAGGGCAAGGCCACCGCCGACCCCGCCGAGCGCAAGGCGATCTACGAGCAGGTCTCGGCCGAGCTGGAGAACAACGCGGCCTGGGTGTGGCTCTTCACCAGCTTCACCTACACCGCCACGACCCCCGACGTCAGCGGCTTCACGCCGATGGCCAACGGCTCGCTGAAGTTCCTGCGCGAGACCACCGTCAGCGGGTCATGACCACGATCCTCCGGCATCCACTGGCCAGGCGGCTCCTCGAGGCCGTCCTCACCCTCCTCGGCGTGGCCGTCCTGGTCTTCGTCATGCTCCGGGCGATCCCCGGCGACCAGATCACGGCCGGCCTCGGCACCGAGGCCGCTGCGCTCACCCCCGCGCAGCGCGCGGCACTGGAGGCCTACTACGGGCTCGACCAGCCCCTGGTGGTGCAGTTCTTCACCTGGCTCGGCGCCGTCCTCGCGGGCAACCTGGGCGCGTCGGAGCGCAGCGGCCAGTCGGTGCTGGAGATGACCGCGGCGGCCCTGCCGATCACGCTCGAGCTGGCGGTGTTGTCGCTGGTCGTCGGGCTGGTCCTCGGGGTCGCCGCGGCCATGCTGTCGGCGTCGCGGCCGAACTCCGCCCGCGACGCCGTCGGCCAGACGTTCGGCCTGGCCGGGCTGTCGATCCCGGCGTTCCTGCTGGGCTCGGCGCTGCTGGCGGCGTCGGCGCGGTTCCTCGGCTACAACCCCAACGCCGAGCAGTTCGCGCCGCTCTTCACGAATCCGGCGCTCAACCTCCAGCAGATGCTCATGCCGGCGCTGGTGCTCGGGTTCGGGCTCGCCGCCCCGATCATGCGGACGGCCCGCTCGGCGTTGCTGGAGGTCCGGTCCCAGGACTTCGTGCGCACCGCCCGAGGCAAGGGCGTGGGACCGCGGCGGATCCAGTACCGGCACGTGCTGCGCGGCGCACTCGTGCCGATCGTGACGATGACCGGCCTGCAGTTCGGCTACCTGCTCGGCGGGGCCGTCGTCGTCGAGCAGATCTTCTCCGTGCCGGGGATCGGCCGCCAGGTGCTCCTCGGGATCCAACAGAAGGAGTACGCCGTCGTGCAGAGCACGGTGCTCGTCATCGCGCTGACGTTCGTGCTGGTCAACCTGGCGACGGACCTGCTGTACCGCGTCATCGACCCACGGGTGCGTGCGGCATGACGGCCGACGTCGCCACCGGGGTCGGGCCGGCTGCGGCCCCGGGCCGGAGGGGTCTGCTGCGGCGGACGCTCGCGAGCCGCAGCGGGCTGGTCGGCGCCGTGCTCGTCGGGATCGTGGTGCTCGCCGCACTGGCCGCCGCCGTCGGTGCGCTGCCGTTCGACGCCATCAGCCAGAACCCCGCCGACCGCCTGCAGGGGCCGTCGGCGACGCACTGGTTCGGCACCGACCAGTTCGGCCGGGACGTGTTCGCCCGCTCCGCGGCGGGCGCGGCGAACTCGCTGCTCATCGCCGTGGTCGCCGTCGCGATCGCCACGGCCGTCGGCACCGTCTCCGGGGTGGTTGCCGGCTTCTTCGGCGGGTGGTCCGGCCGTTCGATCCTCGGGGTGACGAACGTGCTGTTCGCGTTCCCCCCGCTGCTGCTGGCGCTGGCGCTGGCGTCGGCGTTCCAGCGCAACTGGCTGACGGTGGCGATCGCCATCGCGATCGTCTACACCCCGATCTTCGTGCGGGTGACGCGCGGCCCGGTCCTGTCACTGCGCGAGGCCGACTTCGTCCGGGCCGCGACCGTCCTCGGGTTCTCCTCGCTGCGCACGCTGGCCCGGCACGTGCTGCCGAACATCGCCCCGATCGTGATCGTGCAGATCACGCTCTCGCTGTCCTGGGCGGTGCTGACCGAGGCATCGCTGAGCTTCCTCGGGCTCGGCACCCCTCCCCCGGCCCCGTCCCTGGGCTCGATGGTGCTGGAGGCGCGGGTGCTGGTGAACGTCGCGTGGTGGACGATGGCCGCCCCCGGCGCCGTGATCGTCGCGCTCGTCGTGGGGCTCAACCTGCTCGGCGACGGGGTGCGCGACGCGCTCGACCCGAAGAACGGAGAGCGTGGATGACCGGGTTCGCGGGCGAGCCGGACGAGCCGAACGGATTGCAGCAAAGCCACTTTGCTGCAACCACGTTGCGGGAAAGTGGCTTTGCTGCAACGGCGGATGGGGCTGCAACGGCGGATGGGGCTGCAACGGCGGATGGGGCTGCAACCCCGGGTGGGGACCTCGGCGGGCTCGAGACCGAGCAGGCCGACCCGCGCTACGCGGGGATCGACACGGCGAGCGTCGGCGAGCTCGCCGCGCTGATGAACGAGGCCGACGCGGAGGTCCCGGCCGCCGTCCGCGCCGCGCTCCCGCAGATCGTGCCGGCGATCGAGGCCGTGGTCGAGCGGATGCGCTCGGGCGGACGGCTGCTCTACGTCGGCGCCGGGACGCCCGGCCGGATCGGGGTGCTCGACGCGTCGGAGTGCCCGCCCACCTTCGGCACTCCGCCCGAGCTGGTCCGCGGCGTCATCGCGGGCGGCCGGGACGCGGTGTTCGCCGCCCAGGAGGGCGTGGAGGACGACGAGGACGCCGGTCGCGCCGCGATCGCCGGCGAGGACGTCCGCCCGGTCGACTCGGTGGTGGGCCTCGCGGCGAGCGGGCGCACCTCGTTCGTCGTGGCCGCCGTCGCGGAGGCGCGGGCACGCGGGGCGCTGACCGTCGGGCTGTCGTGCAACGCCGACACCCCGCTCTCCGCCGCGGCCGAGTACGCCATCGAGGTGCTGGTGGGCCGCGAGGTCGTCGCCGGGTCCACCCGGCTCAAGGCGGGCACCGCGCAGAAGCTGGTGCTCAACATGTTCTCGACGATCGTGATGGTCCGGCTCGGCAAGACCTACGGGAACCTCATGGTCGATCTGCACGCCTCCAACGGCAAGCTGCGGGAGCGGGCGATCCGCATGGTCACGACGGTCACGGGCGCTTCGCGGGACCGTGCCGCGGCCGCGCTCGAGGCGTCCGACATGCAGGTGAAGCTCGCGATCCTGCGCCTGGAGAGCGGGCTCGACGAGGCACAGGCCGAGGTCCGGCTCGCCGCCACCGGCGGCAGCCTGCGGGCGGCGATGGAGGGAGAGCGGTGAAGGTCCTCGGCATGATCTCCGGGACGTCGCACGACGGGATCGACGCCGCCGTCGTCGACTTCGGCTTGCACGGCGACGAGCTCCAGGGGCAGGTCACGGCCACGTCGAGCACGCCCTACGACCCGGCGCTGCGGGCCCGGATCCTCGCAGCACTCCCGCCCGCCTCGACGACGCTCGCCGAGGTCTGCGAGCTGGACACGCTCATCGGGCAGGCCTTCGCCGACGCGGCCGACAAGCTCGTGGCCGCGGCGTCCGTCGACGCGGTGTGCTCCCACGGGCAGACCGTCTTCCACTGGGTGGACGGCACCCATGCGCTCGGCACGCTGCAGCTGGGGCAGCCCGCGTGGATCGCGGAACGGCTCGGCGTGCCGGTGGTCGCCGACGTCCGGATCCGCGACATCGCCGTCGGCGGCCAGGGCGCGCCCCTGGTGTCCTACCTCGACACCCTGTTGCTCGGGGCGCTGCCGGGCCGTCCCGCCGCGCTGAACCTCGGCGGCATCGCGAACATGACCGTGCCCGGTGCCGCCGGCGGGGCACTGGCCTGGGACATCGGCCCGGCCAACGCGCTGGTCGACGCCGCGGTGCTGCGCACCGGCGCCCACCCCGCGGGCTACGACGCCAACGGCGCGATCGCCGCGCGCGGCCGGGTCGACGAGGACCTGCTCGCCGATCTGCTCACCGAGCCCTACTACCGGCTGCCCGCGCCGAAGAGCACCGGCAAGGAGCTGTTCCACGACGGCTACGTCGCCGCCGCGCTCGCCCGGCACGGCCGTCCCGTCGAGCCGGCCGACCTCATCGCCACGCTCACCGCGCTCACCGCGCAGATGGTGGCCGACGCGGTGCGCGCCGCCGGCGTCGACACCCTCGTGGTCTCGGGCGGCGGCTGTGCCAACCCGACGATGATGCGGATGCTCGCCGACCGCCTCGCCGGCGTGCGGATCGTGACCTCGGCCGAGCTGGGGGCGCCGCCGTCGGACAAGGAGGCGATCGCGTTCGCGCTGATCGGCTGGCAGACGCTGCACGGGCTGCCCGCGACGCTGCCGACGTGCACCGGCGCGAGCGCCGCCCGCGTCCTCGGCGCGATCACCCCGGGGGCTGGCCCGCTGCGGCTGCCGGAGCCGCTGACCGGCGCGCCGACCGCGCTGCGGCTCACGGTCGCCGAGGGGGTGGCGGTGTGAAGGGCGGCCCGGAGACCGTAACCGCTGCGACCGTGACTGCAGGCGCCCCCGTGCTCGAGGTCCACGACCTCGCCGTGGCCGCCGGTCGCCGCCGTCCCGTCGAGATCGTGCACGGGATCTACCTCACCCTGCGCCGCGGCGAGACCGTCGGGGTCGTCGGGGAGAGCGGGTCGGGCAAGTCGGTCACGATGCTCGCCCTGATGCGGTTGCTAGGCGACCCGCTGCGGATCACCCGCGGCAGCGTGCAGTTCCAGGGCCGCGACCTCGCCACGCTGAGCGAGCCGGAGATGCGCGGGCTGCGGGGCCGCGCGATCGCGATTGTCTACCAGGACCCGATGACCTCGCTGAACCCCTTCATGCGGGTGGGCGATCAGGTCATGGAGGCCCTGCGAGTGCACGGCGTCGACGCCGACGCGGCCCGCGCCCGCACGCTGGAGCTGTTCGCCCGGGTCGGGATCCCCGACCCGGAACGGACGAGCCGCTCCTATCCCCACGAGTTCTCCGGCGGGATGCGGCAGCGGGTCGTCATCGCGATGGCGCTCGCGCTGCGGCCAACCCTCCTCATCGCCGACGAGCCCACCACCGCGCTCGACGTCACCATCCAGCAGCAGATCCTCGCCCTCGTCGCCGAGCTGCAGCGCGAGATGGGCATGACGACGATCTGGGTCACTCATGACCTCGGCGTCGTCGCGCGGCTGGTCGAGCGCGTGATCGTGATGTACGGCGGGCACGTCGTGGAGGACGCGCCGGTGCAGCAGGTCTTCGCCGCACCGCAGCACCCCTACACCGAGCGGCTGCTGGCGTCGCTGCCCAACCCCGCCGACGACGCCCGTCCGCCGCTCGCCCAGATCCCCGGCCGCCCGCCGCTGCCCACCGAGCAGGTGCAGGGGTGTGTGTTCCGGCCGCGCTGCCCACAGGCCCGCGAGGTGTGCCTGGAGCAGCCCCCGCTGCTGGAGCGCGCGGCCGGCCGGGCCGCGTGCTGGGTCCCCCCGGAGGAGTGGACGTGATGCTCGAGGCGATCGACCTGGTCAAGCGCTTCCCGGTGCGCGAGTCGGATGCCGTCGTGCACGCCCTCAACGGCGTGTCGCTGACCCTGGCCGCCGGCGAGACGCTCGGCATCGTCGGCGAGTCCGGTTGCGGCAAGTCGACGCTGGCGAAGGTGCTGGTGCGCCTGGAGGACCCCACGTCGGGGCGCGTGGTGCTCGACGGCGTCGACCTCACCGCGCTGCGGGGCCGGAAACTCCGCGAGCAGCGGCGGCGGATCCAGATGGTGTTCCAGGACCCGTACTCGTCACTGGACCCGCGGCAGTCGGTCGGCAACGCGCTCGAGGAGGTGCTCACGGTCCACCGGATCGGCGCCTCGGCCCGCGACCGCGGCCGCCGGGTCGTGGAGCTGCTCGACCTCGTCGGGCTCTCCGAGGCCTTCGCCCAGCGGCTGCCGCACGAGATGTCCGGCGGGCAGCGCCAGCGCGTCGGGATCGCACGGGCGCTCGCCGTGGAGCCGCGGGTGCTGCTGCTCGACGAGCCGGTGTCCGCGCTGGACGTCTCGGTGCGCGCCGAGGTGATGAACCTGCTGGTGCACCTGCGCACGGAGCTGCAGCTGGCGTACGTCTTCATCAGCCACGACGTGGCGATGGTGCGCCAGATCAGCGACCGCGTCGCCGTCATGTACTTCGGACGCGTGGTTGAGGACGGCGGCTGGAAGGACGTGCTCGACTCGCCGTTGCACCCCTACACCTCCGGGCTGCGCGGCGCGGTCCCCGTGCCGGACCCGACGCTGGCCCAGCCGCTCGCGGCCACCGTCATCGGCGAGGTGCCCAACCCCGTCGCGCCGCCGTCGGGGTGCCCGTTCCACCCGCGCTGCCCGCTGGCCGAGGACGTCTGCCGCACCGACCTGCCGCCGCTCGAGGAGATCCGCTCCGGGCACCGGGCGGCCTGCCACGTGGCGGCCCGGTCGCTGTTCGCCACCCGATGATCCGGCCGGCGCGCGCCGACGACCTCGGCGGCGTCGTCGAGGTGTTCCTGGCCTGCTGGACGACGAGCTACGCCTCGTTCGACCTGCCCGCGATGGACCGCGACCGCGCCACCGGCCTGTGGCGAACGGCACTCGCGGACTCGGCGGCTTTCATCGCCGAGGACGGCGCCGTCCTCGGTGTCACGCGCTGCACGGCGGCGGCCGGTCGGGTCGACAGCCTCTACGTGCACCCACGGGCCCAGGGCACCGGGTTGGGCGTGCGGCTGCTCGCCACGTGCACCGAACACCTGCGGGAGGCCGGGGCGCGGACGGCCACGCTGTGGGTCTTCGCCCCGAACGCGCCCGCCCGCGCCTTCTACGAGCGGCAGGGGTGGCGGCCCACCGGACGCGAGCGCGTCGAGCCGGAGTACGGCGTGCCGGAGATCGAGCTCGAACGGTCGCTCGCGTGAGGGTGCAGGTCGCGGGGCAACTGGTGCGCGAGCCGACACGAGGTGCACCAGCGGCACCTTCCCCCCGTGATCGCTACAAACGGGACCAGAGCGACACATATGGCGCCCACGTCCCACAACCGACGATCACCGCCCCTGGGCCCCTCACATGCGGACTCGCCCCCCGCCGGCAGGCGGTCCTGTCATGACCGGCCTCGACGCGGTCGTGCGCGCGCTCGTCTCCCATGCCGACGACGGGTGTGCACCCCCGCCAGGGGCCTGTCTCGCGGTGCGGGCGCCGGACGTCGACAGGGTCGCCGTCGCGGGGCACCGGCAGGTGCTCGGCGTGCCCGATCCGCTCCCGATGACCGCCACCACCAGCCACGACCTGGCGTCCGTCACGAAGGTGGCGGGCACGACGAGTGCGTTGCTGGCCCTCGCCTCCGCGGGCGGGCTCGACCTCGCCGACCCGGTGCGCCGGTACCTGCCCGGCGCCGGCCCGATGACGATCGACGATCTGCTGCTGCACCGCGCCGGGCTGTGGGAGTGGTGGCCGACGTACTGCGACGTCACCGACCCCGACGCGGGTCGGCAGCTGGTGCGGGAGCTGCCGCTGCGGTACGCCCCGGGGGCCGGGCGGCACTACTCGGACCTCGGTTTCATGCTGCTCGGTCAGGTCGTCGAGGCCGCTGCGGGAGCCGCGCTGCCGGTCGCCGTCCGGGAACTGGTGCTCGACCCGGCCGGGATGACGCACACGGCGTTCGGCGCGCCCGTGGGCGGCGAGGTCGCGGCGGGCGGGCTCGGTGACGTGATCGAACGGCGGATGCTCGACACCGGCGACCCCTACCCCGTCCCGCGCTCGGCCGCCGACTTCGCCGGGTGGCGCGAGCACGTCCTCGTCGGCGAGGTGGACGACGGGAACGCGTTCCACACCTTCGGCGGCGCGTCCGGGCACGCCGGGCTGTTCTCGACGGTCGAGGACCTGCTGCGGCTCGGCGACGCGCTGTGCCGCAGCGCGTCCGGGGACGGGCCGTGGCCGGCGCTCGGCGCGTTCCTCGCGGGCGGCCCGGACGCGGGCCAGTCCCGTGGCTTCCGCTCGTGGTCGACGACGGCCGCGGGCTGCACGGTCACCGCCTTCGGGCACCCTGGCTTCACCGGCAGCACTTTCGCGGTGCTGCCCGAGCACGCCGCGACCGTCGTCCTGGCCACGAACCGGCTGCACGTCAGCGGGCCGCCGGTGCCGAACGAGGCCATGTGGCGCCCGGCGCTCGACGCCGCGCACGCGGTGCTGCACGCCGGCTGATCCACATCGACCCGGGTCGAGCCTGCGCGGCAACGGCCTCCCGGACCGCCGGGACGGCGGCCGCTAGCCTCTCGACATGGTCGACCCGGCCCTGCTCGACTGGTTGCTCGACTCCGACCCGGCGCTGCGCTGGCAGGTCGAGCGCGACCTCGCGGGCGCGCCGCAGGAGGCGTGGGGTGCGACTCGCGCCCGGATCGCCAGGGAGGGGTTCGGAGCGCGACTGCTCGCGCTGCAGGATCCCGACGGGCAGTGGGCCGGCGGACCGTTCTTCCCGAGCGACTTCGACTTCCACGGCCCCGAGGCGGCCGAGGGCGCGGGGCAGCCGTGGACCGCGACGACGTGGACGCTCAACACCCTCCGCGACTGGGGCCTCGACGCCGCCGCGCTCGCCGGCACAGCCGACCTGCTCGCCGCGAACAGCCGGTGGGACTACGACGACCTGCCGTACTGGGGCGGCGAGGTCGACTGCTGCATCAACGCCTACACGCTCGCCAACGGCTCGTGGCTCGGGGCCGACGTCTCGGGAATCGCCGATGGTTCCTCGACCACCGCATGGCCGACGGCGGCTGGAACTGCGAATGGGTCGAGGACTCGACCCGCTCCTCGTTCCATTCCACGCTCAACTCCCTGAAGGGGCTGTTGTACTTGGAGGCCGCCACCGGCGGCTCCGACGCGCTGCGCACCGCCCGTCGGGCCGGCGAGGAGTACCTGCTGCAGCGTCGACTGCTGCGCACCCTGTCGACCGGCGAGCTCGTCGGGCCGTGGGCCACCCGGTTCGCCTACCCGTTCCGCTGGATCTACAGCGTGCTGAACGCGGCGGAGCACTTCCGGGCGGCGGCGCTGCACGACGAGGTCGCGCCCGATCCTCGGTTGGCGGAAGCGATCGAGGTGATCCGCGCCGCCCGCCGACCCGACGGCACCTGGCTGCAGGAACGCCGCCACCCCGGCCGGGTCTGGTTCGAGGTCGACGTGGCGCCCGGCGAGCCGTCCAAATGGCTCTCGTTCTACGGCACACGCGTACTCGCGTGGTGGGACGGGCGGCTCACGCCTGGCTGAGCTCGGTCGGCAGTACCTGCGCGAACGCGAACCGGGAGTGATCGTCGACGGCCACGCGGTCGAAGCGGATTCGGGCGGTGCGGCGCCGGTCCGCGATGTCGCGGCCGAGTAGCCGCCATCCGCCGCCCCCGGGGATGTGCGTGACCTATCGACGATCGACTATGGGGGTCATCGCGAGGTGACACGTTCCGGTGATATCGGTTCCACTGTTACACATTGCTCCAGTCCCATTCGGCGCGAACGGACCGCAGCACCCGCTACGGCCGTCGCTTCGATATTCCTGGAGGAATTGGTGCAGAACGATCGGAGCGCACTTCGCATCAACGGGCGGGAGTACCGGCATCCCGCCGAACCCGTCGTGGTGGTCTGCATCGACGGCAGCGAACCGGAGTACCACGAGAAGGCCATCGCCAGTGGCCACATGCCCTACCTGGCCTCGGTCGTCGAGCGCGGCGGCAGCTTCGACGCCGAATGCGCGATGCCGTCGTTCACCAATCCGAACAACCTCTCGATCGCCACGGGAGTTCCGCCCGCGGTGCACGGGATCTGCGGGAACTACTTCTACGACAGCACCACCGACTCCGAGGTGCTGATGAACGACCCGCGATTCCTGCGAGTTCCGACGCTCTTCGCCGAGTTCGAACGGGCCGGCGCCCGGGTGGCGGTGGTGACCGCCAAGGACAAGCTGCGCAGGCTGCTCGGTGCCGGCCTGCAGCACGGCGTCTGTTTCTCGGCGGAGTTCGCCGAGCGCGCCACCCGGGAGGAGAACCGGATCACCGGCCTGCTCGACCTCGTCGGGCAGCCGCAGCCCTCGGTCTACAGCGCCGAGCTCAGCGAGTTCGTGCTCGCGGCGGGCGTCCGGCTCCTGGAGCGTGACCGCCCCGATCTGATGTACCTCTCGCTCACCGACTACATCCAGCACAAGCACGCCCCGGGATCGCCGGTCGCCACCGAGTTCTACGCGATGATGGACAGCTACTTCGCGCAGCTCGACGCCCTGGGGCCCGCTGTGGTGATCACCGCCGATCACGGCATGAACGCGAAGTCCGACGAGCACGGTGAACCCCGGGTCGTCTTCCTGCAGCCCCACCTCGACGGTTGGCTCGGGGCGGGCACAGCCCGCGTGATCCTCCCGATCACCGATCCGTACACCGCCCACCACGGCGCGCTCGGCTCCTTCGCCACCGTGTATCTCCCCTCCGACGCCGACCGCGCGGCGACCGCGGCCCGGCTCGCAGAGCTGGCCGGTATCGACCGCGTCCTGGATCGCGAGACCGCATGTGTGACCTTCGAGCTGCCCGCGGACCGCGTCGGTGATCTGGTGCTGATCTCCGAGCGGAACACGGCCCTCGGCACCGAGCCCGCGCGCCACGACGTCTCGCAGCTGGACGAGCCGCTGCGCTCGCACGGCGGGCTCACCGAGCAGCGGGTGCCGTTCCTGGTGAACCGTGAGGTCGTCGGCCTGCCGGAGGCGCACCGCCTGCGCAACTTCGACGCCTACTGGGTGGCGCTGAACAACCTGGTGCCCGCGCGCGTTCCCGCCGCCCGGCCCGGGGAGGCGGTGACATGACCGAAACCGCACCCCGGCTGCAGACGGGCAACGACGCCCTCGTGCCGCTCTACCGGCGGTGGCGGGTGCAGATCTTCGCGATCACGTGGGTGGCCTACGCGGGTTTCTACTTCACCCGCCAGGCCTTCTCCGTGGCCAAGGTCGGGATCCTCGAGGACCCGGCGGTCAACCTGACGCTCACCAAGGCCATGCTCGGCAACCTCGACGCGCTCTACCTCGCGGCCTATGCGATCGGCCAGTTCACCTGGGGCACGCTCGCCGACCGCTTCGGGCCGCGGGTCGTGGTGCTCGGCGGGCTCGCGATGTCGGCCGTCGCCGCGACGCTGCTCGGCGTGGTGCCTGCACTGGTCCTGTTCGCCCCACTGATGGTGGTGCAGGGGCTGGCCCAGTCCACGGGCTGGTCGGCGCTCTGCAAGAACGTCTCGCAGTTCTTCGCGATCGGCGAGCGGGGCCGGGTGCTCGGCCTGTGGAGCACGAACTACGCCTTCGGCGGCCTGGTCGCGGCGCCGTTCGTCGGCTGGATCGCCTACGGCGTCGTCGGGACGTGGCGAGCGGCCTTCCTCGCGGGCGCCGCGGTCGTCGCGGTCGTGCTCGTCGCGTTCGCGGCCCTGCAGCGCAACCGCCCCACCGACGTCGGGCTGCCGCCCATCGACGAGTTCCGCAGCGATGTCGTCCCGCCCGCCTCCAACGCGGCGCCGATCCCACCGCGGTCGGTGCGCGAGGCGCTGGTCGCCGCCGTGGGAGACCGCATGGTGCTCACCCTCGGTGCCTCGTACTTCCTGCTCAAGCCGGCCCGCTACGCGATCCTGCTGTGGGGACCGGTCATCGTCATCGAGCGCATCCCGGAGGCGGGGATGCTCGAGGCCGTCGTCATCCCGGTCGCGTTCGGCGTCGCCGGGCTCGCCGCGCCGATCCTGATCGGCCTGGTGTCGGACAAGCTGTTCCAGGCCCGCCGGATCCCGCCCGCCGTCCTGAGCCTGCTCGGCCTGGTTGCCGTGCTCGTGCTGTTCGTCCCGCTGACGGCGTCGGGCGACGTCACCATTGTCGTGGTGATGCTGGCGCTGATCGGCCTCACCGTCTACGCCGCCGACGCGATGATCTCCTGCGTCTGCGCGGTCGACTTCGGCACCTCCGAGCACGCCGGCGCGTCCGCCGGCTTCGTCAACGGGTGCGGCTCGGTCGGGGCCATCCTCGGCGGGCTGCTGCCCGGCTACCTCGGTGCCGGCGCCCTGTTCTACGGCTTCGCCGGCGCGGCGCTCCTCGCCGCGCTCCTGCTCGTGCCCCGTTGGAACTCGATGCCCGCGGCGGCCTGACCGCCGCAGATCCGGAAGGACGGCAGTGCGATGACGACACGACACACCGATGTGGCCGTGATCGGCGGCGGGATCGTGGGCCTGGCCCACGCCCTGGCGGCGGCGCGCCGGGGCGAGCGGGTGACGTTGTTCGAACGGGACGAGCGCGCCGTCGGCGCGTCCGTCCGCAACTTCGGCCTCCTGTGGCCGATCGGCCAGCCCGCCGACCTGTACCCGCGGGCCCTGCGGAGCCGGGAGATCTGGCTCGACCTGCTCAAGCGCAGCGGGGCCTGGTACGCGGAGTCGGGATCGCTGCACCTGGTGCGCCACGCCGACGAGCAGGACGTGCTCGAGGAGTTCCTGGCCACCACCCCGGCCGCGGTCGAGAACGGCGCCCGGATGCTCACCCCGGCCGAGGTCGCCGAACGCTCCGACGTGGCCCGGCCCGACGGGCTCCGCGGCGCCATGTGGAGCCCGACCGAGATCAACGTCGACCCGCGGGAGGCCGTCCCGGCGGTCGCCGAGGTGCTGGCCGCCGACTTCGGCGTCGAGATCGTGTACGGCGCCGCGGTCCGGGAGGTCGACCTGCCCGTCGTGGCGACGACGGCCGGTGCCTGGCGGGCCGAGCGCGCGATCGTGTGCAGCGGGAACGAGTTCCAAGCGCTGTACCCGGATGTGTTCGCCGCCGCCGGGATCCGGCGCTGCAAGCTGCAGATGATGCGGACCGGTGCACAGCCGCCCGGATGGGCACTGGGCCCGTCGCTCTGCGCCGGGCTGACCCTGCTGCACTACAAGGCCTTCGCCCACTGCACGAGCCTCGAGCCGCTGCGCAGGCGCTTCGCGGCCGAACTGCCCGAGCACCTCGCCCACGGCATCCACGTGCTGGTCTCGCAGACCGCCGACGGCGCGGTCACCATCGGCGACAGTCACGACTACGGCCTGACCCACGACCCGTTCGAGCACGAGGCCGTCAACCGGGCGATCCTCGACTACTTCTCGACCTTCGCCGCCCTGCCCCGGCCCGCGATCGCGGAGCGCTGGCACGGCGTCTACCCCTCGCTGCCCGACGGCGCCGCCGACCTGGTGGCCCACCCCGCGCCGGGCGTCACGGTCGTCAACGGCCTCGGTGGCGCCGGCATGACCCTGTCGTTCGGCCTGGCCGAGGACCTGCTCGCCCATGCGTGAGCGAGCTTGCGAGCTCACCGTTCAGCACAGTAGCCCGACCTGGGAGGCGTGATGGATCCCCAGCACGTGCACAACCACATCGACGGGCGCTGGGTCGCACCGGAGACCGGCCGCACCCGTCCCGACGTGAACCCCGCCGACACCGGCGACGTGATCGGCGAGTTCGCGGAGTCCGGCGGGGTCGACGCGGAGGCGGCCGTCGCGGCCGCACATCGCGCCGGGCCCGCGTGGCGTGCACTCGGCCCGATCGCCCGGGCGGCGTACCTGCGCCGGGCGTGGCAGCTGCTCACCGAGCGGCGGGACGACTTCGCCGATGCGATCACCCGCGAGCAGGGCAAGCGGACGGCGGAGGCCCGCGGCGAGGTGGACCGGGCGCTGGCCGTGCTCGACTTCACCGCGGGCGAGGCACGCCGGCTCAACGGGGTCACCACCCCGGCCGAGGAGGCGCGCACGTTCGCGTGCACCTTCCGGGTGCCGATCGGCGTGGTCGGGCTGATCACGCCGTGGAACTTCCCGCTGGCCATACCGATGTGGAAGGTCGCGCCCGCACTGCTGGCCGGGTGCCCGGCCGTGCTCAAGCCGTCGCCGCTCACCCCGCTCACCGCGGCGCTGCTCGTGCAGCTGTTCGCCGACGCCGGCCTGCCCGACGGGGTGCTCAACCTCGTACAGGGCGACCGCCCGGTCGGCGAGGCACTGGTGGCGCACCCGGACGTCGCCGGGATCTCGTTCACCGGTTCGGTCCCGGTCGGCGTCGCGATCCAGCGGGCCGGTGCGCCGCGGCTGCTTCGGACCCAGCTCGAACTGGGCGGCAAGAACGCCGTCATCGTCCTGGCGGACGCCGATCTCGAAGCGGCGACGGACGCGATCGTGCACGGCGCGTTCGGCCAGGCCGGGCAGCGGTGCAGCGCCACCAGCCGGGTCGTGGTGGACCGCCAGGTGGAACAGGCGCTGCTGGACCGGCTCGTCGAGCGGGTGTCCGCCCTGCGCGTGGGCCCCGGCGCCGCGGCGGAAACCGACGTGTGCCCCGTCGTCGACGGCGACCGGCTGGCAGCGTGCCTCGCCGCCGTCGAGCAGGCCCAGACCGAGGGGGCGAAGGTGGCCTGCGGGGGCTTTGCGGCGTCGGGCCCCACGCCAGGCTTCTACATGCAGCCCACGGTGCTGCGCGACGTCGAGCCGGACGCGACCATCGCCCAGGAGGAGGTCTTCGGCCCGGTGCTCTCGGTCATCGGCTGCGACGGCTTCGACGACGGCATGCGGATCTCCAACTCGGTGCGGTACGGGATGTCGGGCACGCTGTTCACGCGGGACCCGGCGCGGATGTTCGAGGCGCTCGAGCGTTTCGAGGCCGGCATGCTGCACGTCAACCGGCCCGGCGTCGGGGCGTACGCGCACCTGCCGCACTCCGGGGCGAAGGCGTCGCAGTTCGGTCCGCCCGAGTGCTCCCCGCAGGTCTGGGACTTCTACACCGAGTGGCGGTCGGCCTGCATCAGCTACTGATCGTCCCGCCGATCTGCGCCTACTGATCCGGGCCGCCCGGCCGTAGCCTTCGGCCGGGCGGCGACGACGCGCCCACGACCGAGGACGGGTGCATGCAGCTCAACCTCCACCGCTTGTGGATCTTCCTCCAGGTGCTCGACTGCGGTGGCTTCTCCGCGGCCGCGCAGAAGCTCTACATGAGCCAGCCGTCGGTCTCTGGGCAGGTGCGGCAGCTCGAGCAGTCCCTGAAGGCCACGCTTGTCGACCGGTCGGGAGCCCGGATCCGGCCGACGGCGGAGGGCGAGGTGCTCGCCGAGCACGCGCGCCGGATCTTCCTGCTCGCGGACGAGGCCATCGCCGCGATCCAGCAGGTGCAGGGCCTCGCCGCCGGCCGGATCACGGTCGCGGGCACGAGCACGGTCGGGACCTACCTGCTCCCACCGCTCATCGCCCGGTTCGTGCGCGAGCACCCCGACATCGAACACGGCCTGCAGGTCGGCAACGGCGAGCAGGTACAGCGCTGGCTGCTCGACGGGGAGGTCGGCCTCGCCGTGCTCGCCGGGCGGCCCAACGCGCCCCAGCTCGTGGTGGAGCCGATGTTCAGCGACCGGATCGTCCTCATCGGACGCCCGGACCATCCGCTGGCCGGGCGGGTCGTGGCGCCGTCGGAGCTGGCGAGCGAGCGGTTCCTGCTGCGCGAGCACGGCTCGGCCACCCGGCTGCTCCAGCAGACGGAGCTCGAGCGGTGGGACCTCGCCGGAGCCACCACGGCCGACATGTGGGGCCCGGAGACGCTCAAGCAGGCGGTCAGCGCCGCGCTGGGGGTGTCGCTGATCTCGGAGCACGCGGTCGCCAGGGACACCGCGCTGGGCGCGCTCGCCGTCATCGACGTGCGACCCGCACCGCCCGCCCGGCCCGTCGTCGTCGCGCACCGGCGGGACCGGTTGCTCTCCCCCGCCGAGCGCGCGTTCATGGCGATGCTGCGCGAGCTCGCCGACTGGCCGGAGTGACGCCGGGCGGGGTCAGCCCGTTCCCGTCTCCCACAGCCGGCCGTCCGCAAGCCGCAGCGCGCGGTCCACCCGGATCTCCGCGAGGAACCGCTCGTCGTGGCTGACCACCACGAACGCGCCCTCGTAGGCCGCGAGGGCGCCCTCCAGCTGCCCGACGCTGACCAGGTCGAGGTTGTTGGTCGGTTCGTCGAGCAGCAGCAGCTGCGGCGCCGGTTCGGCGAACAGGACGCAGGCCAGGGTGGCGCGCAGCCGCTCACCCCCGGACAGCACCCCGACCGGGAGGTGGATGCGGCAGCCCCGGAACAGGAAACGGGCGAGCAGACGCATCCGCTGCGCCTCCGGCAGCGCGGGCGCGAACGCGGCCAGGTTCTCCGCCACGGTGCGGTCGACGTCGAGGAGGTCCAGGCGCTGGGACAGCGAGGCGACCCGGCCGTCGGCCCGTCGGACCGTGCCGCCGTCCGGCTCCAGCTCGCCGCTGACCAGGCGCAGCAGCGTGGACTTGCCCGCGCCGTTGGGGCCGATCAGCGCGATCCGCTCGGGCCCGCGGATCACCAGGTCGAGGCCGTCGGCGGCGAACAGGGCACGCTCGACGCGGCGGACCTGCATCCGTTCGCCGAGGAACACCGTGCGGCCGGCCGGGACCCGTGTCCCCGGCAGCGCCAGCGCGATCTTCTTTTCGTCGCGCACGGCTCGGCCCGCCTCGTCGAGCCGGGCCTTGGCCTCGTCGACCCGCGCCGCGTGCGTCTCGTTCGACTTCCCCGCCGACTCCTGGGCGCGTCGCTTCAGACCGCCGGCGACGATCCTCGCCAGGCCGGCGTTGCCGAGGTTGCGGGCAGCGGCTCCCGCCCGGCGCGCGGCGCGCTCACGGGCCTGTTGCATCTCCCGCTTCTCCCGCTTGACCTCCTGCTCGGCGTTGCGGAGGTTCTTCTCCGCCACCTCGCGGGCGGCACGCACCGCCTCGTCGTAGGCCGTGTAGTTCCCGCCGTACGAGCGGAGCTCGCCGCGGTCGAGCTCGGCGATCCGGTCCATCCGGTCGAGCAGCGCCCGGTCGTGGCTGACCAGCAGCAGGCACCCGCCCCACTCCTCGAGCACCCCGTAGAGCGTGCGGCGGGCGTCGAGGTCGAGGTTGTTGGTCGGCTCGTCGAGCAGCAGGACGTCGGGCCGCTTCAGCAGCTGTGCGGCCAGACCGAGGGAGACGACCTGGCCTCCGCTGAGCGTGTGCAGGCGCCGCGTGAGCTCGACGTCCCCGAGGCCGAGCCGATCCAGCTGGGCGCGCGTGCGCTCCTCGACGTCCCAGTCGCTGCCGATCGTCGTGAAGTGCTCCTCGCTCGCGTCCCCCGATTCGATCGCGGCGATCGCCCGGAGCACCGGAGCGACCCCCAGGACCTCGGCAACGGTGAGGTCACCGGCGAAGGGCAGGCTCTGCGGGAGACAGCCGACCACCCCGTCGACGGACACGGCTCCGCCACTCGGCCGGTACTCACCGGCGATCAGCTTGAGCAGCGTGCTCTTCCCGGCCCCGTTCGGCGCCACGAGGCCGGTGCGGCCGCCGCCGACGGTGAAGGACAGGTCCTGGAAGACCGGGGTGTCGTCGGACCAGGAGAAGGACAGGTTCGAACAGACGATGAACGCATCGGACATGCGAGAGCCGTCACGGGTGATGCGGGCGCGCCGGGGCGCCCGGCAGGGGGTCAGGGGACGACGAAACGGCCACCGCAGCGCTGCGTGGGCGCGCCAGTGGGCCGGCACAGCTCCGGTATCACTCGGAGCTGTCGTCGTCCCCTATCACCGCTGGTCTCCTTCTCCCGCTCGTCACCGACTTTAGTGACGCCGACGAGGGCGACGTGAGAGGGATTGACGAGGCAGCGAAGCCCCGCGCTCAACTGGCTGTGGTCCTGTTCTTTTGCTCCAGGTGACCACAGGATAGTTGCGTATGAGACCAAGCGAGAGGTCTCTGTACGCGAGCCCGGGAGGCATGGCGAGCATCTCGCAGGGCGACCACGCCATCAGTAGTTCGCCAAGCCGACCGAAGGCTTGCTCGCGCAAACAACGAGAGTCTCCGTGATCCATTCACTATTGTAAATCTCGCGTTCACTCGAATAGCCCCGTTGCTCGAAAGCATGTTCGACTAAACTCGGTGGCATGTCCGCTGTTGCCGACGCGTACCGCCACCTGCAGGTGGCGGTCGACGAACTGTGCGCGGCCGCGGAATCG
>NZ_JAHKRK010000130.1 GCF_019396355.1 Pseudonocardia nigra
CGGTGCGTCCCGTCGTTGTCGGGGCTGCTCTCCACCCGGTCCGGTCGTCTCACCGGACCCGGCTGCCCCCAGCTTCGACCGCTCCTCTGCGACGGAGCGGCGGCGCGGGACTCACACCCGCACACGGATCACAGCGCCTCGTGGCGCACGGTCTCTCACCCCCACACGATCACTTGGCGCCTCGTGGCGCACCCAGCAGTTCTTGCGAGGCAGCTCGGCGAGCATGCCGTCCAGGAACGCTGCGAACCGGCGCCGAGGCTCGACCCCGACCCAGAAGCAGCCACTCAGGACCCTGGAGACGTAGAGGGTCACACCTGGACGCAAGACGGTGTCGACGCCCGGCAGCGCCTCATCAGAGCGAGCGGGTCATGATGCCGACGAGGTCCGCCGCGTTCGTCGCCCGCGGGTTGACCTGGATGTTGCCCGCCGACTTCATGGCCTCCTCCGCCAGGCTCGGAAGGTCCTCGACCGTCACGCCGTAGTCGCCGAGCCTGCGCGGTGCCGCGACGTCGGTGACCACCTGCTCGACGGCGGCGACGCCGGCGTCGGCGGCATCACGCAGGGACAGACCCTCGACCGGCTCTCCGAAGATCCTCGCGATCCTGGCGAATTTGGTCAGGTTGCCGACCACGTTGAACCGCATCACCTCCGGCAGCAGGATCGACACGACGTCGCCGTGTGGGATCTTGGCCTTCGCGCCGAGCGGCATCGCGAGCGCATGTGCCAGCCCGAGCCGAGTGGAGTTGAACGCGGCGGCCGCCATCGTGGAGGCGAGGAGCATGTCCGAGCGCGCGGCGAGGGTGTCGCCACCCCACACGGCATCGCGCAGCGAGCGGGCGACCAACTCCATCGACTTCTCCGACAAGGCCTCCGAGAACGGCTGCGTCGCCTTGTTGACGTAGGACTCCAGCGCGTGCGCGAGCGCGTCGAGGCCGGTGACTGCGGTGAGCCGGGGTGGGAGGGTGACCGTGAGGTCCGGGTCGCAGAGCGCGAGGTCCGACGTCATGTGCGGGCCACCCACTCCGTACTTGACCTTGTTGGTCTTCTCGGAGATGACCGCCCAGATCGTCGCCTCACTGCCGGTCCCCGCGGTCGTGGGGATCGCGATGACCGGGACGCCCTTCTGGGTGGGGATCCCGAGTCCGGCGTAGTCGCGGATGTGCCCTGGATTGCGGCTGACCAGGGAGATCGCCTTACCCGTGTCGAGCACGCTGCCGCCGCCCACGGCGACGACGAGGTCGCAACCCTCGGACGCCAGCAGTTCCACGCCCCTGTGCACGCCGGCGGCGTCCGGCTCCGCCTCGACCTCGGCGAACAGGACGTGCTCGATCTTCGCCTCGTCGAGCAGCGAGGTCACGCGCTCGGCGATTCCGATGCCGGCCAGCACCTCGTCGGTGACGACGAGGACCCGTGTGCCCCCGAGGTCGGTCACTCGCTGCCCGAGGTGCGCCAGAGAGCCCGACCCGAACTCGATCCGGGTCGGCAGCTCGAAGATGAAATGGCCGTGGGAATGCACTGTCTGTCCTTCCGTTCGGGGTCACTCGCAGCGGTTCCGTCGACCCGGTCTCACCGGCGGTAGACGTGGTAGACGGCCTTGAGCGAGGTGAAGAAGTCCGTGGAGGTGTCACCGATGCCGTACGCCCCCTGGCCGGACTGCTTCACGCCGCCGAAGGGGACCTGGCCCTCGCTCGTCGTCCCGTGGTTGACGTGGACCATCCCGCTCTCGGACCCGCGCACGAAGGCGTGCGCGACGTCCATGTCGTCGGTGAAGATCGCGGCGGTGAGCCCGTAGCGGGTCTCGTTCGCCACCTCGAGGGCCTCCTCGAAGTCGGCGACCGGGATCACCGAGAGGACCGGGCCGAAGACCTCCTCGAGGGCCAGGGTGCTTCCGCGGGGGACGTCGGTCACGACGGTCGGGGGTAGTAGTGGCCATCGTCGTAGCCGCCGCCGCTGAGCGGGCTGCCGCCGGTCAGGATGTGCGCTCCCTCGCGCGCGCCCTGCTCCACGTAGCCGTGGACCTTGTCGAACTGGTCCTTGCTCACAATCGGCCCCATGGCGGTTCCCTCGTCGAGCCCGTGTCCCACCCGGATGGCCTGCGCCTTGTCGACCAGGGCCCGCTCCACCGGCTCCTTCATCTCGGGTTTGACGATGACGCGGCTGATGGCGGTGCACCGCTGCCCTGCCACGGCGAACGCCGCGGCCGAGATCTCCGCGGCGGCGTGCTCGACGTCGGCGTACGACGTGACCACGGCGGCGTTCTTGCCACCCATCTCGAGCTGGAGCCGCACGTTGCGGGCGGCCGCCTCCCCGGCGATCCGCAGTCCCACGTCGGTCGAGCCGGTGAACGTGATCCCCGCGATGGCCGGATGCGCGGTCAGCGCGGCGCCGACGTCGGAGCCGCCACCGAGGAGGAGGTTGAACACGCCCGCCGGCACGCCCAGCCGGTCCACCATGGCCGCGATGTGAACCGACCCGGCGCCTGCAGAGCCGGTTTGAGGACGACCGGGCACCCGCAGACCAGCGCCGGAACGACCTTCCGCAACGGGCTGAGGATCGGGAAGTTCCACGGTGTGATGGCGGCGATCGGCCCGATCGGCTCGCGGATCGTGGCCACCTCGGTACTACGGCGGACGCTGGGGAAGGTGCGGTCGCCGAGCCGCAGAGCCTCCCCCGCCCAGAAGCGCATCTCCGACACCGCGCGGTGAGCCTCGCTGCGGGACTCCGCCAACGGCTTGCCCATCTCGAGGGAGACGATCCTCGCGATCTCCTCGAGGGTTCTCGCGCCAGAGCTCGACGAGGCCGTAGACGAGGTCGCTGCGCTCGCTCGCGCTGGTCAGCTTCCAGGCCGGGAGCGCGTCGTGCGCGGCGGACGCGGCCCGCTCGGCGTCCTCGGGAGACGCGAGGAGGTAGCGGGAGACGACGTCGTCGGTGCGCCCCGGGTCGACGAGCTCGACGTGCCGGGTGTCCGGCGCGGCCGTCCACTCGCCGGCGATGTAGCTGCGCCAGTGTCCGCTAGGCAGATCCACAGGAGGAGTCCTTTCGGGTCCGGAGGGGTGCGGAATCGTGGGTGGTCGCGTGCCCGACAGCGCGTTGAAGCGGGCCGAACAGCGGCTGGAGGGCCGGGTAGAGCGCCTCGTACGCGCGGTACACCTCGTCGTAGACGGCCCGCGTCTGCGCACTGGCGGTGGGTTCCACCCGAGAGGTGGGGACGGGGACCGCGGCTCGTGCCGCCGTCGCCGGGTCGGGGTGCACGCCCGCGGCCGTCGCCGCGAGCAGTGCTGCCCCCCGCGCGGCCACCTCGCCGTGACGCGCACGGTGGAATACCCGCCCGGTCACATCTGCCTTGATCGAAGACCAGAAGGCGCTGGCGGTCCCCCCGCCCACCGAGACGAGCTCGGAAAGAGTGTTGCCGCTGACGCGGCATTCCAGCGCGATGAGCTGGCGCAGGCCGTACGCGGAGCCTTCGAAGACCGAGCGGGCGAGGTCCGCGGTACTCGTGTCGAGTGTCATCCCGACCCAGGCGCCCCGCGCCTCCGGGTCCCAGACCGGACTGCGCTCCCCCGCAAGGTACGGCAGGAAGACGAGGCCCCCGCTACCCGGCGACGCGGAGGCGGCGAGATCGCTCAGCGCGGCGAGGTCACGTCCACCCGGCACGTCCGGCATCACCTGCTCGCACAGCCACGACACCGCCGCGCCACTGGAGGACATTGCGGCGTGCGACAGCCAGCGGCCGGGCACGACGTGCGGTCGGTTCATCGCATGCAGGGCCTCGAGGGGACGGTCACGGCACACCGTGAGGACGCCCGAGGTGCCCACCGACTCGAACGCCTCCCCGTCCTGGAGGCAGCCGACTGCCAAGGCCGCCGCGGCCGTGTCGGCACAGCCCGCGGTCACCACCGCGGCCGTGGGGAGACCCAGTTGTTCCCGCGCCGGCGGCGTGAGGGTGCCCACGGCGCGGGCGGACGGCGCGAGCTGCGGGAGGAGCAGGGGATCCAACCCCAGCATCTCCGCGGCCTGAACCGACCAGCGGTTCGGGGACGAGATGTCGAGGACGCCGGTGTAGGCGGCGTTCGTGGGGTCCATGACCCAACAGCCGGTCAGGCGATGCACCACGAACGTCGCGAGGTGCCCGAACCTCACCGGCCCTCGACCACGGATGGATCGGGCCAGATGTCGCGCCGTCAGTGCGGAGCAGGTCGGCACAGCCACCGGGTTGCCCGTCAACCGCTCGAAGGTTCCCGCGGGGATCCGGGTCTGCAGCTCCGCGACGTCGGCTGCAGAGCGGGCATCTGCGAAGGTGCAGACCGCCGAGAGGACCCGGCCGTCCCTGTCGGCAACCACTGGGGTCGGGCTGGCTGCCGCCACGCCTATCGCGACGACCTCCCGCCCTGGCAGCGAGCGCATCAGCGCGCGAGTGGCCACGACGACAGCGGACCACACCGACTCCGCGTCGATCTCGCGGTGCGCGGGCCGCGGCGAGCAGGAATGGAGGGCGACGCGCTGCAAGCCCAGCGTCGCCCCGTCGGGGGTGAACAGTCCTGCCTTGACCGCGCTCGTACCCACGTCCAGGCCGAGGAGCGCGCCTCCCCGCGCGGTGCGCCTCCGGTCACGGCCGGACCGCCTCCTTCTCGCCCATACCGACCTCGTCGGGGTCGGACGCCCCACGGGCGTCGCCCAGAAGAACGATGCAGGCAGCAGGCCGCGTCCGGCCGGTCTCGCCGCCACGCGTCGGCCCGAGCGCCTGCTCGCCGAGCAGACGGCGCAGATCGACCTGTGTGCCGAGGTGCATCGGACTCCTCAGGTGGTGGGTGTCAGGGAACACGCCGGCCTGCTCACCGATCGGTGAGGAGCTCAACCGGCCACAGGGTGAACTGCGGGACGACCGCGAGCAGGACGAGAGCGACGAGCATGACCACGTAGTGCGGCTTGGCGGCCTTGGCGATCCGTTCGATGCTCAGGCCACTGACGTAGGAGGTGGCGAAGAGGCACATCCCGACCGGCGGTGTCACCAGCCCGAGCGAGAGGCAGGCGACGAGGAACACCACGAAGTGGATCGGGTCGATGCCCACACCGATGGCCGTCGGCATGAGGACCGGGACCAGGATCAGGATCGCCGCGATGATGTCCATGACGGTGCCGACGAGGACCAGGACGACGCCGAGGAGGAGCATCACCACGGTCGGGTTGTCCGATACCTGGGCCACGGCCTCGCTCACCTGCACCGGCAGCCCGTCGATCGTGAAGATGTAGGACGCCGCGCTCGCCACCATCGCGATGAACAGCACGGTGCCCGTGCTCACCCCGGAGCGTACGAGCATGCCCGGGATGCGCCGGACTCCGAGGTCACGGTAGAGGAACACAGCAACGAGGAGGCTGTAGACGACAGCGAGGCCGGCCGCTTCCGTGGGCGTGACGAAGCCCCCGAAGATGCCGCCGAGGATGACCACTGGACCGCCGAGGGCCGGGAGCCCCAGAGACCGAGGCCCACGCCCGCCGCACCCGCTCTCGCCGGCGTCGGTCCTTGCGATCGCGGCCGAGATCGACGCCCAGCGCGGGCAGCGCCGATTCCCTCATGCCACGAGCGAGGCCACCGCGGCGCGCGCGGCCGCAGGCGCACGGGGAGGCGTCGCGGACGACGACGTCGCCGGTCCACCAGCGCACGAGCGGCGTGGCCTTCTTGTCGAGGTGGGTCAGGACCAGCACGCCGGGGCTGCCGTCCGGCACGGGCTGGCGGGAGTCGGCGTCGAGCACCTCGGCGTAGGCGAAGTCCTCGGGCAGGTGTCCGCCCGCCTGCTCCTCGCACTCCCACGCGATGGGCTGGAACTCCAGGCTGCCGTAGCCGTCGAAGCACTTGGCGCCCCACAGCTCCTCGATGCGCGCGCGGGTGGCCGGCACGGCACCACCCGGTTCGCCCCCGACCGTGACACTGCGGACGGCCGACTCGCGGAGCGGGCGGCCGAGTGCGTCGGCCGTGTCGGCGATGTGCACCATGAACGACGGTGTGCCGGCCACTGCGGTCGTCCCGTAGCGGAAGATGGTCTCGATCTGCCGCTCGGTCTCCGCAGCGCCGCCGGGGACGACCGTGGTGCCGACGCGGCCGTACCCGCTGGTGAAGCCCAACCCGCCGACGAACCAGGAGTAGGTGAACAGGCACTGGAAGACGTCGGTGTCGCGGGTGCCCTGGCTGTACGCAGCACGGGCGTAGACGTCGGCCCAGCGGTCCAGGTCGCTCTCGGTCCAGCACACCGGGGTCGGGCTCGAGGTGGTGCCCGAGGAGAAGTGCACCCTGCGGACGTCGCGCAGCGGCGCCGCGAGCGCCGAGCCCCACGGCGGGCTCTCCTCCAGGGTGGCGACGTAGTCGGCCTTGGCCACCAGCGGGAGGTGGCGCAGGTCTTCCAGCGACCGGAGGTCGCCCGGTGTGAAGCCGAGGTCGTCCCACTGACGGCGGTAGAAGCCGCTGGCGCCGTAGACGTAGGTGAGCTGCTGGCGGAGCTTCGCCAACTGGTGCTCGGCGATGCGGTCCCGGGACCAGGTCTCGACCTCGTCCCAGTAGCGCTCGGAGAACGGTCGGGCGGTGCTCACGTCTCGGCCTGCGGGACGAAGGCCAGCGGGCGGATGGGTGATCCGGTGCCGCCCTTGATGCGCAGCGGGGCGGCGACGAAGAAGAAGATCCAGGCGGAGGCGACGACCACCGGCTTCAGGTTCATCGCCTCCATGATCGAGATTCCGTTCTCGACGAGGAGGTGCACGTGCACGTCGAGCGACGGGCTCGGCATCTGCTCGTAGGCGACGGTGTCGCAGCCGCTCGCCCGGATCCCGCGCTCGGAGAGCCAGCGGGCGCCGTCGAGCGACATGCCCGGCGCGCCGGTGTCGACGGCGAGGAACCTCGCTGGATCCGCCCAGTGCTGGTCCCAACCGGTGCGGACGAGCACGACCGACCCCGCCGTCGGCTCGGGCCCGTGCTCGGCGAACCACTTCGCGAGGTGGTCGCCGGTGACCCCGTCGGCCGGCGTGAGCTCCCGGCCGAGCAGCGTGGGCATGTCGACGACGTGCCCCGGCCCCACGATGGGCGCCATCTCGTGCACCGAGTGGACCCCCATCCCGTCCGAGTAGGACTGGTTGCCCTCGATGTCGACGCCGTTGTAGAGCTTGCCGAGCTTCGCCACGTGGGCGAACCCGTCGACGTGGGTGCCCACATGATCACCGGTGGTGATCATCGCGGCGGCCCCCGAGACGCCGCCGGGATAGACGACATCCCCGTGCCGCTTGGTCAGGACGAAGCTGTACGGGGGGTGCACCGGGTGATGCGGGATCCCGGTGTACATCAGCTGGGCGAGGTCGAAGACGCGCATGGCCCCCGGCGCCGGGAACCGGACGTCCATCTCCCACGGGGCGTAGTCCTCGCTCACGCAAGTGCCTCCTTGGCGAGCGCCCGGCCGATGACGAGGCGCTGGATCTCCGAGGTTCCCTCGTAGATCTGCAGGATCCGCTGGTCCCGGTAGAGCCGCTCGGCGACGTTGGGCTTGCAGTAGCCGTCGCCACCGTAGACCTGGACGGCGACGTCGACGGCGTGGTGCGCGGCCTCGCTCGCGTAGAGCTTCGCCATCGCCCCGATTACGGAGACGTCCCCGCTCCGGTCGTAGGTCTCCGCGGCGGAGTAGGTGAGCAGGCGTGCGGCGCTCAGCTCGGTGGCGACGTCGGCCAACGGGAAGGACACGCCCTGGTTGTCGATGATGGGCCGCCCGAAGGTCTGCCGCCGCGCCGCCTCGCGGGCCGCGACCTGGTAGCCGGCCAGCCCCACGCCGGTCGACTGCGCGGCCACGCTGATGCGCCCGGCGTTGAGCGTGTTCAGGGCCAGCCGCAGCCCCCGCCCGGGCTCGCCGAGCATGTCCGCGTCGGTGACGTGGGTGTCGAGCTTGAGGTTGCTCGTCTTCGTGCCGCGGATCCCCATCTTGTCCTCGTAGCGGTCGATCTCGACGCCGGCCGCGTCGCGGTCGACGAAGAAGGCGCTGA
The DNA here is from genome assembly GCF_019396355.1 of Pseudonocardia nigra. Lineage (GTDB taxonomy): Bacteria > Actinomycetota > Actinomycetes > Mycobacteriales > Pseudonocardiaceae > Pseudonocardia > Pseudonocardia nigra. Next base: position 8,014 of record NZ_JAHKRK010000130.1, read on the forward strand.
TGCCGCGCGGACCTGCGGCAGGGTCGGTGCGCGCGAACACGACGTAGTGCTGGGACGCACCCCCGTTGCCGATGTAGATCTTCTCGCCCCTGATGCGGTAGCCGTCGCCGTCCCGTTCCGCTGTCGCCTTGATGGCGTTGGCGTCGCTGCCCGCGCCCACCTCGGTCAGCGCGAAGCTGACCGCCTCGCCCCTGGCCATGCCACCGAGGTAGCGCGCCTGCTGCTCCTCGGTGCCCGCCAGCAGGATCGGAGTGCCGCCGAGCGCGTAGGCCGTGAGGATCGCCCCCGTCGACGCGCACGCCCTCGAGACCTCCTCGATGACGGCGCACGTGGTGACGAAGGAGGCCCCGGCACCCCTGAAGCGCTCGGGCACGAAGAGCCCGGCGAGGCCCGACTGCACCAGGTGCTCGACGTTCTCCACGGGATAGCGCTGCTCCCGGTCGAGCTCCTCGGCCAACGGCGCGAAGTAGCGCTCGGCGAGGTCCTTGGCGGTGTCCAGCCACTTCAGTCCGTCGTCATCGAGCTCCGGGCCCCACACCACAGCCATTCGCGCTCCGATCTCCTGCCGCGGCCCAAGGTGTGGCGCCCACGGCGCTTGAGTGCATGCTGAGGCCCAACCTACTCGGCAGGATGTCCCGGAGACAAGAGCTCCACGCTGGTTGCAGAAGAACCCAGAAGAACCACATAGAGTGGCCGATGCACACTTGCGCCAGACGTCGCGACGTGACATACACCTCGGTAGGTTGGCATTTTGTCAGTGCCTGCAGCGGTCTCGGTCCCTCCGCAACCGCTGTTCCCTCGATCCGAAGAGGCCCACGATGAGACCTCCACGTCTCCTCTCCGTTCTCGCCGCAGCGCCGCTGCTCGTCCTGGCTGCCTGCGGCGGCGATGGCACTTCCGCCGGCTCGTCAGACCGCGCCGGCGGCTATCCCGAGCGCACCGTGCGGTTCATCGTCCCGTACTCCGCAGGCGGGCCGACCGACATCGGCGCCCGCGCGCTCATGCCGTGCTTCGAGAAGCGGCTCGGCGGTACCTGGATCGTGGAAAACAGGCCAGGCGGTGCCGGGGCGCCGGCGATGACGGAGATCGCCGGTGCGCGGCCGGACGGCCACACGCTCGGCGTCGGGTCGCAGTCCACGTTCGTCACGACACCCCTCGTTGCCGACGGCGCCAGCTACACCTACGAGAGCTTCACGTAGGCGGGCCAGATGATGGAGTTCCCGAGCGTCTGGTTCGTCAAGGCCGACAGCCAGTACCAGACCATGCAGGACCTGCTCGAGGCTGCGAGAACCAAGCCGGGCGGCATCTCGGTCGGCACCAGCGGGACGCAGGTGTCGTTCTCCCTCGCGACCCAACAACTCGCCACCCGTGGCTACAACTTCACGGTGGTGCCGTTCCAGGGCACGGCCGAGGCCAACACCGCAGCGCTCGGCGGCAACGTCGACGCCCGTTGGGAAGCGGCCGACTCATCGACCCTGAAACTCATTGAGGACGGGGAAATCCGGCCCCTGGCCACGGGCGCCAAGCAGCAGCTCGCGATCCTGCCCGGCGTGCCGACCCTGGCCGAGGTCGGCATCGTCGACATCCTCGCCACCCGGACGTTCTACGGCTTCGTCGGCCCGAAGGGGCTCGAGCCAGCCATCGCGGACACGCTCACCGAGACGCTCGAAACGTGCGTGCGCGAGGATCCGGAATACCGCACGGCGATCGGCGAGACTTATGCCGAGTACGCAAGCCCCGAGGAGATCCTCGAGCGGCTCGGCGAGTACCACGCCACCGTGTCCGAGATCCTCGCGTAGCCGCTGGGCGATGGACGAACAGGAGCAGGCGCGGCCGCATGCCGCCCACCGCGCGCCCAGGTCATACCGGCGATACATCGGGTCCGTACCGCCACTCCTCCTGGGTCTCGCCGGAGCCATGCTCTCCACTCGTCTCGGCCTCGGGACCCTGCGCCAGCCGGGGCCGGGACTGTGGCCATTCCTGGTGAGCCTCGCCCTGTGCGTGTTCGCCGTCGCCAGCCTCCTCGGTGACCGGGGCGAGATCGACCCGGACACCCTGCCGCTGCGACGGATGCTCCTGGGCGTTCTCAGCCTCGCGCTGTACATCCTCGGCTTCGAGTACCTGGGCGTCGTCCTCCCCACGCTCCTGGTGCTCCTGCTCTGGCTGCGGGTTCTGGCCCGCGAGACGTGGCGCTCGAGCCTCGTCATCGCGGTGGCCTCCACAGCTGCGCTGTGGGCGATCTTCGACCTACTGCTCGGCGTCCCCCTCCCCGCCGGCGTGCTCGCGTTCTGACTCGACCCTCCGGAGCTCGGATGAATCTCATCGACTCCCTGGGCACCGGCTTCGCCGTCGCCCTGACACCCGAGAACCTGCTGTACGTCCTCATTGGGTGCGCTGTGGGCACGGTCATCGGCGTGCTCCCGGGACTGGGCCCGACGACGACGATCGCGCTGCTGCTCCCGTTGACGTACACGGTGCCCCCGGCGTCGGCCGTGATCCTGCTCGCCGGCATCTACTACGGTTCGATGTACGGTGGGACGATCACGTCGGTGCTGCTACGGATGCCCGGTCAGGCGGCCTCCGTGGTGACGACCTTCGACGGCCACCAGATGGCCCGACAGGGCCGCGCGGGACACGCGCTCGGCATCGCGGCGATCGGCTCCTTTGTCGGTGGCATCCTGGCCGTCGTCGGGCTGGCCGCACTCGCCATCCCGATGGCCGAGCTCGCGCTCACCTTCGGGCCGGCGGAGTACGCGGCGTTGGCGGCCCTCGGCATTGTTCTCGTCGCGTACCTCGGCACGCGTTCGTTCGCCAAGTCCATGGTGATGGCGTGTCTTGGCCTGCTCCTCGCCGTCGTGGGACCCGATCCGATTACCGGAGCGGCCCGATTCGCCTTCGGCAGCCCCGACCTGTACAGCGGTCTGGACCTCATCGCCGTGGCGATGGGCCTGTTCGGCATCGGCGAGCTGTTGTACACCGCGGCGCACCCCGCAACCGTGACGCCGATCACCGGCAAGGTCGGCGGGACGCTGCCGTCGAGGGCCGAGATCCGCGCATCCGGCTGGCCCATCGCCCGCGGCTCGGTCCTCGGCTTCTTCATCGGGGTCCTCCCCGGGGGCGGCGGCCTCATGGGATCGCTCGCCTCTTATGCGGCCGAGAAGCGGATCGCCAAGGACCCGTCCCGCTGCGGGAAGGGTGCCATCGAGGGGGTCGCCGGGCCCGAGACCGCGAACAACGCGTCGTCCACCTCCGCCTTCATTCCGCTGCTCACGCTCGGGCTGCCGTCCAACGTCGTCCTGGCGCTCATCTACGGCGCGCTGCTCATCCAGGGCATCACCCCCGGCCCTTCTCTGGTGAGAGACTACCCGGATGTCTTCTGGGGTGTGATCGCCTCGATGGTCGTCGGCAACGCCGTCCTGTTGCTCCTCAACCTGCCGCTGGTCGGCCTCTTCGTCCGCATCCTGCGGGTGCGCAGCGGTGTTCTGGCTTCGGTGGCCATCGTCATCACGCTCATCGGCGTCTACAGCGTGAACAACCGCGTGTTCGACATGTGGGTGGTGCTCGGGTTCGGCGTCGTCGGTTACGGGCTGCGGCGTCTCGGCTTCGAGCCGGGCCCGCTCGTGCTCGCCTTCGTGCTCGGTGCGCTGCTGGAGCGCTCGTTCCGCCAGGCGATGCTCATCTCCGATGGCAGCCTGGCGGTGTTCCTCACTCGACCGCTGGCGCTCGCCATCGTGGCCGCAATGGCTCTGCTCCTGATCGCCAACGTCTGGACGGCCCTGCGTCCCAGGCGCACGGTTCCCCCGATGACGCAGCAGGATACGGGGGGCGACGCCGGGACGAATAGCTCCGCGGACGGCAGGTCGTGATCGGACGCTCGTTTGCCCGCCGTGAAAGATGATCCGCTCCCGATGCTCGGGCTACCCCGCCTGCCGGTCGCGGGGCGGTCGCACCACCGAGAGCTGCTCGGACCCCGGAGCCGAGGGCGGCGGCCGGAGGCCGTTGACGACGAAGGTCGCGAACTCGTCGGCGATGTCCTCGACGTCGCTGTCCGGCCGCGGCCGGTACCACATATTGATCCAGTTCAGCGCGCCGAGGACCGGCTTGGCCGCCAGCCGTGGCTTCACGTCGCGGAAGATCCCGGCCCGGACGCCCTCGGCCACGAAGTCGGCGAAGTACTGCTCGTACTCGTCCCGCATATCGACGAAGGCCTGCAGCGCCCGGCGCTGCTTGGCCCCGGCCTCCTGCATCAGGTGCATCTCCGTGCCCTGCACGGCGACCCGGGAGCGGGCGTTCTGGGTCATCATGACCATCGCGTGCATCCGGGCGGCCGCGTGCAGCCGCTCTTCGGGCCGGAGGTCGCGCTGCTCGGCGATCGGTCGGATCTGCTCGAGCAGATCCAGCATGGCCAGCGTGAGCACGTCGAGGAAGATGTCGGCCTTCGACCTGTAGTAGTGGTAGATCCGACCCTTCGTCGCGCCGAGGACCTCAGCGATGTCGTCGACGCTTGTGGCGGTGAAGCCGCGCTCCATGAAGACGGTGGCCGCGGCGTCCAGGACCTCCATGCGTCCCGCCTCCGCGGGCCCCCTGCGGCCGAGCCCGGCCTGCGTCACCACGGCTTCTCCTCGACGACCGGACGATGGGGCGTGGCGGCAGGGGCGGGCTCCGAGAACGGCCACGCCAGCCTGCCACGCCGACCGCCAGATCCTAGACGGTGCGGGGTGGTCATGACGCCCCAGGTTCCGCCGCCGGCTCCGGACGGGACGCCCGCCCACGGGCCAGCCGGCGCACGACGGCCCGCCAGATGCCCACCAGCCCGTCCGGGGAGAGCAGCAGGACGGCGGCCAGCAGTCCACCGAGCACGATCTTGTCGGCGTCACCGCCGAAGGAGAACAGCTGCTGCTGCGTGGTGAGGATGGCCGCCCCGACCAGCGGCCCGAGCAGCAGCCGCCGGCCCGGCAGGATCACGGCGGTCAGCATGAACAGCAGGAAGTACGCCGACAGCAGGTCCGGGCTGACGTAGCTGCGCTGGTAGGCGTAGAGCCAGCCCGCAAGCCCCGCGATCGGCGCGGACAGGACGAACACCAGCACGCGGATCCGGCGGACGTCGACGCCGAGGGTGGTGGCCAGGTCCGGGTTCATCTGGGTCATGAGCGCGGTGGCGCCCAACCGGGACCGGCGGAACCGGGCGATGACCGCGATGACGAGCACGAGGAGGACGAACGCGATGGGCCACAGCTCCGCGTTTGACCGGGCGACGTACTCCCCGCCCACCGCCGGCAGGGCGAGCAACGGGACGCCGACCAGGCCGTCCGAACCGCCGAGGAAGGCGTTGTTGGACACCACTGTCAGGCCGATGACCGCCGCCGCGTAGGTGACTAGGGAGAAGACGAACTCGCGGGTGCGGTTGGTGGCAAGGCCAAGCACCACGGCCAGGACGGTGACGACGGCGATCGCCGCCAGCAGAGCCGGCAGCGGCCCCCAGCCGTACTTCACCGAGAACACCGCCGTCACGTAGGCCCCGCCCGCCCAGAACAGGGTGTGGCCGAGGCTCACCTCCCCCAGGTACGACAGCACGATGTCGATGCCGTAGGACATGATCGCGAAGATGGCGATCAGGACCATCGTCGCGTAGATCCGATCGGAGCCGCCCAGCAGCACCGGAGCCAGGTAGCCGACGACGAGCAGCACGGGCCACAGCGCCAGCCGGACCGCGGCCGGGAGCGCGGGCCGGCGCCCCGTCGAGCCGCTCCACCGGTACTTGCCCGGGGCCGGTTCGCCGCGGACGTCGACGTCGCGCACACTCATCGGATCTTCAGTCCTTCGGGTCGCACCACGAGGACGATCAGCAGCACGGCGAACGCCGCCGCCATGGAGTAGGCGGGCGGGAAGTACGCGCCGAACACGGCGACGAAGACCCCGAGGCCGAGACCCGTGATCAAGCCGCCCAGGATGCTGCCGATGCCGCCGAGCACGACCACCAGGAAGGTGATGATGACCTCCTCGAAACCGATGGAGGTGAGGATCGGGCTGCGCGGCCCGATGATGGCGCCGGCAAGGGCGGCACTGAGTGCGGCGAAGACGAAGACGCCCAGGTAGACCCGCGCGGCGTTGATGCCGTACAACTGGGCGAGCCGGGGGTCCTCGGCCACCCCGCGCACGATCCGGCCGATGTTGGTCCGGCTCAGCACGTAGTAGGTCGCCGCGTACAGCGCGAGCGCGGCAATGATGATCAGAGCGTCCTGCTGGGTGAAGCGCGCCGATCCGACCGCGAGGTTCTCCCCGGTGAACGGGCTCGGGATCCGCTGCGGGTTGCCCCCGAACACGAGTGCCGCGCCGCCCTGGATGAGGTAGCCGAAGGCCAGGGTCACCAGCATCAGGCTCACGATGTTCTGCTCGAGGACGAGCCTGGTCATCGCCAGCTGCATGAGCAGGCCGAGCACGCCAACCGCCACCAGCGCGATCGGGATGGCCAGCAGGTACGGCACGCCCAGCGCCGAGGTCGCCACCCACGTCACGAACGCCCCGAGCATGTAGAGCTGGCCGTGGGCGAAGTTGACCAGCCGAGCCGCTCCGAGCAGGACGGTCCACCCGACGGCGAGCAGTGCGTAGCCCGCGCCGAGCGCGAGCCCGTTCACGAGCTGGTCGAGGAGCTTCACGCGCGCAGCCCTCCCAGGTAGGCGGCGACGATGCGCTCGTCGTCGCGCATCTGCTCCACCGGGCCGGACCCGACGACGCGGCCCTGCTCCAGCAGGTAGAGCCGGTCGGCGACCTCGAGGGTCGCCTTGACGTTCTGCTCGACCAGCAGCACGGACAACCCGCCGTCCACGAGCTCGCGCACGTGCCGCAGCACGTCGAGTACGAGACGCGGAGCGAGCCCGACGGACGGCTCGTCGAGGATGAGCAGCCGCGGCGCCGCCCGGAGGGCACGGCCGATCGCGACCATCTGCCGCTCGCCGCCGCTGAGCGTCGAGCACTTCTTGGACGCCCGCCCGGGCAGCTGCGGGAAGACCTCGTAGATGTCGGACACGTCGTACCGCTTGCCGCCGGCCCCCTTGGGCGGGCTGACGAGCTGCAGGTTCTCCTCGACCGTGAGGCCCTCGAAGACGCCCTTGCCCTCGGGCACGAGGACGATGCCCTTCCTGGTCCGGTGGTGCGCCGGCAGCCCGGCCACGTCGACGCCGTCGAGCCGCACCCCGCCCGTCGCGACGGCCCGGCCGCGCGACCACCCGGCAACCGCGTTGACGAGCGTGCTCTTGCCGGCCCCGTTGGCGCCGGCGACGGCGACCAGCTCGCGCTGCCCGACGGTGAGGTCGACGCCGTGGAGGGCGGCGGTGTGGCCGTAGCGGACCCGCAGGTCCGCGAGCTCCAGCAGGGGGCTCATGCGGTCCTCCCCAGGTACGCCTCCAGCACGGCGGGCTGCCGTTGCACGTCCGCCGGCAGGCCGTAGGCGATCTGCTGCCCGCGGTCGATGACGACGAGCCTGTCGACGATCTCCATGACCAGGTCCATGTGGTGCTCGATGAGGACGATCGCCAGGCCCCGGCTGCGCAGCTCGCCAAGCAGGTCGGCCAGGTTGCGCATGTCGTCGCCGCCGACCCCGGCCGCCGGTTCGTCGATGAGCAGCACCTTCGCTCCGGCTCCGTACGCCAGCACGATCGACAGCACCCGCTGCAGCCCGTACGGGAGGTCGTCGGGGAACAGCTCGTGGTAGCGCGGCCCGACGCCGAAGTCGCGGAGCAGCGCCGCGGCGACGCGGCGGGTCTCCGCCCGCGTCTTCGCCTCCCGCCAGGGGGTGACGATGCTCGGGAGGAGTCGGGTGCTGCCCTGCACCTGGAAGGCCGCCATCGCGTTCTCGAGTACGGTCAGTTCGCCGAAGAACGAGTTCTGCTGGAAGGTCCGGCGCAGGCCCTTGCGGGCCAGCGCCTGGGTCGGCATCCCGGCCGTACTCGTCCCGTAGAGGTAGCAGTCGCCCTCGTGGGGGACGGAGTTGCTGATCGCGGCGAAACTGCTGCTCTTGCCCGCGCCGTTGGGCCCGATGACGCCGACGATCTCGCCGTCGTCGACCGTCCACGACACGTCGTCGAGGGCGGTGAGGCTGCCGTACCGGACGGTCAGGCCCTCGATGCGGAGGGCCACGTCCCGCTGCTGCGCGTCGCTCCTCATCCGTGCGGCCCTCGCCGCGTCGGCGGCGCTCACCCCCACACCGCTTCGTCGACCGGGATCTCCTCGAGGACCTGGATCTCGCCGCCCTGCACCGTGAGGGCGAAGATCCTGAACTTCATCTGGCCCTTCTCGGTGAAGCTGACCTCGCCCAGGATCGTGTCCTGGAACGTCTCGCCCTGGATGGCGTCCGCGATCGCCTGGCGGTCGGTTCCGCCGACCTTCTCGACGGCCTTGCACCAGACGTCGACGCTCTGCGCGCCGAGGGCGCGGTACTTGTCGGGAAGCTCGCCCCCCGACCTCTCGGTGTAGGCCTCGACGAAGGCCTGGTTCCTCGGGATGCTGGTGAGCGGCTCGACGTCGGGGAAGTACAGGTCCGCGGACAGCAGGCCGTCGACCACGGCGCCGCCGGCGAGGTCGATCACCGTCGGCGAGACGGTGCCCGTGCCGGCGAAGTGCCGTGCCTCGAGGCTCGACTCGGCGTACTGCCGGGCCATCGCCGGCATCCCGGACGACTCGGCGGCGTTCGCCGAGAAGACGACGTCGGGGTTCGTGGCCGCGATGTTGCTCAGCGGGATGCGGAAGTCGGTGTCGGTGAAGGCGAACTTCTGCTCCGCGACCACCTCGACGCCGCGCGGCTCGAGCTCGGCCCGCAGCGCGGCACCGGCGTCGTTGCCGTATGCGTCGTTCTGCAGCAGCATCGCCACCCGCTGGGCGTCCAGGGTGTCGGCGATGTACCGCGCGGCGACGTGGGCGCCCACGGCGTTGCCCGCGTTCATCCGCACCGCGGCGGGGTCGGCCCCGCCGATGATGGCGGTGTTCTGGGGGATGCTGGTGATGTTCATGATGCCGGCCCGGACGAGCACCGGCTGGATCGCGAGGGTGACCGGGCTGTTCCACCCACCCATGACGACGTCGACGCCCTGGGCGACCAGGTCGTTGGCGGCGCTCACCCCGGCGGCGGGTGTGCTCTGGTCGTCGCGGGCCACGACCTCGATCTGCCGGCCGGCGCAGCCGCCATCCTCGTTGATCATACCCGCCATGACCTCGATGGCCTCGAGGACGTGGGCTCCGTTTGGCCCGGCGGGGCCGCTCAGCGGCACGATCACCCCGACCCTGAGCGGACCGGAGTCCTGCGCCCCCGAGTCGTCGGCCGCGGGCTGCCCGCTCCCGGTGTTGGCACAACCCGCGCTCAGCGCGGCCAGCACCAGGGCGGCGGCAAGCAGCTTCTTCGAGCCCTTCACAGGCGTCTCCCCATTGAGTCCGACGACCAAGGCGTTGTCCTACTACCGCGTAGGTTGCTGTATACGGCTGTGACCCCGATCGCGTCAAGGCCTTCCGGCGGTACTCGACAAGAGAAACGCCGGAAGACCGAGCGGGCATTGACGGAATACCGATGAGTATGTTCAGCTGCCACGCCCGATCGTGACTGGAGGGCCGAGTGCCAGAGCATGCTGCGTCCGCTCGCGACGATCCCACTGCCCCGCCGGTCCGCTACGAGGTCCGCGAGCACGTCGCGGTGATCACCATTTCTCGTCCGGCTGCCCGCAACGCGCTGAGCACGCAGGTCCTGAGGGGCCTGTCCTCGGGGCTGGACCAGGCGGAGGCCGACCGGGACGTGCGTGCCGTCGTCCTCACGGGAGGTGCGCGCATCTTCGCGTCCGGTGCCGACGTCCGCGAGCTTCGAGCGACCTCACCGGCCGACTACGTGCAGTCCGAGCGGCTCGCGGCATGGCTGCGCTTCGCGCGCTTCCCGAAGCCATCGGTTGCCGCGGTCGCCGGCTACGTGCTCGGCGGAGGGTGCGAGCTGGCCATGACGTGCGACTTCGTCGTCGCGGCCGACAATGCCGTCCTGGGCCAGCCGGAGATCCGGCTCGGCATCCTGCCGGGAGCGGGCGGCACCCAGCGGTGGGCCCGCGTCGCGGGTCGCTTCCGCGCGGCGGAACTGGTCCTCAGCGGGCGCACCATCGGCGCCTGGACCGCGCAGACCATAGGTCTGGTGAGTCATGTCGTGCCGGCGGAGTGCGTCGTCGAGGCAGGGATCGCCATGGCGCGGTCGGTCGCCGTGCACAGCCCGATCGCCGCCCGGCTGGCCAAGGCCGCGCTCCGCGCATCGGAGGAGCTGCCGCTGACCGGGGGGCTGGACCACGAGCGCGCCCTCCTGGCCACGCTCCTGTCGACCGAGGACCACGTCGAGGGCATCGACGCCTTTTTGGAGAAGCGGCCGGCGCGCTTCAGCGGCCGGTGAGTTCGGGAGGACCAGTGCACCCGCAGGTGACAGAGGTGGTCGTCGACGACCCCGGACCCGGGCAGCGGCTCGGCACCGCATCCCGCTCCCGGCTGCGCGCCGAGCTGCGCAAGATCGGCCGTGACGGCGGAACGTGCGCGCTGCTGTCCGTACGGGCGGACGCGTGGCACCACGCGCCCGAGGTCGCGTCGTACGACGCCGATCAGCTCGCGCAGCCGGTGGTCCTGGAGGAGTTCCAGTCGCTGGTCGGCCAGCTCTTCGGCCTCGGGGTGCCGGTGGTCGCCGAGCTCGACGGAGCGGTGTCCGGCCTGGGACTGGCGTTGGCCATGGCAGCGGACCTCCGGGTGGCGACGCCGCGCACAACGCTCTCGCTCGGGGACGCGAGCACGGCCGCCGCACTGCTCGGCGGCTCGACGTGGCTGCTGACCCGGGCGGTCGGGTACGCCACGGTCGCGCACCTCGCGTGGACCGGTGAGGCGCTGACGTCCGCCGTGGCCGAGCAGCGCGGCCTGCTCAGCCGCGTCTGCGACGACAGGTCGGCGGCCCGTCGCCTCGCCGAGTCCCTGGCCGCCGTGCCCACCCCCGCGGCGTCTGCGCTCAAACGGGCACTGACCAGCCGTCAGCGCCGCGACCTCGAAGCGTCGCTCGACTACGAGTCGTGGCTCGCCGGCGTCACCGCGACCGCCGGGGACCCGCGGCGATGAGTTGCTTAGCGGGCGGTGGACCATCGCGGCAGCGGGGACGACGTCGCGGCGACCGCGTCAGGCCGAGTACGGCGCCGGGTCCGCCGGCGTGTCCGCGCCAGGACGCCCGGCGGCCGACTCCTCAGGCTGAGGCGCATCGGCCGCGGCAACCGGACGATCGAGCGCTTCGTGCCACCTGCGATGGGTGCCCTCGTCGCCGATCAGCGCTCCGCACGTCGTGCACGTCTCCCCGTTCACCTGACCTCCCGCGTCGTGGGATCTCTGGTGTGCCCACGAAGCTGACACCGCAACCCTTGGCCGTCGAGTCCCGGTGGAAGGAGATCTGATGCACGACGACGAGGTTCTGCGCCCGGCGCCCGGCTGGGCCCGGTCCTCCGGCCACGCGCGGGTGCAGCCGCCGGTCCCGAACGAGGAGCCGCAGCTCGCCGCCGACCGGCTGCTCATCGCCGAGTGCATCGCCAGCTACGGGTGGTCCTAGGACGAGCGGGACCAGCGGGCCCTCGCCAACTGCTTCAGCGAGGACGGGGTGTGGGAAGGCCAGATCATGGGGCTCGAGCAGGTAGGCCCGTTCTTGGGGAGTGACGCGGTCGCCGACTTCCTCGCCCAGTTCTGGCAGGTTCAGTCCGACCAGCGGCGTCACCTGTTCACGAACCTCGTCGTCGACGATCTCACGCCCGCGCGGGCCACCGCGCACGCGTACCTGCTCCTGACCGCGTCGAGCGGCGGCGCAATGAGCGCGTCACGGCCGGGCCCTATCGGTTCGAGCTCGCGAAGGACGCCGATGGAGTCTGGCGGATCACGCGCCTCGTCGCCGGCTTCGACGCACCCTTCTGACGCGGCGAGGGTCCGGCCGGCAGATCCTGAGGAACGAGGAGACCGATGACTGGAAGCGTGCTCGTGGTCGGCGCCAGCGGGCTGGTCGGAGCCGCGTCCGTGGACGCGTTCCTCGACGCCGGCTGGGACGTCACCGCGGTCTCTCGCCGCAGGCCCGAGGTGTTCAGCGCCGAGCCGTTCCGCCACCTCGCTCTCGACCTGCGGGACCCAGCGGCGTGCCGGGCGGCGGCGGACGAGCTCCCCGGCGTCACCCATGTCGTCTACACCGCGCTGTACGAGAAGCCTGGGCTGGTCGCGGGGTGGAAGGAGCGCGACCAGATGGAGATCAACCTGGCGATGCTCCGGAACCTGCTCGAGCCGCTGGCCGGCGTCGCGGCTCTGCAGCACGTCACCCTGCTGCAGGGGACGAAGGCGTACGGCGTGCACCGGCACCCGATCCGGATCCCGGCTCGGGAACGCCATCCCCGCGACGATCACCCCAACTTCTACTGCCTGCAGGAGGACTATCTCCGCGCGACGTCAGCGGAGTGGGGGTTCGCCTGGACCATCCTGCGACCCCAACTCATCGTCGGACCGGCCTACGGCGTGGCGATGAACCTGCCACCGGTCATCGGGGCGTACGCGGCAATCTGCCGGAAGGAGCGCAGAGACTTCGGTTTTCCAGGAGGAATCGGGTACGTCACCGAGGCGGTTGACACGCGCCTGGTCGCGAACGCGGCCCTCTGGGCCGCCACCTCCCGCAGCGCGTGGGGCGAGCACTTCAACCTCACCAACGGCGAGGTGTTCGAGTGGCGGGACCTGTGGCCCGCCCTGGCCGACGCGCTCGGCGTGGAGCCGGGACCGGACAGGCCGGTTCGCCTCGGCGAGTTCCTCCCCGCCAAGTCCGAGCTATGGGACGACGTCGTCCGCCAGCACCGGCTGCGGCCCCTCAGCCTGCCGGAGCTGCTCGGCGAATCGCACCACTACGCCGACTTCTGCTTCGCCCACGGGGCCAAGTCCATCCCGCCACCCGCGTTCATCAGCACCGTGAAGATCAAGCAGGCCGGCTTCTGCGAGACGTGGGACACCGAGGAGTCGATGCGGTACTGGCTGCAGGTGCTCATCGACCGGCGGGTGCTGCCGAGTAGAAGCTGACCCACCACCCCGCTCGGTGAGCTAGTGCCGTAGTAGGGAAGGTTCGCCCTGTTGTGATCCGACGCGCCGCAGGGGGTGTTTCTCTGCGGGGCACGCGTCGGTGAGCGTGTGCGGGGTGGCTGAACGGGTGCGCGTACGTGAGCTCGATGATGACGAGGGGCGGCGACTGCTGCGGATCATCCGCAGGGGCACCGGTTGCGTGGTGACGTGGCGGCGGGCCCAGATGGTGCTGCTGTCGGCGCAGGGCATGCCGGTGGCGAAGATCGCTGAAGTGTCGTTCACCAGCGAAGACCGAGTCCGTGATGTGATCCACAACTTCAACGCCGACGGCTTCGACTCGCTGTATCCCAAGTACAAGGGCGGCTGGCCGAAGACGTTCACGCTGCCCGAGCGGCGGGAGATCAAGAAGATCGCCAAGTCCACGCCGGCCGAGCACGACCTGTCGTTCTCGACCTGGAGCCTGACCAAACTGGCCGACTTCCTGGTCGCCGAGGGGGTCAGGGGGTCGGCAAAGTCGCGGTGAGTGGGCGCTGAGCTGCGGCGACACGCGGTCGAGGATGTAAGCACGGGCACGACTCCGGTGGTGATCTTGCGGTTCTCACACCAAGCTTGATCATCGGAGAGC
>NZ_JAHKRK010000131.1 GCF_019396355.1 Pseudonocardia nigra
GCCACCGCGCGGTCGCCACCCGCTACGACAAGCGCGACTACATGTTCCGCGGAACCATCGACGTCGCCTCGATCAGGATCTGGCTCCGCGACCCCGTCCCATGATCCAAGGGACACGCTCTAGTGGTCGCGCTCGGGCTCGGCGTCGTGACGAGGACGGCGGATCTCTCGCAGCTGCTCGGCCATCGCGACCTCGACGGCGGCGCGCACGGCAGCGGGCGAGACGTTCGGGTCGACCGATCGAGCCGCGGCGAGCGATCGGGACGCGACGGAGAGGTTGATCATTGTCAGCGCTCCCGGGGCGGATCGGACGGGGCCGTGAGGCCTCGTCGGTGGATGGCTACTCCCAGCTTGTCGGCTGGGAAGACGGCAGTGTGTCACCCGTAAACGAGGCCTTCATCACCCGCCCGGCGGTTCCGGAGCAGCTGCTCACACAGGGGAACGGGCCCGACACCGGAGGTGCGCGAGGACCGGACATAGGGGCTCTTCCGGTCACCCCGGCCGCCGGTTCGGGACGCGTTCGCGTCGCCGTGACCGGACGGCCGGGCGTGCGCCTCAGCCGGCGGAACCGAGCAGCGACCGGAGGTGCTCGACGCTCGTGTGCACGTCGGCCACCGGGCCGTCCCCGCGCGGTTCCTCGGTGAGGATCGTGTCCTGCTCCAGGACGTACCAGCCGTTGTAGCCCTGCCCGCGCAGGTGCTCGACGATCGCCGCGAAGTCCACGTCGCCCTGGCCGACCGGGCGGTAGATGCCCTCCCGCACGGCGTCGGTGTAGGTCCGCCGGCCCGACTGCACCTGCTTCGCCAGCGCCACGTCGACGTCCTTGATGTGGGTGTGGGCGATCCGGTGCGGGGCCTGCCGGGTGAGCTCGGCCGGGTCGGTGCCGCCGATCAGGAGGTGCCCGGTGTCCAGGCAGAGCGCGATTGACGAGCCGTCGAGCACGCGCTGCACCTCCTCGCCGTTCTCGATCATCGTCCCGACGTGCGGGTGCAGCACGGCGCGCACGTCCTGCTCCGCGGCGAGTGCGCTCAGCCGGTCGAGGTGGGTCAGCAGCGTGCGCCAGCCCTGCTCGTCCAGCTCGGGGCGCCGGTCGTAGCCGTCGAGGCCGGTCACGGCCGACAGCACGAGCGTGTCCGACCCCGTGGCGGCGTACCCCTGCAGGACCTTCTCGACGTCCGGCACGGGGTCGTGGCCGGGCACGTGCAGCAGCAGCGGCGTGAACCCGCCGATGGCCTGCAGGTGGTGCCGGGACAGCACGTCGGCCATTGCCGCGGGCTCGGCGGGGAGGAACCCGTCCGGTCCCAGCTCGGTGGCCGCCAGCCCGACCTCGCGCATCTCCGCGAGCACCCTGGCGGGCGGCAGCTGGTAACCCCAGCCGGGCACCTCGCACACACCCCACGAGATGGGGGCGCCGGCGATCCGGTCGATCATGATCGCGCCTCCGCGGGATTACGGACGTCGGCGGTGGTCATACGCGTACCTCGTCCTTCTCGGTCGTCTCATAGCGCACGCCGGTCTCCGTGCGCTGCGGGGTCAGCGCGACCGGGCGCCCGGTCCGCCACGACCGGTCGGCGGCCTGCGCCAGGTCGAACGCGGCGAGCGCGTCCACCCCGGACACCCGGGGCGGCGCGCCGTCGCGGACGCAGCGCGCGAACGCGTCCAGCTCCTCGGCGTAGGCCCACGGGTAGCGCTCCTCGAAGTCGCGCGGCAGCTCGTGCGACGCCAGGCCCGGGGTGCGCCACTCGTACCCGTGGCGCCGCGGCGCGTCGATGCGCGCGATCGCGGCCGAGCCCATGACCTCGCTGGAGCACTCGTAGCCGTAGCGGGCCGACCGGCTGTTGTCGATCACGCCGAGCGCCCCGTTCTCGAAGCGGAGCACGACCACGGCGGTGTCGATGTCGCCGATGGCGGCGAACGCCGGGTCCGACGCCGTGCCGTGCGCGGTGACCTCCACGACCTCGCCCACCAGCCAGCGGGCGACGTCGAGGTCGTGCACCGTGACGTCGACGAAGAACCCTCCGGACCCGGCGAGGAACTCCGGCGGCGGCGGTGTCATGTCGCGCAGGGAGGTGCGGAACAGCGTCACCTCGCCCAGCTCGCCCGCGTGGATCCGCGCGGCGGCCGCCACCCAGTCCGGGTCGAACCGCCGGTGGAACCCGACCTGGAACACCACCCCCGCGCGCTGCACCGCCTCGATCGTCTCCACCGTGGTCGGGCGGTCGAGCGAGATCGGCTTCTCGCAGAACACGTGCCTGCCGGCCTCCGCGGCGGCCGCGGTCAGCTCCGCGTGCGTGCCGGTGGGCGTCGCGATCGCCACCGCGTCCGCCCGCTCCAGCAGCTCCGCATAGGACGCCGCCCACGGCACTTCCAGCTCCTCGGCCAGCGCGCGGGCCACGTCGGCGTTCGCGTCGTAGACGGCGGCGAGCCGGGCGGCCCCGCAGCGCGACGTCAGGTTCGTCGCGTGGATCCGACCCATCCGGCCCAGCCCGGCGAGCCCGATCCCCAGGGTCCGGGTCACGCGCCCGCCTCCGGCTTGTAGAGGTCGGGGCGCTCGCGCAGCACGATCGGCTCCCGCTGCCCGCTGCGCAGGGCCGCCAACCCGGTCTCGCACCCGACGGTGGTCGCGTAGCCGTCCCACGCGCTCGGGCCGGTGGTGCCCCCGGCCGTCACCGCGTCGATCCACGCCTGGAACTCGGTGTCGAACGCGCCGACGAACCGCTCCCGCCAGTTCGCGGGCACGCGCCCCGCGTACCGGCCCGCGCTCTTGACGACCGCGCCCGCGCTCTCCGACAGCTCGACCGTGCCGTCCTCGCACACGACCTCGCCGCGGATGTCGTAGCCGAAGCCGGCGTTCACCATCGCCTCGACGTCGACGAGCACGCCGCCCGCCATCTGCAGGACCACGAGCAGCGGGTCGTGGAACCCCGCCTTCGCCTTGCGGCTCACCCGCCCCTTCAGCACGGTGACCGCGGCGAGCTCGTCGTCGAACATCCAGCGGGCCACGTCGATGTCGTGGACCGTGCTGTCGTTGATGGTCATGTCGCTGGTGAAGAAGTCCGGCACCGACGGGTTGCGGTGCGCGGCGTGCATGAGCAGCGGCGCACCGATCTCCCCGCTGGTGACGATCTCCTTCATCGCCCGGTACTGCGGGTCGTAGCGGCGCATGAACCCGACCATCACCAGCCGCCTGCCCGCGGCCACCTCGGCGTCGACGATGCGGTCGCACGCCTCCCGGGTGGTGGCCAGCGGCTTCTCGCAGAACACCTGCTTGCCGGCCGCGATGCACGCGAGCACGTACGCCTCGTGGGTCGGCCCCCACGAGGTGACGACGACCGCGTCCACGGCGGGATCCGCGATCAGGTCCTCGCCGCTGCCGTGCACGGTGACGCCCGGCAGGTCGTCGGCCACGGCGCGGGCCCGGTCGAGGTCGACGTCGGTGACCGCGGCGACGCGGGCTCCCGACAGGACGTGCGTGAGCCGCCGGATGTGGTCCTGGCCGATCATGCCCACGCCGATGACGCCGACGTTCAGAGACACAGGGTGGTCCTTCCTATCGCTTCAGCTCGTGGGAGAGCTCGGCCAGTTCCTGCCCGCCCGCCATCTCCGTGGTGAGCTCCTCGAGGGTCACCTCGGAGCGCTTCTTGTCGAGCACCCGCCGGCCGAGCTTGAGGATCACGAAGTGGTCGCCGACCAGGAAGGCGTGGTGCGGGTTGTGGGTGATGAACACGACGCCGAGGCCGGCGTCGCGCGCGGCGGCGGTGTACTTGAGCACCACCCCGGACTGCTTGACGCCCAGCGCGGCCGTGGGCTCGTCCAGGATCAGCACGCGCGCGCCGAAGTAGACCGCCCGCGCGATCGCGACGCACTGGCGCTGCCCGCCGGACAGCGTGCCGATCGGCTGGTTGATGTCCTTGACGTGGATGCCCATCTTCGCCAGCTCGGCGTCGGCGATCTCCCGCATGGCCTTGATGTCCAGCGGGGCCAGTGGGTAGTTGCCCTTGCGGATCTCGGAGCCGAGGAAGAAGTTGCGCCACACCTCCATCAGCGACACGACGGCGAGGTCCTGGTACACCGTTGCGATCCCGCGGTCGAGTGCCGCGCGCGGTGAGCCGAAGCGCACCGGCTCGCCGTCGACCTTGAGCGTGCCCTCGCTGTGTGGGTGCAGCCCTGAAATGATCTTGATGAGGGTGGACTTGCCCGCGCCGTTGTCGCCCAGCACGCATGCCACCTCACCGGCGTTGACGCGCAGGTCCACGTTCTCGAGCGCCTGGATCGCGCCGAACGACTTGCCGACGCCCTCCAGCTCGACGAGCGTCGTGCCGACGGCGACGGCACCCGCCGCGTGTTCCGCGATCGTGTCGGTCATCAGGTCCTCCGCCGGCTCGAGTAGTTGCGGACGTGCAGGTTGACCAGCACCGCGAGGAGCAACATCGCGCCGAGGAACGCGAAGAACCAGTTCGGGTCGAAGCCCGCGTAGACGATGCCCTGGGTGGTCATGCCGAAGATGAAGGCGCCGATCGCCGAGCCCACCGCCGAGCCGTAGCCGCCGGTGAGCAGCGCGCCGCCGACGACCGCGGCGATGATGTAGAGGAACTCGTTGCCCACACCGAGGCCGGACTGCACCGTGGAGAAGTTGAACAGCAGGTGCTGCCCGAGGAACCACGCCAGGAACGCGACGCCCATGTACAGCCCGATCTTCACCTTGCGGACCGGGACACCGACCGCCCGCGCGCTGGCCGCGTTGCCCCCGGAAGCGAAGATCCAGTTCCCGCTGCGCGTGCGGAGCAGGACCCAGGTGGCGACGGCCACGAAGAGCGCCCACCACAGCACTGTGATCTTGACGGTGATGAACCCGAGGTTGATGTCCGAGGCGAAGATGGCCCGGGCCGAGGCGAACCCGTCGAGGTCGGAGACGTTGTCGGTGGCCACCGTCCCGGTGATCGCGCGCGTCGCGCCCAAGTTGATGCCCTGTAGCACGAAGAACGTGCTCAGGGTGATCAGGAAGCTGTGGATGCCGGTGCGCACCACCAGGTAGCCGTTGACGAAGCCGATGCTCAATGCGGTCGCGAGGCTGACGGCGACGCCGACCCAGCTGTTCAGACTGAACTCGTAGGTGATGATCGACGACACCAGCGCCGCCGTGGTCACCGCGACGCCGGACGACAGGTCGAACTCGCCGCCGATCATGAGCAGGGCGACGCCGAGCGCGACGATGCCGATGATCGAGCTGGCGTACAGGACCGTCGAGAGGGCCGCCAGCGACCGGAACGGCGGCGCGATCGCGAAGAAGAAGATGAAGATCGCGATCGCGGCCGCGAACGCCCCGATCTCGGGCCGCGCGAGCACGCGCGACACCAGTGATCGCTTGGGGCGGGCCGGGGCTGCTGGGGTCGGCGGCGGCTGGGTCTCCACTGTTGAACTCATGAGTTCCTACCGGGTGTTGTTCTGCGCGTAGGGCAGGATCTGCTCGATGTTCGAGGCGTCCACGAAGGACGGGCCGGTGAGCACCGGTTGGCCGCCGCCGATGTCGTTGCCGTTGGTGAGGTTCATCCACAGCGACTGGACGGCCATGAAGCCCTGCACGTACGGCTGCTGGTCGACCGAGAACGCGATCTCGCCGTCCGCGATGAGCTGGGCAACCTCGGAGTTGAGGTCGAACGTGACGACCGAGGCCTCGCTGCCCGCGTCCGTCTTCGCCTGCAGGGCGGCGACCGCGTACGGCGCGCCGAGCGTCACGATGTGGGTGACGGCAGGGTCCTGCTGGAGCTTCGCCGCGATCGTCGCCTGCACCGACGGCAGGTCCGTGCCGTCGACGTTGAGGTTCTCGGTGTTCGGCAGGCCCTCGGCCA
This sequence comes from Pseudonocardia nigra, assembly GCF_019396355.1. Taxonomy (GTDB): domain Bacteria; phylum Actinomycetota; class Actinomycetes; order Mycobacteriales; family Pseudonocardiaceae; genus Pseudonocardia; species Pseudonocardia nigra. The sequence continues at coordinate 5,849 of NZ_JAHKRK010000131.1, forward strand.
CGCCGGCGCAGCGCGTCTCCAGGGCGACGTGGCCCTGCTCCTGCACCACGCAGATGGCCTTGCCCCCGCCCTCGGCCGCGATCCGCTCACCGAGGGTGCGCCCGGCGAGCTGCTCGTCGGACCCGAAGTACATCTCGGCGCCGAACTGCTCGTACTGCTCGATGCCGGAGTTGAAGGCGACCACCGGTATCCCGGCCTGGGCGGCGGCCTGGACGGCCGGGCCGACCGCGGCCGGGTAGGCCAGCGTCACCGCGATCCCGTCGACCTGGGTGTCGATGGCGTTCTGGACCAGCGTCGCCTGCTGCGGGGCCGCGTTGTTGTTCGCGTACCGCAGCTCGACGTTGAGCGCCTGGGCGGCGTCCTCGGCGCCGGCGCGGATCTTGTCCCAGAACGTGTCGCCCGGCTGTTCGTGGGTGATCATGGCGATCGCCAGGCGCTCGGTGTCGACCGAGCCGCCGCCCACTCCACCGCCCGCGGCCTCTTCCTCCTGCGCGCCGCCCTGGCTGCTGCACGCCGCGAGCGTGATGCCGAGTGCGGCGGCCACGGCCACCCCGCGCAGGATCTTTCGGGTGCTCCTCATCGAGCCCTCTCTTCTCTAGGTGGGGGTTCAGGCCCGGCGGGTGACGGGCCCGAGCCCGCATCCGCCCAGGTAGCCCGCGGTGCGGGTGGCGATCGGGAGCGGGACGTCCCGCTCGCACGGGTAGAGGTCCTGCTCGACGATCGCGAACAGGTCGACGTCGAGGTCGCGCAGCGCGTCGAGCAGCGGGGGCATCTCCGGGACGCCGTTCGGCGGCTCGATCATCGCGCCGCGCCGGACGGCCTCGGCGAAGTGCAGGCCCTCGGCGTCCACCTGCGCGATGACCGCCGGGTCGACCTGCTTGAGGTGCACGTAGCCGATCCGCTCCGGGAACGCCCGGATGATCGCGATGTTGTCCCCGCCGCAGTAGGAGATGTGCCCGGTGTCCAGGCACAGCTGCACGTGCTCGGGGTCGGTGTCGTGCAGGAACCGCTCCACGCGCTCCTGCGTGTCGACGTGGCTGTCGGCGTGCGGGTGGAACACCAGCTCGACGTCGAACTCGTCGTGCAGAGTCTTCGCGAGCGTCGACATGCCGCCCGTCAGGTCGGTCCACTGCTCGCGCGTCAGGTCGACCGGCTGCGTGATCGTCCCGTCGAGGTCGGTGTAGCCCTCCGGCAGCAGCACCAGGTGCTTCGCCCCGAGCGCGGTGAGCAGCCGGGCCTCCTGCCGGCACTCCTCCACGGCCCGGTCGAGGGCGTCGGCGCCGCGATGCAGCCCGGCGAACACCGCACCCCCGGACAGCTGCAGCCCGCGGCTGCCCAGCTCGTCGCGCAGCCGTTCCGGGTCGGTGGGGAGGTAGCCGTAGGGGCCGAGCTCGATCCACGCGTAGCCCGCGGCAGCCGTCTCGTCGAGGAACTGCTGCCAAGGAACCTGCTTCGGGTCATCGGGGAACCAGACGCCCCACGAGTCCGGGGCGGTACCGAGGCGGATGCGATCACTCATGGACAGGCCTCACTGGGAGGTGGGGAAGTGGTAGCTGGCGTCGCTCGCGTGCTCCACGTGCGGCCAGCGGGCGGTGACGACCTTGGCACGGGTGTAGAACGAGACGCCCTCGGGTCCGTGGATGTGCTTGTCGCCGAACAGCGAGTCCTTCCAGCCGCCGAAGGAGTAGTAGGCCATCGGCACCGGGATCGGGACGTTGATGCCGATCATCCCGACGTTCACCCCGCGCTGGAACCGGCGCGCCGCCTCGCCGGAGGAGGTGAAGATGGCCGTCCCGTTGCCGTAGGGGTTGCTGTTGATCAGGGCGATGGCGTCGTCGACCGTGTCGGTGCGGACCACCGAGAGCACCGGGCCGAAGATCTCCTCGCGGTAGACGTCCATGTCGGTGCGCACCCCGTCGATCACGGTGGGGCCGACGAAGAACCCGTCCTCGTAGCCGGGGACCGACAGGCCTCGGCCGTCCACGGCGAGGGTGGCGCCCTGCTGCTCGCCCGAGCCGATCAGGCCGACGATCCGCTCGCGCGCGGCGGCGGTGACGACCGGGCCCATCTCGCTGTCGGGGTCGCGGCCGGGCCCGACCTTGACCGCGCGGGCCTTCTCGCTCACCGCGGCGACGAGCTCGTCGGCGGCGCCGCCCACCGCCACCGCTGCGGAGATCGCCATGCACCGCTCGCCCGCCGAACCGAACGCGGCGGCGACCAGGTGGTCGGCGGCGTGGTCGAGGGGGGCGTCGGGCAGCACGATCGCGTGGTTCTTCGCGCCGCCGAGGGCCTGCACGCGCTTGCCGTTGGCGGTGCCGCGCTCGTGGATGTAGCGCGCGATCGGCGTCGAGCCGACGAACGACACCGCCGCCACGTCCGCGTGGTCGAGCAGTGCGTCGACGGCCTCCTTGTCGCCGTGCACGACGTTGAAGACGCCGTCGGGCAGCCCCGCCTCGGCCCACAGCTCCGCGATCAGCTGCGCCGCGCTCGGGTCGCGCTCACTGGGCTTCAGCACGAACGTGTTGCCGCACGCGATGGCCACCGGGAACATCCACATCGGGACCATCACGGGGAAGTTGAACGGCGTGATGCCGGCGCACACCCCGAGCGGCTCGCGGAACGAGTAGACGTCGACGCCGGTCGACACCTGGTCGGAGAAGTCGCCCTTGAGCAGCGTGGGGATGCCGCAGGCGAACTCGACGACCTCGAGGCCGCGCTGCACCTCACCGCGGGCGTCGGAGACGACCTTGCCGTGCTCGTCGGAGACGATCTCGGCGAGCTCCTGGGTGCGGGCGTTCACCAGCTCGCGGAAGTTGAAGAGGATCTTCGTGCGCTGCGACAGCGACGACTGCGACCAGGTCTCGAAGGCCGCGGCGGCCGCTCGGACGGCGGTGTCGACGTCCGTGGTGCTCGCCAGCGCCACCTCGGCCTGCTGCTCGCCGGTGGCGGGGTTCCAGACGGGCGCCGTGCGGGTGGACGAGCCGGGGGCGGACTTGCCGCCGATCCAGTGCGTGATGGTCCTCAACGTTCGTTCCTTCCGATGAGCGGGCCCAGGAGGGGGCGCTGCGCGGCCTTGCTCGCCTCGTAGGACTTGCGGGCCTGCCGGGTGCTCTCCAGCTGGGCGACCTCCGACACGGGCACGTCCCACCAGCTCTCCGACGAGGGGACGGGCGCGAGCGGGTCGGTCTCGATGTGGATCGCGGTGGTCCGTTCCGAGGCGCGGGAGCGCGCGATCGCGTCCCGGAACTCCCCGATGGTGCGCACCCGGATGACGTCGGCGCCGAGGCTCTCGGCGTTGGCGGCGAGGTCGACCGGGAGGCGCCCGCCGTCGAGGAGACCCGTGTCGGGGTTGCGGTAGCGGTAGGCCGTGCCGAAGCGCTGGGAGCCCAGCGACTCCGACAGCGAGCCGATCGAGGCGAACCCGTGGTTCTGCACGATGACGAGGTTGAGCTTGATCCCCTCGGACACCGCGGTGACGAGCTCCTGGGCCATCATCAGGTACGAGCCGTCGCCGACCAGGGCGAACACCTCGCGGTCGGGGGCCGCCATCTTGATCCCCAGCGCGCCGGCGATCTCGTAGCCCATGCAGGAGTACGCGTACTCCACGTGGTACTGCTTCGCGTCCCGCGCCCGCCACAGCATCTGCAGGTCACCCGGCATGGAGCCGGCCGCCTGCACCACGACGTCGGTAGCGTGCATCTCCTCGTTGAGGGCGCCGAGCACCTCGGTCTGGGCCGGGAGCGGTCCGTGGCCGAGATGGACGGCCTCGTCGACGACCCGGTTCCACTCCTCGCGGTGCGCGGCGTACCCCGTGTCGGCCACGCTGTGGCCCTCCAGCGCCGCGGTGAGCGCCTCCAGGCCCACGCGGGCGTCGGCCACGAGCATCTCGCCCGCGTGCTTGGCCGCGTCGAACGCCGCGACGTTGAGGTTGACGAACCGCACGTCCGGGGCCTGGAAGGCGGTGCGGGACGCGGTGGTGAAGTCGCTGTAGCGGGTGCCGACGCCGATCACGACATCGGCGTCACGGGCGAGTGCGTTCGCGACCGGGGAGCCGGTGGACCCGACCCCGCCGACGGCCTGCGGGTGGTCCCACAGCAGCGCGCCCTTTCCCGCCTGGGTGTCGGCGACGGGGATGCCGGTGGCCTCGGCGAAGTGGCGCAGCGCCTCGGTGGCCTCGCTGTAGTGCACGCCGCCGCCCGCCACGAGCAGCGGGCGCTGCGCCGACCGGATGATCTCCACAGCCCGGGCCAGCGCAGCGGGCTCGGGCACCGGCCGCCCGATGTGCCACACCCGCTTCGCGAACAGCTCGTCGGGCCAGTCGTGCGCCTCGGCCTGCACGTCCTGCGGCAGCGCGATCGTGACGGCGCCGGTCTCGGCCGGGTCGGTGAGCACCCGCATCGCGCCCAGCAGCGCCGACGGGAGCTGCTCCGGGCGCCAGATCCGGTCGAAGAACCGGGACAGCGGGCGGAACGGATCGTTCACCGACACGTCGTAGGTGCGCGGGTCCTCGAGCTCCTGCAGCACGGGGCTCGCCACCCGGGTGGCGAACACGTCGCTCGGCAGCAGCAGCACCGGGATCCGGTTGGTGGTGGCCAGCGCGGCGCCGGTGAGCATGTTCGTCGAGCCGGGGCCGATCGACGCCGTACACGCCATCGCCTGCAGCCGGTTGCGCATCCGCGCGTAGCCGACGGCGGCGTGCACCATGCCCTGCTCGTTGCGGGCCAGGTGGTAGGGGAGGTCGATCCCCGTGGAATGGGCCTCGAGCAGCGCCTGGGCGACCCCCGCCACGTTGCCGTGGCCGAAGATGCCGAAGCAGCCGGGGAAGAACCGCTGCTCCACGCCGTCACGCTCGCTGTACTGGTTCGCGAGGAACCGCACGAGCGCCTGGGCGACGGTCAGCCGGAGGGTCATACCTTCTCCTCGGTCGTGGTGAGCGGGAGCCGACGGTCGATCTCCTGGTCGTCCCAGGTGCCGCGGACCCAGGCGTGGGCCGGGTCGTCGCAGATCAGCCAGGCCCGCTCGGTGCCCGGCCCGGCCATGACGTTGAGGTAGTAGAGGTCGTAGCCGGGCGTGGCCATCGACGGCCCGTGCCAGCCGTGCGGGATGAGCACGGTGTCACCGCTGCGCACCTCGGCGCAGACGTCGATCTCCCGGCCCGGGCCCGAGGTGTAGACCCGCTGGAACGCCGGGCCGTCGCGATCCACCTCGAAGTAGTAGATCTCCTCCAGCCGCGCCTCGCCCTCGCGCTCCTCGTCGTGCTTGTGCGGGGGATAGGACGACCAGTTGGCGGCCGGGGTGAGCACCTCGACGGCGATGAGCTTGTCGGCGTCGAAGGTCTGCGGGTTGCAGAAGTTGTTCACCTGCCGGCTGGCCTGGCCCGCGCCGCGCAGCTCCACCGACACGCCCTCGGCGGGGCCGTAGCGCGCGGGGAGCCTGCGGGTCGCGCGGGCGGCGGGCAGGGCGAAGCGACCGCCGCCCGCGGACGTCACGGTGACCTCGGCGTCGCGGGGGACGTAGGCGAAGTCGGTGACGCGGGAGAACACCGACCGGCGGCCGGTCACCTCGAAGGTCTCGCCGTCGCACTCCACGGAGCAGGACCCGGACAGCGGCAGTACCACCATCTCGTCCTCGCCGGTGGCGAACGAGGCGCTGCCCCCGGCGGGCAGCTCCAGCACCCGCAGGCTGCTGTACCCCCACCCCGCCGACTCCGGCGTGACGACCAGGGAGAACGTGCCGTCGGCCGACTCGCCGCGGCGCACGATGTGCTTCTCGCCCGCGCTCACAGCAGCCCCACCGCCGCGTCGACTGCCGCCGCCACGTCGTCGTTCGCCGGGTAGAGCAGGGACCGGCCGATCACCAGGCCCTGCACGGTCGGCAGGGCAAGTGCCTTGCTCCAGCTCGCGAACGCCGCGTCCTGGTCGTGGGTCACCTCCCCGCCGAGGATCAGTGCGGGCAGGGTGGTGGCGGCCATGGCGCGCTCCATGTCGTCGACGATCGGGACCTTCAGCCAGGTGTAGGCCGACGTGGGCCCGAGCCCGGCGGCCACGGACGCCGCCCGGACCATGGCCTCGGTCGTCAGCTCGTTGCGGACGCGCCCGTCGACCCGGTGCGAGATGAACGGCTCGACCATCGCCATCAGGCGGTGCTGGGCGAGGTCGCCGACCGCGCGGGCGCAGCTCTCCAGGGTGGCGACGGTGGCGCCGTCCTCCGGGTCGATGCGGGCCAGCATCTTGCCGCCCTCGAACCCCGCAGCCGCGATGCTGGCGGCGTCGTAGGCGGTGAACCGGTCGTCCATCTCGAACGCGGTGCCGGCCAGCCCGCCCCGGTTCATCGAGCCGACCACGACCTTGTCGTCGAGCGCACCCAGCAGGAGCAGGTCCTCGAGGACGTCGGGCGTGCCGAGCACGCCGTTGACGCCGGGGCGCGACAGCGCGAGGCACAGCCGGTCCAGTAGGTCGCCGCGGTCGGCCATCGCCAGCGGCCGGTCACCCGCCCGCAGCGCCCCGCGGGCCGGGTGGTCCGCCGCGATCATCATCAGCTTGCCGTGGTGGCCGAGCAGCGACTCCGGCCTGCGCCTGCGGGTCGCGGCCTCCGCGACCGCCTCCGGCCGACGCACCCGCACGTCGACGATCTCCTTCAGCCGGGTCTCACGCACGGACGGCCTCCTCGAGAACGGCCTCCACCTCGGCGCTCGTCGGCATCGCGTCCGCACAGGCCAGGCGGCCCGCCACGATCGCGCCGGCGGCGTTGCAGAACCGCATGGTGCGCTCCAGATCCCAGCCGGACAACAGGCCGTGGCACAGCGCGCCGCCGAACGCGTCGCCCGCCCCGAGGCCGTTCACGACGTCGACCGGGACCGGAGGCACCTCGACGCTCGTGGTCCCGTCGGAGGCGAGCACACCTGCCGGGCCCTGCTTGACGACGGCCAGGTCCACGCCGAGGCCGTGCAGTGCGTCGGCGGCCGCGTACGGCTCGCGCACGCCGACGGCGGTGTCGCACTCGTCGAGGTTGCCGACGGCGACCGTGACGTGGCGCAGCGCCTCCCGGACGACGGCGCGGGCCTCCTCGCGGGAGGCCCAGAACATCGGGCGGTAGTCGAGGTCGAGGACGGTGACGCCGTGCTTACCCACCCCGCCGGCTCCGCCGGCTGCCGTCCCCCGGTGCTGACCGCGGGCCTCCAACGCGCGCAGCGTCGCCTCGCGGCTGGGCTCCCGGCACAGGCCGGTGACGGTCACCCAGAAGACGTCGGCGGCGCGCACGGCGTCGAGGTCGAGCTCGTCGGCGCGGATCTCCAGGTCAGGGGCCTTGGGGAAGCGGTAGAAGTAGAGCGGGAAGTCGTCGGGCGGGAAGATCTCGCAGAACGTCACGGGCGTCGGCAGGCCGGGCACCGGGGTGACGAACCGGTCGTCCACGCCGAATCCGCGCAGCGCGTCGTGCAGATACTCGCCGAAGGGGTCCTGGCCGGTGCGCGTGATCACCGCACTGCGCCTGCCGTGCCGGGCCGCGGCGACGGCGACGTTGGTGGGGCTGCCCCCCATGTACTTGCCGAAGGTCTGCACCTCGCGCAGCGACACGCCCACCTGGAGCGGGTACACGTCCACGCTGATGCGGCCCATCGTGAGCACCTCGTGCGCCGCCGCCTCCGGCGGGCCCTGTGCCATGTGATCCCCCGGCGTCATCGCAGTCCTCTCGTCCGGTGCTGCGCTCCGGGCGTGACCCCGGGCACCTCGAAAGATGTACTCTGGGCGCCCTTAGCTGTCAACACTTTGTCAGGACATAACGCCGAAGGAGCAACAGTGGAGCGTGCGGAGCCGTGGGGTCCGGTCCCGGAGGTGCCGCTGGACCGCAGCAGTCCCGTGCCGCTGTACTACCAGGTCGCGAGCAGGCTGCAGCACCTGATCGAGAACGGTGAGATGCCCGTCGGCGGCAGGCTGGAGAACGAGGTCGAGCTCGCCGAGCGGCTCGGCGTCTCCCGCCCGACGATGCGGCGGGCGATCCAGTACCTCGTGGAGCGCGGCATGCTCGTACGCAAGCGCGGGGTGGGCACGCAGATCGTGCACCCGAAGGTCCGCAGGCCGGTGGAGCTGTCGAGCCTCTACGACGACCTGGCGAAGTCGGGGCAGCAGCCGAGCACGGAGATCCGGACGCTCGAGGTGCGCCCGGCCCCCGATCACGTGGCCGAGGCGCTCGGCGTGCCCGAGGGCGCCGAGGTGACATGGCTCGAGCGGCTGCGTTACGCCGGTCGCGAACCCCTGGCGATCATGCACAACGCCGTGCCCGTGGAGGTGCTCCGGCTCAAGCGGGAGGACCTGGACGGACGCGGGCTCTACGAGCTGCTGCGCGCCGCCGGGTATGTGCCGCGGATGGCCAACCAGGTGGTGGGCGCCAGGGCGGCCACGGCGGCCGAGGCTCGCCTGCTCGGGGACGCGCGGGGTGCGCCGATGCTCACGATGACCCGTACGGCGTGGGATGCCGGCGGTCGGGCCGTCGAGTACGGCTCACACATCTACCGCGCGAGCAGGTACTCGTTCGAGCTGACGCTGTCCAGCTGACGTTCCCGGAGGCCGCGCCCGGTCAGGTCCGGGCGCGGCCGGGTGCGTCAGCGGTACCGGCGGTACGGGGGCTCGTCGTCGTCGCCCGTGTCAGGGGCGTACGGATCGGCGTAGTCGTCCTCCACCTCACCGTTGTGGGGTGCCGTGCCGCCCCCGATCTCGCGCTGCAGCGCGTCGAGATCCATGGTGGGGGAGCTGTACTTGAGCTGACGGGCCACCTTCGTCTGCTTGGCCTTGGCTCGTCCGCGCCCCATGGCTGGTCCCCCTTACAACAGGGAAGGGGCGGCCGGATGTCTCGGCGGCCCCATTCATCTCATCAATCTCCTGGTGTCCACCGTACCTTGCTGACCGCACCATGTGCGACGTGGCACCGGTTGTGTGACGGGTTCCGCGTGGTTCACGTCCTCCGGCCGGGGTTCGAGGCGCTTGTGCGGCGGCCCGGTTCGACGAGCCGGTGCAGTGCTCCCACGGCCCCGAGCGCGGCGACCGCTCCCAGCCCGAGCATCGCGGGCCAGCCCGCGACCTGCGCGAGCAGCCCGCCGAGCGTCGGGGTGGCGGCCGCGGCGACGTAGTTCGCGGTGTTGGACACGGCCATCGCGGTGGCGGCCCGGCCCGGCGGGGCGAGCTCGCCCGCTGCGGTGAAGACCAGCCCGTTCCAGCTGATCGCGAGCGCCGCCGCGGGGACGAGGACGGCGGCGAGCAGCGGCCCCGGTCCCGGCTGGAGCACCGCCGACACGGCGAAGCCCGCGGCCACGGCGACCGCGACGACGCGCAGCGGACCGAGCCTGTTCGCGACCCGGTCGGACCACACCCCGTTCGCGAGCCTGCCGAGCGCGCCGAGCACCTGGGTGAGGGCCAGCAGCCCGGCGGCGACCCCGAGCGGCAGTCCGGAGCCGTCGTGCAGGACCTCGACGAGGAACACCGACCCGAGGAACTGCGGCACCACCAGCAGGAGCCCGGCGAGGCTCAGGCGCAGGAGACGACGGTCGGCGAGGACGGTGCGGGCGCTCGTGGCGGGCCCGCCGGGCGTCCGGGGCCGGCCGGGCGGCTCGCGCACCCAGATCGTCACTGCGAGCGCGGTGACGAGGCAGGTGCAGGCGAGGGTGGCGAACACGGCGGGGACCCCGCCCGCGCCCGCGATCGACGGCAGGGCGACGGCCGCGAGCGCGGCCCCGACCGGCACCGACGTCTGCCGCACCGCCATCGCCATGCCGCGGTTCGCCGCCGGGAACCAGGTGAGCACGGCCCGCCCGCTGGCCGCGTTCACGCTCGCTCCGGACGCCCCGGCGAGCGCGAGGAGCCCGCCCGCGACGACCGGGTCGGCGACGAACGCGGCAGCACCCAGCGCCCCGGCCGCCCCGACCAGCCCGACCGCCATCACGCCTCGCTCACCGAACCGGTCGGCGGCACTGCCCCACGCGATGAGAGTGACGACGAGGCCGACCGAGGTGACGCCGACGAGCGCGCCCACCCCCGCCAGGCCGAGCCCGAAATGGTCCCGTAGGGCCGGGGTGACGGCGGCGAGCCCGAGGAAGTAGGTGGCGGTGGCGGCCTGGGCGAGGGTGCCAACGGCCAGGACGACCCACCGGTACCGCCCGCACCCGCTCACGCCCCGACCGTACAACGCGATCCCACAAAACGGGACCACTGTCCCACCTACTGGGCATCTGTGACCGTGCCCCGCGTTTCGGCCGTGCCCCCCGTCGACGGGGCGCATGCGCGCAAACGGGGCGCATGCGCGCAAACGGGGCGCGCCGGCCGGGCCGACCGCCGGTGCCCCCCGTTTCAGCCGGTGCTCCCCGTCGATGGGGGGCATGGGCGCAGACGGGGTGCATGCGCGGAGACGGGGTGCGTGAGCGGCGCGTCAGCCGCGCAGGCCGCCGCGCATCTGGGCGGCGCGGCCGGGCGGCGGCGTCCCCTCCTCCGGCGGCACCGATGCGGGGTCGATCGCGGCGGGCGCCGCGCGGTCCTCCGCCCCCGCCACGAGCTCCGCGTCGACCGGGACGGACCGCTTGAGCAGCGCCAGTGCCACCGGACCGAGCTCGTGGTGCAGGGCGACGGTGCCGACCCGGCCGACCGCGCGGCCGTCGCGCAGCACCGGGTCGCCGGGGACGGGCATGCGCTCGTCGCCGGAGTCGAGGTGGAGCAGCACGAGCCGGCGCGGGGGGCGGCCGAGGTTCGCCACCCTGGCGACCGTCTCCTGCCCGCGGTAGCAGCCCTTGGTCAGGTGCACGGCCGAGCCGATCCAGCCGACCTCGTGGGGGATCGTGCGGTCGTCGGTGTCGATGTGCAGCCGCGGGCGCAGCGCCTCCACCCGCAGCGCCTCGAACGCCATCGTGCCCGCCGCGCGTGCGCCCGCGGCCGTCAGGCGGTCCCACCACGCCGTGCGGGCGTCCCGCGGGACGAGCAGGTCCACCGCGTCCGCCCCCGGCCACGCCATGCGGCGGGCGAGTGCCCCGTCGGGCAGGGCGACCACGCCGTGCGGCCGATCGGGAACGGCCACCCCGGCGGCGGCGAGCACGTCGGGGGTGTCCGGGCCCACGACGCTCAGCACGGCGAGCTCGTCGGTGGCGTCCCGGGGCTCGACCTTGGACCAGAACACCATCTTCTGCAGATAGTCGAGCAGCTCGGGGACGTCGCCCGGCTCGGTGTCCAGGTAGACCGTCTCCCGGGCGTGCGCGACGACCATGTGGTGCAGCACGCGGCCGTTGAGGTCGAGCACCAGCGCCTCGGTGCCGGTGTCGGCCGGGAGCTCACTGACGTGCTGGGTGAGCAGGAGGTGCAGCCAGCTGAGGCGGTCCTCGCCGGGCACCGCGATGACGCCGCGGTTTCCGCGGTCGACCACGGCGGCGGAGCGGGTCATGGCCCGCTGCTCGGCCAGCGGATCGCCACGATGGGCGGGTACGGCAGGGTCGGCGTCGAGCCCGGGCAGTGCGCCCTCGGCTGCCGTCACGGTGTCTCCTCGGGTGCTTCCTGGCAGGCCCGGCACATCCCGGACAGTGCGACGTGCGAGGGGTCGAGCTCGAAGCCGGACTCGGCGCGCAGCCGCGCGGCGAGGTCGTCCATCAGGTCGGTGGGCGCCTCGCCCACGGCACCGCACGAGTGGCACACCAGGTGGACGTGCTGGTGTTCCTGCTCCGAATAGGTGGGTGCGCCGTGTCCGAGGTGCGTGTGCCGGACGAGCCCGATCCGTTCCATCAGGTCGAGCGTGCGGTAGACGGTGGTGATGTTGACCGCGGGCGCGGCCCGCTGCACCTGCGCACAGATCTGCTCGGGCGTGGCGTGGCCGAGCTCGCGGACGGCGTCGAGCACCAGCTGCCGCTGCGGCGTCATCCGCAGGCCGCGCTGGTGCAACGTGCGCCGCAGCGCCGACGATCCGGCCGCGGGATCGAGCGTCGGTCGGGTCTCCACCACGTCGATGGTAGGCCGTTCGGAGTTACCCGTGCGGAGGCTGGTCACGGCGCCCTTGCGCACCGGCGGACGGCGCAACGTGCGTCTCTCGGTATGCTCCGTCAGGGTGAACGAGCGGGTTTGACCACGTCGATCTACCTACCCTCGGCGAAGTGGAGGGTGCTGACGAGCTCGGGGAGGGCCAACGATGACGGCTGACGCGGGAGGGTTCGGCGCCCCACGTTTCGATGTCGTCCTCCGCGGTTACGACCGCAGGCAGGTTGACGAGCACGTCGCCCACCTGCAGCGGGTCCTCGCCAGGATGCGGGCCGACCTGGAGGTGGCGCGCAGCCAGCCGCTCCCGGTCCAGTCGCCGGCATCCGGTGTGCCCGCGCCGGGTCGTCCGCGCCCGACGCCCCGTCCGCGTCCCGGTCTGCCCCAGCCTCCCGGCGGCGAGTCGCCGGACATGATCGGCAGCTTCACCGACCGCATGCAGAGCATCCTGCAGGCCGCCGAGGAGGAGGCCGCCGAGATCCGCAACAAGGCCCGGGCCGCCGCCCGCGCCGAGGAGGAGAAGGCACGCGCGCAGCTCGCCGACCTCGTGCGGCAGCGCGACTCCCTGCTGGCGGAGCTCACCCGCATGCGCGGCCAGCTCGAGGGCATGCTCGCCGCGCCGACCGCCCGGATCACGCTTCCCGCACGGGAGGGCGCCGCTCCGCGCGACGCGGCCGCGGGCTCGTCTCCGACCGGCGCAGCCGGCCAGGGCAGCAGCCCGGCGGCGCAGAAGCCGGCCGCCGGTCAGCCGGGCGGCCCGCCGTCCCCGGGGAAGCCTGCGGCACAGAGCGCCGCGTCCAGCGGCTCGGACCGCCCGTCCGCGAGCCCCCGGCCCACGCCCGGCACGCCGTCCGGATCCGGGGGTGCGGGCTCCGAGCGACCGCAGCAGGGGCAGGGCGCATCTCGCCAGCAGCAGCCCGCACCGGGCCGAGCGCCGGGCACCGCGAAGCCGGGCGGCGCGTCCACCGACGCGGCGGCGGGCAGGCCCGCACAGGGCGGCGCATCGCCGCGCCCCCCGCAGCCGTCGCCCGCGTCCCCGAAGCCGGCGCCGTCGCCCAAGCCTGCTGGCCAGCAGGGCGGCTCCGGCAGCGAGCCGCGCAGCGGCACCGCCGCGGGGCAGCGCCCGTCGCCGTCGCCCAAGCCGTCCCCGGGCGGCAACGCGGCGCCCCGGCGTCCCGGCGACAGCGCCGCGAGCCAGAACGAGCAGTCGGCATCGATGCGCCCGCGCAGCGAGCCCGAGCCGGAGCCGGGCGATCTGTTCCGGCCGGCGGCCGGGCAGGGCCCACGCAACGACCCCGAGACCACCGCCGTGCCGCACGCCGGCCCCGGCGTCTCCCGCGGCGATCGCACTGCCCTCGTGCCCACCGTTCCGCCGGCCCAACAGCCCTCCGACGCCGAGGCAAAGCCTGCCCGGAAGGGTGATGACGAGAGCACGGTCAAGGTGGGTGCGGTGCGGCCGTCGGGGCCCTCCGAGCCGGGTACACGCAACGCGGGCCCCAGCGGCTCCGGGCGGAAGGATCAGACGGACACCCCCTCCGACCAGGGCGAGGAGCCGCGTCGCGGCTCGTCCGGCAACGGTGGAACGAACGGCGGTGACCGTGTCAACAGGTCGACGTCGGCATCACGCTCCGGATGATTCTGGTCGCGCATCGTGAGTTGAATCGGCGTACGGTGCGCTGCCATGCAACTGCCCCTCACAGCGGACACCCTGGTTCCGGTAGGCGCGGGCATCGTCGCGGTGGTCGCGTTGGTCCTCGTGATCCTGATCCTGCGGCGCAGCAAACCCTCCGGTCAGACCCCGGAACCCAGCGCTGCCGACTGGACGGGCGAGAGCGCCACGCGCGGCGCCGAGAGCACCCCGCAGCCGGCCGCGGCCGCCTTCGTCGCGCCGGACCAGCGCGCCGCGGCCGCACCGACCGCCGACGCGGTCACCGGCCGGGCGAACGAGCAGGCGACCGCACCCCCTGAGCAGGACGCGAGGGCGGCCACGGCCCCGGCCGGGCACCAGGCCGCCGCGGAGCACGGGGCGGGCCAGCAGGACGCAGGCCGGGCCGCGCCGGCCGCCGAGCCGGTGGCCGCACCGCACGGTGCGTCCGTGCACGCCGGGGAGCCGACGGCGCCCGTCGCGGCACCGGCGGAAGCCGTGGCGCAGGCCGCGGGGCCCGCACAGGCAGCGGCGCCCCCATCCACGGCGGCGCCCGCCCAGGCAGCGGCGGCCCCATCCACGGCGGCGCCCGCCCAGGCAGCGGCGGCCACTCCGGCACCGGTGTCCGAGCAGGCCGGGGCGTCCGACCCGGCAGCGCAGACCGTGCCGGACCTCGCCCTGACGGGACGCACGCCGGCAACGTCCGAGGCCGGGAACCACCAGGCCCCGGCCCCGCCCACGGGCGAGGGGCAGCGGCCGCCGTCGGATCGGGCGGGTTCGGGCCGGACCGTCGCCGCCGCCGTCGCCCAGGCGTTCGCCGTGCGCGCCGCCGCGGCCCGCGGTGCTGGCCCCGAGCAGACACACGCGAAGGTGCCGGCGCCGGTGGCCGACGTCGCCGAGCGCGCTGCGCACGCGCCTGCCGGAGGGTCGGCCGAGGCGTCGCACGCCGGTGTGCCGGCGGGCACTGGCGCCGCCCCGGAGACCGCGCCCCGTGAGGGGCAGCAGGCAGCGCCGCCGGAGCCGGCGCCTCCCGCGCCCATGCCTGTACCCACCGCCGAGGCCACTGCGTCCCCGCACGGCGCCGGCCCGGCCGAGGCCTTGCACACCGGCGTCCCGTCGAGCGACGGCTCGGGGCCGGACGCCACGACCCGGTACCCGGAGCAGACGCCGGCACCGGAGGTGGCGCCGCCTGCGGAGGCCGCCGCGCCCACCGGCCCGCCGACGGCCCCGCCGCCGGTGGACCGGATGCCCTGGGCGGTCGTGCCGGCCACCACGCCGAGGACCTCGGACCAGCGGGTGGACGAGCCGGCCCGGACGAGCGACTCCGCGGAGCACTCGACGCCCACCGAGACCGTGCAGCAGGCGCCCGCTGCCGATCCCGCCCCGCCGACCGGCGCGCAGGCGGGCTCCGGCGCCGACGGGTCGGCGCACGCCGCGGCCGTGCCGTTCGCGGCGGCCACGCCGGCACCGCAGGTCGACGGGGGGCACAGCAACGGGGGACCCCCGGCGGCCGCGCAGCCGCAGCAGGCCGCCTTCCGCACCGGCGGGGACGCCCGCGACCGGCTGCTCGCGGTGCTCCTCGACGACCCGGACGCGGCCGTCGGCGCCACCCTCGAACTCGAGGCGTGCCGCGGGAGACTGGAACGGCTCGCCGACGAGATGCGGCACGAGCGCGAGGCGCTCGGGGACGTCCTGCGCCGGTTGGCCGGGTCCGGGTTGCGGCCCGAGCAGCTCTCGCGACTCGCCGGGCTGCCGCTCGACGAGGTGAACGCGATGCTGGCGCCCGCCGCCGGAGCGCCGGTGGCCTAGAGCGTGTCCCGTGGATCATGCGGGTCGGCTGCGGTAGATCTCTTCTGTGCTTGATCGCCACGACTTGACCGACGCGGAGTGGGCACGGCTGGAGCCGTTGCTGCCCGACCGGACACCGCGA